>NZ_JBIVGV010000016.1:0-133251 GCF_044748865.1 Pseudomonas sp. NPDC089734 | reverse complement strand
ACATGCCCAACCCGGCATGGGTTGGCCGCTTAATCTCTCAGTCATTTGGCGCCAGGCGCCGCGTTTCTTTAAGGGTCTTACCGGCTACACCTACAGTGAAGGAACCGGGCCCCTAGAAAAGAGCGCTGCTTTATACCAGAAACCCTTTGAGGCAACAACAAGCAATGTACTTTAGCCCACAGGAATCTTCATTCCCGGGCCGCGCAATCAGGCGATACGGGCGCGCGGGCAAATTGACCGCTCGTCGCGCCATGACGATTGTTCTGCGCTGGCACATGGTCTAGGGTAAGGCGCTCACCAGACTGCGCCGGCAGATGGACCCTTTCTGATTACAGGAATATCGCCATGCGTCTTGCTGCATTACCCTTTTTGCTCGCCCCACTGATCTTTCCGGCCATGGCCCAGGCTGCAAGCCTGGTGGTCTGCACCGAAGCCAGCCCTGAAGGCTTCGATGTCGTGCAATACAACTCACTGACCACCACCAACGCTTCGGCCGATGTGCTGATGAACCGCCTGGTGGATTTCGATGCCCGGAGTGGCAAGCTGGTGCCAAGCCTGGCGCAGTCCTGGAACATCTCCAGTGATGGCCTGACCTACGATTTCAAGCTGCGTTCCGGCGTGAAATTCCACACCACGCCCTATTTCACCCCGACTCGCGAACTGAACGCCGACGATGTGCTGTTCAGCTTCAAGCGCATGCTCGACCCACAGACCCCTTGGCACAAGATTGCCCAGAGCGGCTTCCCTCACGCGCAGTCCATGCAGTTGCCAGCACTCATCAAGAACATCGAGGCACCCGACGCGCATACCGTGCGCTTCACCCTCAACCATGCCGACTCGACGTTCCTGGCGACCTTGAGCATGGGCTTTGCGTCAATCTACTCGGCCGAATACACCGCCCAGCTACTGAAGGCCGGGGCCCCGGAAAAGCTCAACAGCCAGCCCGTCGGCACAGGTCCCTTCATCTTCAAGCGTTTCCAGAAAGATGCCGTGGTGCGTTACGAGGCCAACCAGGATTACTTCGAGGGCAAACCTGAAAGCGACGCGCTGATTTACGCCATCACGCCGGACGCCAATGTGCGCCTGCAGAAAATCCGTCGGGACGAATGCCAGATCGCACTGTCGCCCAAGCCGACGGACATCCAGGTGGCCAGCCAGGACCCGGCCCTCAAGGTGGAAAAGAACGAAGCCTTCATGACGGCATTCGTGGCCATCAACAGCCAGCATCCACCGTTCGACAAACCGGAGGTCCGTCAGGCGATCAACCTGGCCTTCGACAAGAACAACTACCTGAAAACCGTATTTGAAGGCACCGCCGAAGTCGCCAACGGCCCCTATCCGCCCAACACCTGGAGCTACGCCAAAGACCTTCCCGGCTACCCCCACGATGTCGCCAAGGCCAAGGCATTGCTGACCAAGGCCGGCTTGAAGGATGGATTCAAGACCACCCTGTGGACCCGTCCTTCCGGCAGCCTGCTCAACCCCAACCCGAGCGTAGGCGCCCAGTTGCTACAGGCGGACCTGAAGGCGATCGGCATCGATGCCGAGATCAAGGTCATCGAATGGGGAGAACTGATTCGTCGCGCCAAGGCGGGCGAACATGACCTGCTGTTCATGGGCTGGGCAGGCGACAACGGCGATCCGGATAACTTCCTGACACCGCAATTCTCCTGCGCCGCCGTGCAATCGGGCACCAACTTCGCCCGTTACTGCGACAAGGCGCTGGACAAGCTGATCAGCGACGGCAAATCCACCAGCGATCAGGCACAGCGCAGCAAGCTGTATCAGCAGGCCCAGGCGCAGATCCAGCAACAGGCGCTCTGGCTGCCACTGGCTCACCCAACGGCCGCGACGCTGACCCGCAAGGACGTCACAGGTTATGAAGTCAGCCCGTTCGGGCGGCAGGACTTCTACAAGGTCAAGGTGAAGTAGGCAGGTTCGCGAATGAATTCGCTCCTACGCGCGCTGTAGGCGCGAATTCATTCGTGAAAAGCCTTTTAGACCAACCCCATCTCCACCATCGACAGCGGCTCTCCGTCGCCGACAATCACATGATCCAGCACCCGAACGTCGATCAGTGCCAGTGCCTGCTTCAGCCGTTTGGTCAGGTCGACATCGGCCTGGCTGGGATCGGTGATACCGGAGGGATGGTTGTGGCACAGAATCACGCTGGCGGCATTGTGAACCATGGCGCGCTTGACCACTTGCCGAGGGTGTACGTACGCCGCATTGATGGTCCCGTGAAACAGAATCTCGAACGCCATGACACGGTTCTTGCTGTCGAGAAACAGACAGCCGAACACTTCATGCAACTCCTGGCGAAGCATGGCCTTGAGGTATCGGCGTACCTGCAACGGGCTTTCCAACACGGAATCGCGACGCAATGTTTCGGCCATGTGCCGACGCGCCATCTCCATCACCGCCTGCAACTGGGCAAATTTCGCAGGCCCCAGCCCCAGGTGTGAGCTGAACACGGTCAGGTCGCTCTCCAGCAATGCCCGGAGACTGCCAAATTGATTCAACAGATGACGCGCCAGATCGACAGCGCTCTTTCCGGCCACGCCGGTGCGTAAAAAGATGGCCAACAACTCGGCATCGGAAAGGCTCTGGGCACCCGACTCCAGTAAACGCTCACGCGGGCGCTCGGCCACAGGCCAATTGCGAATACTCATAACACCTCCATGTGTGTGGCGCCGCTGTTCCGGTGCGGTCGCTGTGCTATCTTAGCCCATCTTTTTTGCGCAGCGACCCGGCCTGGGGAGGCGTCATCGCTGTCGCGTATTCACTGGACCAAAAAAGGCAGGCCTATGCAGCGGCTGTATCGAAAACGCATCGTTCTGGGCGTCGGCGGCGGCATCGCTGCCTACAAGAGCGCCGAGCTGGTTCGCCGGCTGCGCGACCAGGGCGCAGAAGTGCGTGTCGTCATGACCAGAGGCGGAGCGGAGTTCATCACGCCCCTGACCATGCAAGCCCTCTCCGGGCACCCCGTCCACATGGATCTGCTGGACCCTGCTGCCGAGGCCGCGATGGGGCATATCGAGCTGGCCAAGTGGGCAGACCTGATTCTCATTGCTCCCGCCACTGCCGACCTCATCGCTCGCCTGTCGCAAGGCATTGCCAATGACCTGTTGACCACCATCGTCCTGGCGACCGACGCCACGGTCGCTATCGCGCCGGCCATGAACCAGGCCATGTGGCGGGACGAATCGGTGCAGGCCAATACCCGCCTGCTCGAAGACCGAGGCTTTCGTGTCTTCGGCCCGGCATCCGGCAGCCAGGCCTGTGGCGACGTGGGTTTCGGGCGGATGCTTGAGGCCAGCGACCTGGCCCAGTGCGCCGCCGACTGCTTCCAGCGCCTGACCCTGACCGGCAAGCACGTCCTGATCACGGCGGGCCCCACTCAGGAAAACATCGACCCGGTGCGTTACATCACCAACCACAGCTCCGGCAAGATGGGCTTTGCCCTGGCCGAGGCCGCTGTGGAAGCAGGCGCACGTGTCACGCTGATTACCGGCCCGGTCAACCTGCCGACGCCGGATCGCGTGTCGCGCATCGATGTGGTCAGCGCCCGCGACATGCTCGCGGCCTGCGAAGCGGCCATTCCGTGCGACCTGTTCATCGCCTCGGCGGCTGTGGCCGACTACCGCCCGGAAGTCATTGCGCCTCACAAACTCAAGAAAGATCCCACCAACGGTGACGGCCTGCTGCTTCAGATGGTCCGTAACCCGGACATTCTGGCCACCATCGCTACCCGGCCGGATCGCCCCTTCAGTGTCGGCTTCGCCGCCGAGACCGAACATTTGCTCGACTATGCTGCACGTAAGCTCAAGGACAAGAACCTCGACCTGATCGTCGCCAACGATGTGGCCAACCCCAGCATCGGCTTCAACAGTGAGGAAAACGCTTGCAGCGTGATCGACCGGGCGTTGCATGCAACGCTTTTCGCCCAGACCAGCAAGGCCAAGATTGCCCGCCAGCTGATCACCTTTATCGCAGAACGCATGAATCAGGTTTAACTACGAATGCACGCTCTACAAGCCAAGATCCTCGACACTCGCATCGGCAACGAATTCCCGCTGCCCGCCTACGCCACCACGGGCTCGGCAGGCCTGGACCTGCGCGCCATGCTCAAGGAGGACACCGTCCTTGAACCCGGCCAGACCATCCTGATCCCCACCGGCCTGTCGATCTACATCGGTGATCCGGGTCTGGCCGCCATGATCCTGCCCCGCTCGGGCCTGGGCCACAAACACGGCATCGTGCTGGGCAACCTGGTGGGCCTGATCGACTCAGATTATCAGGGCGAGCTGATGGTCTCCTGCTGGAACCGCGGCCAGACCGCATTCAAGATTTCCATTGGCGAACGCATTGCCCAGCTTGTGCTGGTGCCCGTCGTACAGGCTCGCTTCGAGCTGGTCGAAGCGTTCGATGAAAGCCAGCGTGGTGCTGGCGGTTTTGGTCACTCCGGAAGCCACTGATCGCGAGTCATCAGGAAGATCATCCCGTTTCAGGACGAATATCAGGAGAAGTCGGGTGAAAGGCAGTCGTAAAGAATCGAAGCAAGTCGCAACTGCCGAAAACCCGCTGCCGGCGGCCAGCCTGCAAGGGCTGGCCCCCGGACTGATTCCTGCGATAGCCAGCCTTGTCGCCGCTACCGTGCTGGTCTGGCTGAGCCTGTTGAGTGACCCTCAGCAACAAGGTCAGATCACGCAAGCCTGGGGCAACAGCCAGGCCTCGGCGGTCAATCTGGCCCTCAAGCAGATCAGTGCAGAAACCCAGGCGGCCGCCGCCAATGGCGCACTCATACAAGCCTTGCAGGACAAGGACCCCGCCGCACTGGCTGTACAGCAGAACCAGCTCAAGTACCGGGATGGCCTGCTGGGTGCCCGAATCGACCCCAAAGGCCTGAACAACGTCGATCCCCAGGCCGAACTTCCGATCAGCTATGCAACGCTGGATATGCTGAACAAGGCCGCGCAAGGTCAGATCCCCACTCCGGAGGCCCGCAAGACAGGCGAACGCTGGATGATCTACAGCGCCGCCCCGTTGCGCACGGACACGACACAGCCGGTCAGCGGCACTCTGCTGCTGGCATTCGACCCGCAGCGTCTGGTCAATGCGTTGCCGGTACTGCCTCCCGAAGCCGGGAAGGTTGTCTTGAGCCAGCGTTTCGGGACAGGCCAGGAGCAGATTTTCCTGCAGCGCGGGCAGGCGGGCGACGGCAAAACCGTCAGTTTCGACACCGGTTATCCCAACTGGAAACTGGAATTCACACCAGGAACCTCCCTGGAATCATCACCTTCATTACTGCTTCCGATACTGGCGGTGATCATTGCTCTGGCTGGCGCATTACTTGGGCTGCACCTTAACGAGAGGGCATTGCAACGACGGATTTGTGAGGATGCCCGGCAACTGAATCAGCTGCTTCAAGAACTCTCGGACGGAAAAGCCGTCAAACCCTTCGGTTTGAGCCTTGAAGCACTCAACGGTCTGGCTCAGGCCCTTGCACAGTTTTCGCTTCGCAGCCACCCCACCAGGGAGGCAGTGAGCGAGGAGTCTGACGCAAGCAGTACGGCAAACAGTGTTTCGACCCCATTCACTGCACCTGACACCCAATGGACAGATCCGCTGTTTCAAGATACCGATATTCTTGATATCGACCTTCTCGACGAAAACCAGGACTTCCTGAGATCGGAGCATTCACCCGTTATGAGCAGCCCAGAATCCGTGGCACCTACACTTCCCGACAATATTTTCCGCGCCTACGACATCCGTGGCGTCTTCGGGGATACCCTCAATGCTGAAACAGCTTACTGGATCGGTCGCGCCATAGGCTCTGAAAGCCTGGCCCAGAACGAACCGAATGTCAGCGTTGGCCGCGACGGTCGCCTTTCAGGCCCAGAGCTGGTGCAGCAACTGATTCAAGGCCTTCACGACAGCGGCTGCCACGTCAGCGATGTCGGCCTGGTTCCGACCCCTGCCCTTTACTATGCAGCCAACGTGCTGGCGGGCAAGACTGGTGTCATGCTGACCGGCAGCCATAACCCGAAAGACTACAACGGCTTCAAGATCGTCATTGCCGGCGACACCCTGGCCAACGAGCAGATCCAGGCCCTGCACGAGCGCATCAAGACCAACAACCTGACGTCGCAGAAAGGCAGCATCACCAAAGTCGATATCCTCGATCGCTACTTCCAGCAGATCAAGAACGACATCGTCATGGCCCGCAAGCTCAAGGTCGTGGTCGACTGCGGCAACGGCGCGGCTGGCGTCATCGCCCCGCAACTGATCGAAGCCCTGGGCTGCGAAGTGATTTCCCTGTTCGCGGAAGTGGACGGCAACTTCCCGAACCACCACCCGGATCCGGGCAAGCTGGAAAACCTCGAAGACCTGATTGCCAAGGTCAAGGAAACCGGGGCCGATCTGGGCCTGGCCTTCGACGGCGACGGCGACCGCGTGGGCGTCGTGACCAACAAAGGCAACGTGGTCTATCCCGATCGCCTGCTGATGCTGTTTGCCCTGGACGTGCTGAAACGCAATCCGGGTGCCGACATCATCTTCGACGTGAAATGTACCCGTCGCCTGACTCCGCTGATCAGCAAGCATGGCGGTCGTCCGGTCATGTGGAAAACCGGCCACTCGCTCATCAAGAAACAGATGAAGAAAAGCGGTGCCTTGCTGGCAGGCGAAATGAGCGGCCATATCTTCTTCAAGGAGCGCTGGTTCGGTTTCGACGACGGTATCTACAGCGCTGCGCGCCTGCTGGAGATCCTCAGCCAGGAATCGCAGACTGCCGAAGACCTGTTCGAGACCTTCCCGAACGACATTTCGACGCCCGAGATCAACATTAAGGTGACCGATGTCACCAAGTTCAGCATCATTGAGGCCCTTGAGAAAGACGCCCAGTGGGGCGACGCTAAACTGACCAGCATCGACGGTGTGCGCGTGGACTATCCGAACGGCTGGGGACTGGTACGTGCATCCAACACCACGCCAGTGCTGGTATTGCGTTTCGAGGCTGAAACCGAAGCCGAGCTGCAGCGTATCAAGGATGTTTTCCACACCGAGATCAAGAAAGTTGCACCGGATCTCAAACTTCCGTTCTGATTGTTTTTTCCTTTTGACTGGAGCCCTGAATGACCCTCGACCGTGATGCCGCCTCTAATGTAGCCAAGGTTCTATCCGAAGCGCTGCCTTACATTCGCCGCTTCGTCGGCAAGACGCTGGTAATCAAATACGGCGGCAACGCCATGGAGAGCGAGGAGCTGAAAACCGGCTTCGCGCGCGACATCGTGCTGATGAAAGCGGTCGGCATCAACCCGGTGGTCGTTCACGGCGGCGGTCCTCAGATCGGTGATCTGCTCAAGCGCCTGTCCATCGAGAGCCACTTCATCGATGGCATGCGCGTCACCGACGCCCAGACCATGGACGTGGTGGAAATGGTTCTGGGCGGCCAGGTCAACAAGGACATCGTCAACCTGATCAACCGTCATGGCGGCAGCGCCATCGGCCTGACCGGCAAGGACGCGGAGCTGATCCGCGCCCGCAAGCTCACCGTCAGCCGCCAGACACCGGAAATGACCAAGCCTGAAATCATCGACATCGGCCATGTGGGCGAAGTCGTGGGCGTCAACACCGAGCTGTTGAACATGCTGGTCAAGGGCGACTTCATCCCGGTCATCGCACCGATCGGTGTCGGCCCGGATGGCGAGTCCTACAACATCAACGCCGACCTGGTTGCAGGCAAGGTGGCAGAAGCCCTCAAGGCTGAAAAGCTGATGCTGCTGACCAACATCGCCGGTCTGATGGACAAGCAAGGCACCGTACTCACCGGCCTGACCACCGAACAGGTCGACGGCCTGATCGCCGACGGCACCATCTACGGCGGTATGCTGCCCAAGATCCGTTGCGCGCTGGAAGCGGTCCAGGGCGGCGTTCACAGCTCGCACATCATTGACGGTCGCGTACCCAATGCCGTCCTGCTGGAAATCTTCACCGACAGCGGTGTCGGTACATTGATCACCAATCGCAAGCGTCACTGAGTGCGATAGATCCAGAAAGCCCCGCCAGCGTTTGTTGGCGGGTTTTTTGTGCCTGTTGCCCGCCCTTTCGCGAATGAATTCGCTCCCACAGGCTGAACTGCCCCTCAAAACCCAACACCTGTTTTCAGCCTGTCCTCTCGGGGCAGCGCTATCGATTGCCACGAAACCCAACTGGCTCATGTCTCGGACCTGCTTCGCTGTGCTGGCGCGACGGTTTATGAAGGGGGGGCGATCTTTCGCGAATGAATTCGCTCCCACAGCGACGGTAGGAGCGAATTCATTCGCGAAGGCCCCAGACGCCAAACGCCACGCTACCTGAGCAATTTCTCCACCCTCGCCCGGTCTTCAGCGAAGCTTGCTTCGGCCTGTTCACGGGAGGTCTGGTAGCGGGTGATGTCGGCTTGAATACGTTGTTGCTGGTCCTGCACATCGTTCAACTGGTCGATGAGGACTTGGGGAATAGGACGGCCGGCGCGTTCCAGGTCGGCGGCCTGGCTTTGCATGTTGCGTTGCTGCGCGGTAAGGCCCTGGATATTGCCTTGAGCCACGCCAATCATTGCATCCAGCTCGGCCAGTTTGCGGGCTTTGACCCGGTCCACTTCTTCGACACTGCTATAGAGGCTCAGCAACTGGGCATCGGCGTTGGCCTGGGCCTTGTCGGCTTCGGCCTGCCGAATCTGATCTGCGGTGAGTGCAGGAGGAACGACTTGCACCACACGTCCTCGGGCATTGAGTACTTCGTAGCCCTTGGCGACATATTCCGGCGGCACGCCCTGACGATCCAGTACGGTCACGCCACGGCTGTCGATGTAGCGGTAGAACAGCACATTAGCCGTATCGGCCGCCAAAGCCGTCACGGGCATCAACACGCCCACTGAAAGCCAGACTCCAAACGCTGCACATGCCAAATTCCGACCACGGCCACCGACAGCCATACACCCCCCTCGTCAGATTCCGTATTGCGCCCTGTAAGCTTCGACCGCAGGCAGGTGCTGCTTGAGTTGCGGATCGTCTGCAAGGAATTGTAGAACCTGATTCAGCGATACGATGCTCACCACCGGAATTCCGAAGTCGCGCTCGACTTCCTGAATGGCCGAAAGCTCGCCATTGCCGCGTTCCTGGCGGTTGAGTGCAATCAGGACACCGGCCGCGGTCGCGTCCTGGCCCTTGATGATCTGCATGACCTCGCGAATCGCGGTGCCTGCGGTGATGACGTCATCGATGATCAGCACATTGCCGGTCAACGGCGCGCCGACCAGGCTGCCGCCCTCTCCGTGCGCCTTGGCTTCCTTGCGGTTGAAACACCATGGCAGATCCTGCCCGTGATGTTCGGCCAACGCCACGGCTGTCGCGGCCGCCAGAGGAATCCCCTTGTAGGCTGGACCGAACAGAACGTCGAAGGAAATACCGCTGTCCACCACCGCCGCCGCATAGAAACGCCCCAGCTGCGCCAGGGCCGAACCGCTGTTGAACAGCCCGGCATTGAAGAAGTACGGGCTGGTGCGACCGGACTTGAGAGTGAACTCACCGAAACGCAAAACTCCGCGATCGATGGCAAAACGAATGAAATCGCGCTGATACGCCTGCATGAAAAAAGCCCCGAATACCACGGATTTAGCTAAATAGGTAGAGCTCGGGTATCATACACGCACGTGATTTTTGGGGCCATTTATGCGGATCATCAGTGTGAACGTAAATGGCATTCAGACGGCAGTCGAGCGCGGTTTGCTCAGTTGGCTGCAAGCTCAGAATGCCGACGTCATCTGCCTACAGGACACCCGCGCCTCCACCTTTGAACTGGATGATCCAGCCTTCCAACTGGACGGCTATTTCCTCTATGCCTGCGAAGCCGAAGTTCCAGCCCAGGGTGGCGTGGCGCTGTATTCGCGGTTGCAACCAAAGGCGGTCATCAGCGGCCTGGGCTTTGAAACAGCCGACCGCTACGGGCGTTACCTGCAAGCAGATTTCGACAAAGTCAGTATTGCAACCCTGCTGTTCCCGTCGGGAATGAACGGGGATGAAGACTTGAATCAGAAATTCAAGCTCATGGACGACTTCGCCAAGTACATGGACAAGCAACGCCGCAAGCGTCGCGAATACATCTACTGCGGTTCGTTCTATGTCGCGCAGCAGAAGCTCGACATCAAGAACTGGCGCGACAGCCAGCAGTCTCCGGGCTTCCTGGCGCCGGAACGCGCCTGGATGGACGAGATTGTCGGCACCATGGGCTATGTCGATGCCCTGCGCGAAGTCAGCCGCGAAGGCGATCAGTACAGCTGGTGGCCCGACAGCGAACAGGCCGAGATGCTGAATCTGGGCTGGCGCTTCGACTACCAGATTCTGACACCGGGTCTGCGTCGCTTCGTACGCAGTGCCCGCTTGCCACGTCAGCCGCGCTTCTCGCAGCACGCGCCACTGATCGTGGACTACGACTGGACGCTGACGATCTGACCCCGGTCAGTTGTAGCCCTAAGGTCGATAAAAATGCCCGTCTCGCGAGAGGCGGGCATTTTTTCTTGTTCCGAAAATGATGAGTCGTCCTCAGAACGCCATAGTGCAGTTCCAGTTCCGATCTATAGTAGTGATTCTACTTTGGCTAAAACCTGTTGTTTGCATGAGTAGCAGGCCCTGCCGAAAGCATGCACGCATGGCTACGCAACACTGCAAGACCTAGCCATCCCAGACCGGAAACCCAATATGAATGCACCTAAAGAATCTGTAATCATCACCGGCATCACGGGCCAGGATGGCGCTTACCTGACCCAGTTGCTTCTGGAAAAGGGCTACAAGGTCTACGGCACTTATCGCCGTACCAGCTCGGTCAACTTCTGGCGTCTCGAAGAGCTTGGCGTCAGCACTCACCCCAATCTGCACCTGGTCGAACATGATCTGACCGACCTGAGCGCCAGTATTCGCCTGCTGCAAAAAGCCGAGCCGACACAGATCTACAACCTCGCGGCCCAGAGTTTTGTGGGCGTTTCCTTCGACCAGCCACTGACCACCGCCGAAATCACGGGGCTTGGCGCGGTCAACCTGCTGGAAGCCATCCGCATCGTCAATCCGAAGATCCGCTTCTACCAGGCTTCCACGTCCGAGATGTTCGGCAAGGTGCAGCAAGTCCCGCAGACCGAAGACACCTCGTTCTACCCCCGCAGCCCTTATGGCGTGGCCAAACTCTATGCCCACTGGATGACGATCAACTACCGCGAGTCCTACGGCATCTTTGGTGCAAGCGGCATTCTGTTCAACCATGAGTCGCCCTTGCGCGGCAAAGAGTTCGTCACCCGCAAGATCACGGATTCCGTGGCGCGGATTTCTCTGGGCATGCAGGACGTTCTGGAATTGGGGAACATGGACGCCAAGCGTGACTGGGGTTTTGCCAAGGAGTATGTCGAAGGCATGTGGCGCATGCTGCAAGCGGACGAGCCCGACACCTTTGTACTGGCCACCCATCGCACGGAAACCGTTCGCGACTTCGTTTCGATGGCCTTCAAGGCCGTCGATATCCAGCTGGAATGGAAAGGCAGTGCCGACAACGAGCATGGCATCGACACCAAAACCGGCAAGACCGTTATCCAGGTCAATCCGAAGTTCTATCGTCCAGCCGAAGTCGAGCTCCTGATCGGCAACCCGGAAAAGGCCAAACGCGTGCTGGGCTGGCAAGCCACGACCAATCTGGAGCAGCTCTGCCAGCTGATGGTGGAAACCGATTTGAAGCGCAACAGAAACGGCACGTCGTTCTGACACCCGGTCTACAAGCGTCGCCCCGGGGGCTCAGGCAACCGGCGGCGACGCCTTTATCTCGGCCCGCCAGTAATCCAGCAGTGCCGCGAGCGTATCCTGCAACTCAATGCCCGGCTGCCAGCCAATCGCCAGCTGAATGGCAGAGTGATCACCTACGGCACAGCCAATATCCGAAGGCCGCATCCGCTCCGGGTCTTCACCCACCTCGATCGCTTTCGAGCTCATCGCCAGCAGCCTGTCGAGCATCGTCTGGATCTTGCGCGGCTGACCGCTGCATATATTGAAACAGCGCGGGTAATCGTCATCTCTGTCGGCCAGTTGCAGCAAGGCGACATAGGCGTTGCACACATCTCGGACATCAAGAAAATCGCGCTCGGCCTGCAGGTTGCCCACTTTCAGGAGCGGCGGCTGCAGGCCGGCTTCGACGAGGGCGATCTGACGGGCAAAGGACGCCGTGGCAAAGTCGGGAGACTGGTGAGCGCCAATATGATTGAACGGCCGCACGACAATACCCGGCTGGCCTTGCCGGAAGTACTCATTGACCGCCGCCTCGGCGGCCAGCTTGCTGGCGGCATAAGGGTTCAACGGCTGGCACGGGCTGCGCTCGTTCAGGGGAGTCCCCTGTTTGAAGCTGGCCCCATAGACCTCGGATGAGCTGACGAACAGAACAAACGCTTTCGGCGCCTTGTTCTGCAAGGCCTGCAACAGATTGACGCTGCCCATGACATTGGTCTGCCAGGTCAGCAGCGGCTCCTTGAAGCTGGTAGGCACATGCGTAATGGCAGCCAGATGCACGACATGAGTGGGGGCCGCCAGTGCAACCGCCTGCTCCAGGCCTTCAGCATCACGAATGTCACACTGCAGAAACTGATCGGCATACCGGGGAGGCGTCGAGGTGTGTCCCCCCAGGGCAATGACCTGATGCCCGGCCTTTTGCAGGATCTCGCACAATATCTGCCCAACGAAACCGTTGGCACCGGTGATCAGGACGCGTGGCATCTTGTGGGCTTCCTCAGTGGCTTTTGGCATGACGGGCGGTGTCCGGAGCCGTTGCAAGCAGGCTAGCCCGAGTCTTTTGCTTTGTCCTGCACCTGTGGTGCCTTGCGGGTCAATATCAGAGGCTTTTTTGCCATCGAAGTTCAGCCGTACGTTCTTTCACGCCTCGATACGCCCTCATTAGACGAAGAGCATTAAGCCTTCTACGCTTTGGGTCGATAGCACTGAATATCCATTACTGTTGGTGTAGCCATGTTCAATACCAGCTTGAAAAAGGAATTACAGGCGCAACAAGCCGAGTTATCGATGTATCGGCAGATGCAGAAAGGCATGGACGCACGAATGGTGTCCGTCACCGTCGATGCCAACTACCGCATCACTCATGCCAACGCCAATTTCCTCAAGATGCTGGGCTACTCCGCCGAGCAGTTGCTGGGACGTGACATGGACCAGCTGATTCCCGCCTACGTCAAACAGCTCGATTGCTATCGAAATCTCGTTGCCGCGGTAAAGAAAGGCGAGTCGGCTTTCGACAGCTATCGCTTTATACGGGCCGACGGCAGCCTGGCATGGATTCGCGCCATGTGGCAGCCGATTCTGGCTGACGACGGCACCCTCCTGAATATTCAGTGCTATGGCTCGGACATCACCCAGACCGTCGAAACGGCCGCCGAGAACTCGGCTTTCATTCAGGCATTGCTGCGCTCCACCGCCGTGATCGAGTTCGATCTGGGGGGCCATGTGCTGGTCGCCAACGATCAGTTCATGCGCGCAATGGGCTACAACCTCGGACAGATCAAGGGCAAGCATCACAGCATGTTCTGTGAACCCCAGGAGAGTGCGTCGAGCCAGTACAAGGAGTTCTGGGCAACGCTGAACCGTGGCGAGTTCGTCGCCAACCGTTTCAAGCGTATCGACAGCAATGGCCGGGTGGTGTGGCTGGAAGCGACCTACAACCCGGTTCACGACGCGCAGGGCAAGCTCTATAAAGTCGTGAAGTTCGCCACGGTCGTGACCGATCAAGTCCAGCGTGAAGAGGAGGTCAGCCAGGCGGCCAGCATTGCCTTCGATATTTCTCAGCAGACCGACGTCAGCGCCCAGCGCGGGGCAACGGTGGTACAGAACACCGTCCAGACCATGCACCGGATCTCGGATGAGTTGCAATCGGCGTCGACCGGCATCGAAGCACTGGGCAAACAATCGCTGCTGATCAGCTCGATCGTACAGACCATCGGTGGTATCGCCCAACAGACCAACCTGCTGGCACTCAACGCGGCCATTGAAGCGGCCAGGGCAGGTGAGCAGGGGCGCGGGTTCGCGGTAGTAGCTGACGAAGTACGGCAGCTGGCCGGGCGCACCAGTGCGGCCACGGAAGAGATTGTCAGCGTTGTGCAGCAGAACCAGACCCTGGCCGATGAAGCCGTTCGCGGCATGGCCAACAGCCGAGGGCAGGCGGAGCAGGGCCTGGCACTGGCCAACGAGGCGGGCTCGGTCATTGTCGAGATTCAGGAAGGGGCCAAGCAGGTGGTCGGAGCTGTCGGGCGATTCGCCAATCAACTGAAATAACGTGAAAACAGAGTCACTCGATCCCGAGACGGACTTGGGCGACAATGGCGCCCTTTAGTCCATGACGCAGCCCGTCGAAGGAACGTCCACCGATGACTCTGTTTTTCAGGCAATGGCGCAAAGGCCTGGCCGTGGTTGCGCCACTGGCCTTTCTACTCACCGCCTGTGATGTTTCCGAAAAACCTGCCAAGACCACACTGCCGCACACCTCCTACAACGCTGCCACCTGGGACGCTCTGCCAGCCGTTTCCGACAGCGACTTGCAGGCCGGCTTCGCGTCGTGGCGCAGCGCTTGCGTCCGGCTGAAGGCCGACCCGGTCTGGGGCGGCACCTGCAGTCAGGCCGCCGGGCTGGCTGCGAATGCCAGCGCGACGGACATACGCGCCTTCCTGCAGGCCAACCTTCAGGTCTATAGCCTGCGCAACGATGGTGGCAGCGCCGATGGCCTGATTACCGGCTATTACGAACCGGTATACCCCGGCAGTCTGAAACAGACAGCCCAGGCCTCGGTGCCGGTATACGGCATTCCCGATGACCTGATCGTGGTCAATCTGGAAAGCATCTATCCGGAGCTCAAGGGCAAGCGTCTGCGTGGACGGCTTGAAGGCCGGGTGCTCAAACCCTATGACGACGCCGCCACCATCGGTGAACAAGGCTTGAATGCTCCGGTGATTGCCTGGTTGACCGACCCGATGGATCTGCAATTCCTGCAGATACAAGGCTCCGGCCGGGTCAGCCTGCAAGACGGCACGCAGGTGCGTCTGGCCTACGCCGATCAGAACGGACGACCTTACCGGGCCATCGGCCGCTGGCTGGTGGAGCAGGGCGAACTGAAAAAAGAGGATGTCACCATGGGCACCATTGCCGCATGGGCCAAGGCGCATCCCGAGCGAATTCATGAACTGTTGGCCAGCAACCCCAGCTACGTGTTCTTCACCCGCAATCCGGACAGCAACGAAGGCCCGCGCGGTTCGCTGAATGTGCCGCTGACGGCAGGTTATAGCGTGGCCATCGACCGCAAGGTGATCCCACTGGGCAGTCTGATCTGGCTTTCCACAACACGCCCCGACGGCAGCAGCCTGGTCCGGCCGGTAGCGGCTCAGGACACCGGCGGCGCCATTGCCGGAGAAGTGCGCGCCGATCTGTTCTGGGGCACGGGAGAGGCCGCCGGTCATCTGGCCGGGGACATGAAGCAGAAAGGCAATATCTGGCTGCTGTGGCCCAAGGGTATGCCATTGCCTCAAGAGCCCGAGGTTGCGCAGAAATAATCCTGCCCGGTCGACAGCCGCTAACCCAGACGGCTGTCCACTGCAAACTCCAGCTCCTTCGCCCTGGCCACGGCAGCCTTGAAGGACGGATGCTGCACATTGAGCAGGTAGTTGAATTCACGCGGGACGATCACGCTGGGCACCGCCAGCGCCAGGCTTTGGCCCGAGTCCAGCCAGGCATCACCGAAAGAGGCCGTGGAGGGCGGGGCAGGCTCTTCGCGCCAGTCAGGAGGCAGACTGTCGGAGCGTGCATTGAGGATGCGCTCTTCGGAAATCGGCAGTTCGAGCATGACGTAATGCCGGGCCAGGCTAGAGTTATCCAGATGGACCAGCACTTCAAGCAAGGCCAGCGACTCACTGCCGGCACAGTACACACAAGCCCGTCCCTTGCTGTTCCAGCGTCCTCCGTAGAGTTTTGCGCCTTCACCATCAAAGGCCTGTGCCAGCCATTTTCGCTTTACCAGACGATAGACATGAATCACGCCACGACCCCGTGCTCAAGGCGACCGATCAGGTCCAGCACGGCCTGGGCTTCGGCCGACGTCGTGAGCATCTCCAGCGGTCTGCGCTGACCCAGACCATAGACGGGCTTCGTCAGCCAGCGGCGGGTCGCTTCGATATCGTCTTCAAACAGGTCCAGTGCGGCCTTGTAAACGGCTGCCAGGCGAAACAACCGGTCGCTTTCCTCGGCATTGAACTGCCGCACCTTGAGCCGTCGTTGCAAGGTTGCAGGGGCAATGCCCAGATGCTCGGCCAGTGTCGAGCGGTTCAGGTCGGTGTAATGGGCCAGACGCTCGAAGACTTCGTAAGGCAGGCCGGCACGCAAGGCGGTATACAACTGTGCTCCGCGTGGAGGAACACCCAGTTTCTGCCAGAAATCCTCATCCTGGATCGGGGCAGGGTAATAATCGCGAATGGCCAGAGACATGACAGCATCCTTCTATCTACTGATAGTCAATAGATATATCACTTGATAAACCGTCTGTCATGAGCGCTCATGACAGACGGTTGAAAAAATACCCGCCCCTCGACTGGCATTCAGACACGGCCCAGTGACTTCATATTCTGGAAAAAGTGTCGATATATCATGATGGCACTGGGGTATATATCCGTTTCGTCGCCCTGCTATATTGACGCTGTGCGGCCTCGCAACGGCATACCCGGCATCAGCCTGAAACTTTTGTAGTGAGAAACGATGCAATGTCCATGATTCCGCTGCTGATTTGCGATGACTCCAACATGGCGCGAAAGCAGTTGCTGCGTGCCTTGCCCGAAGACTGGGGTGTATCGGTCACGATGGCCACCAATGGACTCGAAGGGCTGGGTGCCGTTCGCAGTGGGTTGGGTGAGGTTGTCTTGCTCGATTTGACGATGCCGGTGATGGATGGCTATCAGGCGCTGGCGGCCATTCGGGCAGAAAACCTTGAAGCCAAGGTGATCGTGGTCTCGGGCGACGTGCAGGATGAAGCCGTCCGGCGCGTCATGGAGCTGGGTGCACTGGCCTTCCTGAAGAAACCCGCCGACCCCGACGAACTCAAGCAAACCCTCATACGCCTGGGCCTCATGGGCGAGCCGTCGGCCGTACCTGCCGTTATCCCGCCCCTCAAGGATGGCAATATCAGTTTCCAGGATGCCTTCCGGGAAACCATCAACGTGGCCATGGGCCGGGCGGCGGCCTTGCTGGCCAAGGTGCTGGGAGTATTCGTGCAGTTGCCAGTCCCCAACGTCAACGTGCTCGAGGTCGGCGAATTGCACATGGCGCTGGCCGACGCCCACCGCGACCAACGCCTGACAGCGGTGTGCCAGGGTTACATCGGGGGCGGTATTTCCGGTGAAGCGCTGCTGATCTTCCATGACTCGGAACTCTCCGACATGGCTCAGCTGATGCAACGCGATTCTCCCGACTATTCGGACATGGAAATGCTGCTGGACCTGTCCACGGTCCTGATTGGTGCCTGCCTGAGCGGTATTGCCGAACAGATCGACATCGCCTTTTCCCAGGGCCATCCACAGATCCTGGGCGCGCAGGGCGGCATCGACGATCTGATCCGCGTCAACAGCAAGCGCTGGAAGAAAACCCTCGCCGTGGAGATCAGCTACAGCGTCGAAGGCCATAACATCCACTTCGATCTGTTGATGTTGTTCACCGAAGACTCGGTCGACCTGCTGACACGCAAACTTGCCTACATGATGAGCTGACCCCATGAGCCATATCGATATCAACGAGCTGCACTGGCTGTTGGCCGTTACCCAGAACATCGATGTCGGCATCGTGGTTCTGGACCGGGATTACCGGGTGATGGTCTGGAATACCTTCATGGAAAACCGCTCCGGCGTGACGCCATACGAAGCCACCAGCAAGACGTTCTTCGAGCTGTTTCCCGAGGTCAACCAGCAGTGGTTCAGCAAGAAGGTCAACAATGTCGTGACCCTCGGCACTCCGGCCTTCACGATCTGGGAACAGCGGCCTTATCTGGTGCGCTTCAAGAACTACCAGCCCATCACCGGGCAGGAAGAGTTCATGTACCAGAACACCACAATGTTCCCGCTGCGGGCGACCAATAACGAGATCAACCAGATCTGCCTGGTGATCTATGACGTCACGGATGTCGCCACCAACCGTCATCAATTGCAGGCCGCCAACAAGGCGCTTCAACAGCTGACCGCCAACAAGCCTGCGAACGGATAACCGACCCGAAGACCGGGGGCCGCAATCGAGGATGATCCCGAACTGCGGCCCGCCTCCCGCTCGTGCTAGGATCGTGTTTTTTCCGGTGACGTTCAGGGACATCATGCGACCTCAATCCACTCTCACTGTTTTGCCTGTCGAACACCCTCTGGTCGGGCGTGTCAGCCCGCCGGGCTCCAAGTCGATCACCAACCGCGCGTTATTGCTGGCGGGACTGGCAAAAGGTACGAGTCGCCTGACCGGCGCCTTGAAGAGTGACGATACCCGCGTCATGTCAGAAGCCCTGCGCCTGATGGGCGTGCAGGTCGACGAGCCGGATGACAGCACGTTCGTGGTCACCAGCTCCGGCCACTGGCAGGCTCCGCAACAGGCGCTGTTCCTGGGCAATGCCGGTACCGCGACACGCTTTCTGACGGCCGCCCTGGCCAATGTCGAGGGCGAATTCGTCGTCGATGGCGATGAGTACATGCGCAAGCGCCCCATCGGTCCGCTGGTCGATGCCTTGCAACGCATGGGCGTAGAAGTCAGCGCGCCGACAGGCTGCCCGCCCGTGACCATCAAGGGACTGGGCGGTCTGGCAGCCGGACGCATTGAAATCGACGGCAATCTTTCCAGTCAGTATGTTTCGGCCTTGCTGATGGCTGGCGCCTGCGGCCAGGGCCCCATCGAAGTGGCCCTGACCGGCAGCGAAATCGGCGCACGCGGCTATGTGGACCTGACCCTGGCAGCGATGAAGGCATTTGGCGCTCAGGTCGAGGCCATTGGCGATGCGGCCTGGAAAGTCTCGGCAACCGGTTATCAGGCGACGGACTTCCATATCGAACCGGACGCTTCGGCAGCGACCTATCTATGGGCCGCTCAAGTGCTGACCGAAGGCAAGATCGACCTGGGTGTCGCCACTGAAGCGTTCACCCAGCCCGATGCGCTGGCTAGCCATATCATCGACAGTTTCCCGAACATGCCGGCCGTGATCGACGGTTCGCAGATGCAGGACGCGATCCCGACGCTGGCGGTGCTGGCCGCCTTCAATAACCATCCTGTGCGTTTTGTTGGCCTGGCGAACCTGCGGGTCAAGGAGTGCGACCGGATTTCGGCGCTGTCTCACGGCCTGTGTGCCATCGCTCCGGGACTGGCGGTAGAAGAGGGCGACGACCTGCTGGTCAATGCCAACCCGGCCTTGAGCGGCCAGACGGTCGATGCCTTGATCGACACCCATTCCGACCACCGTATCGCCATGTGCTTTGCCCTGGCGGGCCTGAAAATCGCTGGCATCCGGATCCTCGACCCGGACTGTGTCGGCAAGACCTATCCCGGTTACTGGGCCGCGCTGGAATCGCTGGGCGTACAGATTCAGCGTTGAGCTGTCGATTTTTCGCGAATGAATTCGCTCCCACAGGGAGCGGGTTCATTCACGAAGACGGTCTCAGATCCCGAAGATCGGCTGCAACATTCGCGCAATCACACCCTGAAAACGTAGCGAAGCGTCCGTGGCCAGCACACAGATGCAAGGCTCCTCCCTGTGAGCAATCGGCTGATGCAGGGTGTCGCTGTCCAGATCGGCCAGGTCTCCTGGTCGATAGTCGCCCAATTGATCATGGTACGAACCCTTGAGCACCAGGGTCATCTCGCCGCTCCTGTGGCCATGCAGCGGAAGGCCGACACCAGGGGCGATTTTCAACAGCATGAGATTGCCTTGCCGGATACCTCGGGCACGGACCCGCTGCACACCCGGCACCAGAGTCTTCCAGGGCTGCTCGCTTAAAGACGCGGCAAAATGACCTTGCAGGCAGGTAGGCAGCAAGTCCGGGGACGGATCATGGGCAGGCAAGGGCGGCAATGCAGCGGACGGTAACTCATCCAGCCGCGCCAGCATGGCCGCACGCCCCCGGAGTTGCACTGCGGTGTCACGCGGCTGTTGCATCAACAGGCCACCAATACGCTCAGCATCGCGCAACCGGGCCCGGCACTCGGCACAGTGTTCAAGGTGAGCGGCAGTGATCAGCGACATGACCTGCGACAGCGCACCCGACGCATAACTGATCAGGGTGGCTTCATCGGGATGATGGACTGGATTCATCATGACTCCTCGACCCTGGAACGCAGCTTCTGAAAGGCCAGACGCAGGCACGACTTTACTGTGCCCAGGGGCATGCCGAGGCGCTGAGCGATTTCACGATGGCTGAGCGCTTCAAAGTAGGACATTCGTAGCACCCTGGCCTGATCGGCCGGGAGGTTCTGGATGGCTGTGTTCAGCCGTTGCTCCTGTCGCTGGCTATAGTCGAGCGACCTGTCGGCCGGTGCCTCCAGACGCTCGAGCTGCTCCAGCGAGTTCTGCACCACGACCCAGCCGCTGTCCTTGCGCACACTGTCTATGTAGAGATTACGAGCAATCCGGAACAGCCAGGTGCCCAGACTGGCCTTGCTCGGGTCGAAAGAGTCGCCTTTGTGCCACAGCTTGAGCAGCACTTCCTGAACCAGCTCTTCCGCCTGCCCTTCGGGCACATTCAACCCCAGCAGATAACGCAGTAGACGTGGGGCGAAGTGATCGTATATCCGCATGAAACTGTCGCGGTCCTGTTGGCGGACCACGGCATTGATTTCATCAACCCAAAGTCGGGTTATGGGCGAATCATTATGCGGGGGTGACACGTGACGAAAGGTCCTGATGCTGGCAGTGATGCTCATGATCCACCTTCTGATCGCCGTTGTCTGGGTTGCCTGTGTGTTACGCAACCAGCATCGAAACGGATCACAAGATGAACAGGGGGGACAGACAAGGATTTTCATCCGGCCAGCCATGACAGCCGTCTGCCTCGCGGATCGAGCGTACCCGGGATGCCGAAAGGCACCGGGCAATTGAATCTGCTCAAGGGCCGGAAGTTTATTTCAAACCTGTCTAAGCCACTATCATTTCTGACAGTGGCCCACAAAAACATATTTATTAACCTACACGCCAGGACGTTACTTCAACCTATCCCTCCGTGGAGGTTCCCATGGACAACGACCTTGCGCACCACTCCATAAAAAACGCTCTGTTCAGGCTGACACTTCTGCTGATGCTCATCATCGGCGCGGGCCTTCTTGTCACGCCAGACCGGGCACAGGCCCAGGTCGCCAACCTGGCCACCTGCCTGACAGGCACTCACACGGCAACCTGGTCGCCGGGACTGACCAATACCGATCAACTGATCAATGTTTCGACAACCAGCAACTGGGCACCCTGTGTCTCACCTTCTGCGCCACTGGCCGTCAGTGCTTCATCGAGCCAGAGCTTTCAGGCCACCTTTTCCTGCCAGTCGTTACTGCTGCAAACCTCTCCGATCACCTGGGTCATCAATTGGAGCGATGGTGCTACCAGCACTTATGAGTTCACGGCGACCGTGAATAATATCGGCAATCTGAATACCACGATTGTAGGCGTCGGCAAGATTCTCGACGGGCGTTACAAGAATGCCAAAGCCATGACCACCTTTGTACTCGGAGACATTGAATCCATCCTGAATAACGATTGCGCTCAGGCTTCCGGTGTCACTCAGGTGAAAGGCGCTTCCTCCCTTGTTATCGCTCCCTGATCAATGAAGGGGCACACAAGAAGGTTGCATGGGTTCATACCCTGCAACCTTCTGTACATGGCACATCTGGCCATGGAGGGATATTTCTCATGCCGGCGTGGCACAAACGGAAGTTTATGTTTCACACATGAAACAATAAGAAGTTCTTTTTGAAATAACGCCTGAACAACACGCCATCCATCGCTTCAATACCCCCAACGCCTGACCGCCTGCCACACTGTTTCTGCAGCAGTAACGGCCATCCAGCCCCGGCCCCTGAAAATGATCGACGATCCTGTAACAGGACGCTCAAGTCATATTCATGGTAGTTCGTGCGTAAATGAAGGTTTGACGCCTCCTGCAACACTGAATGCTTCTGAAGCGATTTCAGAGGCGGTAGCCATCTTTGAAAAACATCCGGCCCCAGCCGAGGGTTGCGCCCAGGTCGCCATTCTGCTGTGTACGTTCAATGGCCAGCGTTTTCTGTCCCAACAGTTGGCGTCCATCAAGAACCAACGCTGGCCGACCTGGTTCATTGCATTGTCCGATGATGGCTCCAGCGATAACACACTGAATATCGCAGGCCATTATCAGGCCCTGTGGGGTCACGACAGAATGAATATCTGGCGCGGCCCAGGACTTGGGTTCGCTCAGAACTTCATTTCCTGTATCCGTAACCGCAACCTGAAGGCCGAGTTCTATGCCTGGTGTGATCAGGACGATATCTGGCATGAAGACAAGTTACAGACGGCAATTACCTGGCTGCAAAGCGTTCCGGCAAACGAACCGGCGCTTTATCTGGGGCGGACCGAATTGATTGGCGAGCAGGGTGATGTCATCGGTTACTCACCCTTGTTCCGGCAACCGCCATCCTTCGCCAATGCACTGGTCCAGAATATCGGTGGCGGCAACACCATGGTGTTCAATCATGCGGCCCGGTGCATGATTCAGGATGCCGCCGAGCATCTGGCACTGATGTCGCTGGATATTGTGTCCCATGACTGGTGGGCCTATCTGCTGATCACCGGGGTCGGAGGACATGTGCATTACGACCCTACGCCGTACGTCAGCTATCGCCAGCATGACAGCAATCTGGTGGGCTCCAACGCCGGCTGGCAAGCTCGAGCCCTGCGTATCCGCCTGCTATTGCAGGGGCGCTTCAGAGACTGGAACACCACAAACATTGCCGCACTGGAAGCCGTCTCGCTGTATTTGACGGACGAAAGTCGCGACTTGCTAAAGCAACTCAAAGCCTTGCGCGCGCCCTCTCTTGTCATGCGCCTGGTCAGTTTCAGACGCACCAGTCTTTACCGACAGACGCGACTGGGCAATCTGGGCCTGCTGATGGCCGTCCTCGTCAACGTCATGTGAAGAACAACAACCTTGATGAAGCCGCCCGAGAGCTGGCCTTGGCGATGTCGGCTTTTGTTTTACCGCTTCAAGAAACCGGGGCCTTTCCACTCTTTATCCTGATAGCCATCACACCATGAGCACACTCTCTGAACTCGATATTTCAGGCCTGAGGTGTTACGACAAGACTGTCGATGATATGACCTACAGCGTTCCACGCGGCATTACTCGGGAAACACGAGGTAAAGTCTGGATCGTTCGCGTCCTGAAAAACAGACAGGTGCAGGTTTCGGCACGTTTCACCGATCTGCGATTCGGCGGAACACGGCGGGCCCTGGATGCTGCGATTATCCACTTGATACACAGTGGCCATGCCTGGCGACGTGACGATGTCCTGCAATTGCATGAGCGGGCCACCGCACACTGGCGCAAACGAAGCGGCGTAGGCCTGTGCGCCGTTGCGTATGTCACCCGAAAGGGGCCGGGGCGCGGAGAAACCTTTTTCCTCTCCACTTACAAACGGGTTGCCAGTGGCCGGGGCCTGGGAAAGCTTCGCTCCAAACTGGTCGAGGTACTGGAAAACGCCTATGAAGTGGAAGAGGGTGTCTCGACCACCCCCTACTCGATCCAGAAGACCATCCGCCTGGAGGTCGATCGCCTGTTTGAAAGTGAACCGTTCCAGGCTTTTCTGGCCGCCGGAAAAAGAAAAGCCGACCAGTTGGCAGTCACTGAATACATTCAACACCTCACTCGGAACAACAGATGAACCAGCCTCTCTGTTTAACCCTCGGTGCGTTTATACAGACGCTGTGTATCCAGACTGTATTCAACCGGTTGCACTTTTCAAACTAAACATATGAACAAGAAGGTCTATAGTCCGTAGGCATGCCTTCATTCACGGCACGCAGTGTTTATATGTAAAGCCAACAGAATCTTCTTTTACCTTTTGTTTACATTGGCAGCATTGAATACGCAGCAACACGGCGGCCATAATTCTTCCGTCATAAGACCACCACCAGAAACCGCTTATTTTCACTCGGTTTTAAAATGCCGCTTTTTATAGCGGTCGATCCGCCATCTGTTATCTGTCAATCCGCAACGCCTTATATTCCGATCCAGGCAATGTCGGAATTTTCGATACTGAAAATACATTAGGACAGTTCAGTCATGTTGAAACTAACCGGCAAGGCGAGTGCTGACCTGGAAAACATCTTCGAGCACTACAAGGACCTTGTAGGTGCCGAACAGGCCAAGGCAATCATCAACGACGTCGTCGCCCAAAGCAGCACGCTGGAATCCATGAGCGCGTCGACCGACCTGCCAACCGTCCAGGAATTGAAGCTGAAACGCTGGCCGTTCCTGACGACATACCAGGTCACGCCGGAATCCATCGAGATCCTCGGGTTCCTCCACCAGAACAATCAAGCCGTCAATCAGCCGGTCTATCGCACGACCACGGTCAAGGCATCGTCCAGTGTCGATGTGTCCGGGCTGCGCTGCTACGACAAGGTCGTGGAGGGCATCACCTACAGCGTGCCGCGAGGCATCAGCCGTGAAGCCCGTGGCAATGCCTGGGTCGTTCGGGTCATCAAGAACAAACGCAATGCGTTGCTGGCACGCTTCAGCGACCAGTCGTTCGGTGGGACGCTGAAGGCTCTGGAGAGTGCCATTATCCATCTGGTTCACAGCGGTCATGCCTGGCTTGGCGGCGATGTGCTGCGACTCGATGAATACTCGGCCGTGCATTGGCGCAAGCGCAGTGGCGTCGGCTTGTGTGCAGTCGCTTACGTCATCAGCAAAAAACCGGGACGCGGCGAAACCTTCTTTGTCTCGACTTACAAGCGGGTGGAAAGTGGCAGAGGCATGGAGAAACTGCGCGCCAAGCTGATCGAAACGCTGGAGTGCTCCTACACAATGAGGCATGAAGTTTCTGCCGTACCTGAGGCCATACGTCAGAAACTGGATCAGGAGATCGACCTGCTGATGCGCAGCGAAGAGTTCCAGACGTTTCTGGAAGCGGGCAAACGAAAGGCCGATCAGATCGCCGTCAATCAGTACGTGGAATCCATCAGCGGACTGAAATGAAGGCGTGCTCTGAGGCCCGCAGGCCCCAGAGCGCTCACTGTCAGACCCGGAAGTGGCTGACCATCGTCTGCAATTGACCGCCCAGGCGGGCCAGTTCCACGCTGGAGGCTGCCGTTTCCTCACTCGCTTCAGCGGTCTGCTCGGACACATCGCGCACATTGATGATGCTGCGGCTGATCTCGTCGGCCACGGCGCTCTGTTGTTCCGCAGCGGCTGCAATCTGCTGGTTCATGGCCTGGATGCTGGACACGGTCTGAGTGATGTTCCCCAACGATTCACCCGCCTTGCGGCTCAGCGACACACTGCTGGCCGTCAGTTCGCGGCTGCTGAGCATGATGTTCGAGACCTGACGGGTACCGTTTTGCAGGCCTGCCACCAGGTTCTCGATTTCTTCGGTGGACTGCTGGGTGCGTTGCGCCAGGCCACGCACTTCATCGGCTACCACCGCAAAACCACGACCGGCTTCACCGGCACGGGCCGCTTCGATGGCCGCGTTGAGGGCCAGCAGGTTGGTCTGTTCGGCCACGGACTTGATCACGTCCATGACCTTGCCGATCTTGTCGCTTTCCTGTTCCAGTTCGGTCATGGCATCGGCCGAACGGCCCACTTCAGTGGCCAGACGCTCGATCTGGGCAATGGCTTCGCCCACCACCTTGTCGCCATCGCGGGCTTCGCGGTCCGCATTGGAGGCTGCCTGCGAAGCCTGTTCGGCGTTATGCGCAACGTCCTGAACCGTGGCCGACATTTCATTCATGGCGGTGGCCACCTGATCGGTCTCGACTTTCTGGCTGTTGACCCCGGCGCTGGTCTGCTCGGTCACGGCCGACAGTTGTTCAGCAGCGCTGGCAATCTGCGTCACGCCATCGCGGATGCCGACAATCAGGTCGCGCAAGGTCGTGCTCATGCGCTGGACGCCTTGTTGCAGCACGCCCAACTCATCCTGGCGTGTCACGACCATGTTGCGCGACAGGTCACCCGATGCAATGCGCTCCACATCCAGCAAGGTAGCCTGCAGCGGCCGCGTGATCTGGCGGGTGATGATCAAGGCTGCCAGCACACCCAGGACCAGCGCCAGCAAGGTGCAACCGATCTGCATGTTGCGGGCATGTTCGCTGTCTTCAGCGCCTCGGCTGGCCTGAAGCTGATAAAGATCTTCACTGACCTTGGCCATCGCGATGCCTTGCTCGGTGTTCTCCTTGCGCGCCACGCCGATAGCCGCATTGGCCGCCTTGAAGCTGTCCACTGCCTGACGGTAGCTGACGATCGCGTTTTCCAGTTGCTTGAATTCATCGCCATAACTGCCATCGAATGCAGCCCTGAGCGGCCCCATGCCCTGGAGCGCGGTGTCGAGTTGGCGATACGCGTTCTTTTCCGTCGTTTCGGTCGGATTGCCCGTGTAACCGCGCACTTCATAACGGATCAGGGCCAGGTTTTCCTTGGCCTTCAGAATGGCTTGGTACCGCGAGAAACGCCGCTCGTCGGCAGGCGGCATGTTGATGACATCTTCGATGATCTTGCCAATGATTTCAGCGCCCTTGACGGCATGAACACCCATCGTCTTGCGCAGCGCCGCATCGGCCCGATAAGCATCGCGCATGCGGTTGAAGGATTGCTGATAGTCCTCACTGAGCTGGCCCAGTTGCTTCAACTTTTCCTGATTACTGGGAAACGTGAACAGCGCCATCAAGGAGCTTTGTTTTTCAATGAAGCGGCTCAGGATACCTTGAGCGGTATCACCCATCTTCTCGTTGCCGTTTTCGGTCACATACTGCAAACGCCTCAGACGCAGCTCACTCATCTCGGCGTTGATCGTCATGATATCGGCCACACGTTCACTGCGTACGATCAGGCTTCCCAGACCATCCCACCCCGTAAGCGCCAGCAGGCAGGTCAGAATGAGCACTGCGCCAAAGCCCAGGGCAAGTTTCAATTTGACACTGATATTCGCAAACCATGTATTCATGACATTCCTTCGATTTCCTGAGCAACAGTCAGAGGGGTTCAGACCGCGACTAGTTGTCCAATAAGTGGGCCGTACGGAACTAACAAATTGATATAGATGATTGCATGAATAACAGAAAAGATGGCTTGTAGCCATTAATTAGTGTGTGTTTTTTGTCCAGCCAGGAGCCTGCAGTGGCTGAAAAAACAAAGCCCGGCAAAGGCCGGGCTCTGGGTGAAGGCAAGCGCTATCAGACGCGGAAGTGGCTGACCATCATCTGCAACTGACCACCGAGACGGGCCAGTTCGACGCTGGAAGCTGCCGTTTCCTCGCTGGCCGACGCAGTCTGCTCGGACACATCGCGCACGTTGATGATGCTGCGGCTGATTTCCTCTGCCACGGCACTTTGCTCCTCGGCGGCGGCGGCAATCTGCTGGTTCATGGCCTGGATGTTGGACACGGTCTGAGTGATGCTCCCCAGCGACTCGCCTGCCTTGCGACTCAGCGACACACTGCTGGCCGTCAGTTCACGGCTGCTGAGCATGATGTTCGAGACTTGACGGGTACCGTTCTGCAAACCGGCCACCAGGCTTTCGATTTCTTCGGTGGACTGTTGGGTACGTTGCGCCAGGCCACGGACCTCATCGGCCACCACCGCAAATCCACGACCGGCTTCACCGGCACGGGCCGCTTCGATCGCCGCGTTGAGCGCCAGCAGGTTGGTCTGCTCGGCCACAGCCTTGATCACGTCCATGACCTTGCCGATCTTGTCGCTTTCCTGTTCCAGCTCGGTCATGGCGTCGGCCGAACGGCCCACTTCAGTGGCCAGACGCTCGATCTGGGCAATGGCTTCACCTACCACCTTGTCGCCATCGCGGGCTTCGCGGTCAGCATTGGAAGCCGCTTGCGAAGCCTGCTCGGCATTGCGGGCCACTTCCTGGACCGTGGCCGACATTTCATGCATCGCTGTCGCCACCTGATCGGTTTCGACTTTCTGACTGTTGACCCCGGCGCTGGTCTGCTCGGTTACGGCCGACAGTTCTTCGGCTGCGCTGGCAATCTGCGTCACGCCATCGCGGATACCGGTAATCAGGTCACGCAGGGTGCTGCCCATGCGCTGGATACCTTGTTGCAAGACACCCAGTTCGTCGCGACGGGTCACAGCGATGGTTTGAGACAGGTCGCCCGAAGCAATGCGATCCACTACTGCCAGGGTTTCCTGCAACGGACGGGTGATCTGACGGGTAATGATCACAGCAGCCAGGATGCCAAGAACCAGTGCCAGGATGGTGCAACCAATCTGCATGTTGCGAGCCTGAACGCTTTCCGCATCGCGACGGTCCAGTTGCAACTGGTACATGTCTTCGCTGATCTTGACGATGTCCTGACCTTGTACGGTCATTTCCTTGCGCGCCTGGACAATATCGGTATTCGCCGCCTTGAAGCCTTGAAGAGCGGTACGGTAGTTGAGCAGAACGGTTTCAAGTTGTTTCAAATGATCCGCATGAGTCGCCGCGAAGGTGGCCTTGAGCGAAGTCAGCCCCTTGATCGCATCATCCAACTGGCTGATGGCCTTCTGTTCGGTTTCAGCAGTCGCATCTGCGGCGTAACCACGGACCTCATAGCGCACCAGCATCAAATCTTCCTTGGCATCGATGATGCTTTCGTACTGATCGAAGCGGGTTGCATCGGAAGGGTCCAGCTTTTTGACATCCGCCAGGATCTGCTCGATCAGGTCGGCACCCTTGACCGCATTGACGCCCATTTCCGTGCGCATGGCCGTGCTGGTCTTGTAGCCATTACGCATGTTGTTCAGGGACTTCTGGTAATCGCTGATCACGACACCGAGCTTTTCAAGCAACTTAACGTTTTCAGGGCTCTTGAAGCTTTTGAGCAGCTTTTCCTGATAGCCCTTGAAGCCATCGAGCGAAACCTGAACGGTCTCGGCCACTTTTTCGTCACCGTTGGCCACCATGTACTGAAGGCGGGTCACCCGCAGCTTGGTCAACTGCAGGTTGAGCGAGGTGATGTCGCTCATCCAGTTACTACGATTGATCAGCCCGCCGAGGCTGGTCCAGCCAGTGAGGGCAAGAATTGCAGTAAAAACAAGTACTAGACCGAACCCAAGGGCCAGTTTCATATTTACGCTGATATTAGCGAACCAGCTATTCATCGACTTTCTCCAGGATCGTCTAGTTTCAAATTATGGCCGCTGGAAGGTTATTTTTTTAGGCCGCAGCAAAGGCAATACGTAGTGACACTATCGGCAGATCGCAGCTGACCTGAAATAAAAAACAGCGAAAGTTGAAAAAATTTTTCCTGGCTTTCATGAAGCTTTCATTCGCTGCAAGCCACGGCTATAAAGGCATGCAGAATATGGCGTTCGTCATACCTGTCATAAAAAAGACGCCAAAAATCTGCCTATAATGGATCCCAAATAAACCTGTTTCACTGTGTGGGTATAGAGTATCTTTCAGCGAAAAATGAATAGAACACCTCCATAACAACAACTTACCCGGACACCTGAATCTTTTTATTCTGCCGAGATATATCGTAATGAAGTTTCGTCATAAAATTCTGTTAGCTGCATCGGGTGTCGTGGTACTGGCATTCGCGCTATTCACCCTCTACAACGATTACCTGCAACGCACCACCATCCGCCAGAACCTCGAATCCTCGGTGGAACAGGCCGGTGCGCTGACAGCCAGCAGTGTTCAGAACTGGTTGGGCGGGCGCATTCTGGTGCTGGAAAACCTTGCCCAGGACGTGGCCTATCAGGGCGTCAAGACCGATCTGAGCGGGCTGGTGGGTCAGTCCACGCTGGTGTCGACCTTTCAATTCACCTATGTCGGTGACAGTAACGGCACGTTCACGCAACGTCCCAACGCAGAGATGCCCGCCGGCTACGATCCTCGCCAGCGGCCCTGGTACAAATCGACCGTCGAGGCCGGCAAGACCATCCTGAGCGCGCCCTACCTGGCGTCGGTCGGCGGACTGGTCGTCACTGCTGCCAGCCCGATCAAGTCAGGCAACCAGATTACAGGCGTCGCCGGGGGCGACCTGAGTCTCGAAACACTGGTCAAGATCATCAACTCCGTCGAGTTCGGCGGTATCGGTTATGCCTTCCTGGTCAGCGGCGACGGCCAAGTCATCGTCAGCCCTGACAAGGACCAGGTCATGAAGAACCTCAAGGACATTTATCCGGGGCAGACGCTGAGCCTGAATAACGACCTGCGGGAAGTCACGCTCAATGGCCAGCAGCGTCTCTTGTCCTTCACTCCGATTACCGGCTTGCCGTCGGCCAACTGGTACATCGGGCTGAATATCGACAAGGACAAAGCCTATGCCCCTCTGAGCCAGTTCCGCAGCTCCGCCATCGTTGCCGGGTTCATTGCGGTCATCGTGATTGCCTTGCTGCTGAGCCTGCTGATCCGGACGCTGATGCGCCCGCTGACTGACATGGGCCGCGCCATGCAGGACATCGCTCAGGGAGAGGGCGATCTGACACGCCGTCTGCACATTCAGGGCAAGGACGAGTTCGCAGAACTGGGCGGCTCCTTCAACCAGTTTGTCGAGCGTGTCCACGCCTCCATTGCGGAAGTGTCGTCTGCCACCGTGCAGGTTCATGACTTGTCTCAGCGCGTCGTGGAGTCATCCAACTCGTCGATCACAGGCTTCGACGAGCAAAGCGCACGCACCAACAGCGTTGCCGCCGCGATCAACCAGCTGGGGGCCGCCACTCAGGAAATTGCGCGCAATGCTTCGGACGCGTCTGCCCAGGCCAGCGAGGCCCGCGAGCAGGCTGAAGATGGCCGGATCGTGGTGGAAAAGACGATCAGCTCAATGAGCGAGCTGTCCAGCAAGATCAGTGCTTCCTGCACACAGATCGAAACACTCAACGCCAGTACCGACAATATCGGGCACATTCTGGACGTCATCAAAGGCATTTCCCAGCAGACCAACCTGCTGGCGCTCAACGCGGCGATCGAAGCTGCACGGGCAGGCGATGCCGGGCGCGGCTTTGCCGTGGTGGCCGACGAAGTCCGCAACCTGGCTCATCGCACCCAGGTTTCGGCCGACGAGATCCACAAGATGATCGGCGAGTTGCAGACCGGCTCCCAGGAAGCCGTGGTGAACATGAATGAAAGCCAGACGTCCAGCCAGGGCAGCGTCGAAGTGGCCAACCAGGCCGGCAGCCGCCTGCGCGACGTCACCCGACGCATCGGTGAAATCGACGGCATGAACCAGTCGGTTGCGGCCGCTACCGAAGAACAGACGGCCGTGGTGGAAACCCTGAACGTGGACATCAACCAGATCAATGCCCTCAACCAGCAGGGCGTGGCCAACCTGAATGAAACCCTCAAGGATTGTGCGGCGCTTTCTCAACAGGCAGGGCGCCTGAAGCAGCTGGTCGACAGCTTCAAGATCTGAGATGCACTGCGTGGTTCTGTTCCCGTGTCAGCCAGGAGGTCCGTGCTGACATCGGGAACAGCCTCTGATCTTACTTCACCAGACGCCAGGTGAACGGGTAGCGATAGTCCAGACCTTCATTGGCCTTGATCGCGGCAATGATCGTCAGCACCAGCGCACCGATACCGACCAGCGCAAACATCGGGAAGCCGATGAGCACGACCATCAACATCAGACTGATCGTGATGGCAATCGACACCGTGATCTGGAAATTCAACGCTTCTTTGCCCTGAGCATCCAGGAACGGGTCGTCGTCTTTCTTGAGTTGCCAGATAATCAACGGCCCCAGCAGGTTCCCGAACGGGAAGAGGCATCCGCAGAAAGCCGCCAGGTGACAGAACATCGCCCACTGACGAACCTCGCGGGCGGGTTTCGGGAACTGGCTGTCACTCATGAGCGGCTCCTTATACGGCGTTCGGTCAGTCGGCCAATGCGGCACGCTGCAATTCAAACAACTCGGTCATGCCTTTCTGTGCCAATGCCAGCATGGCATTCAGCTCTTCCGGCTGGAACGGTGCGCCTTCGGCAGTACCCTGAACCTCGATGAAACCGCCTGCGCTGGTCATGACCACGTTCAGGTCAGTTTCGGCAGCGGAATCTTCCAGGTAATCCAGGTCCAGCACCGGCTCGCCCTGATACATGCCCACGGAAACGGCCGCGATCATCTGCTTGAGCGGATCGCCGCCCTTGAGGCCACCACGCTTCTTGATCACTTTCAGGGCATCGGCCAGAGCGACCATGGAGCCGGTGATGGAAGCCGTGCGCGTACCGCCATCGGCCTGGATCACGTCGCAATCGACATACAGGGTGATATCGCCCAGCTTGGACATGTCCAGCGCAGCGCGCAGGGAGCGGCCGATCAGACGCTGGATTTCCAGCGTGCGTCCACCTTGCTTGCCACGGCTGGCTTCACGCTGGTTACGCTCACCGGTGGCCCGCGGCAGCATGCCGTACTCGGCGGTCAACCAGCCCTGGCCTTGCCCCTTGAGGAAGCGTGGTACGCCATTCTCGACGCTGACCGTGCAGATCACTTTGGTGTCACCGAACTCGACCAGCACAGAACCCTCGGCGTGCTTGGTGTAGTTGCGGGTGATGCGGATCGAGCGGAGCTGATCGGCAGCGCGACCACTTGGACGTTTCATCTGGGAATACCTGTACTGGGACGGAAAACTGCCGAGCATTATAGAGGTCACAGTCCACGCTGGGCACATCTAAAAGTCGGGAATGCCGATCGCAGTGGCACAAAGGCTCTGGAACGAGGTTTTCCATCGGTCATCGGCTGAAAAGGCAACACCTGGCATCACTTGTCGCATTGCCGGATTGGGAGCATGCCTCGCACTGCGCTACAATCCTGCGCCTTTGCAGCCTGTCGGCTTTTACGACTTTCCATGACCGCAGCCCTGCCGCGTTCACGGCCAGAATCAAGAGGTATTCCTATGGTGCACAGCATGACGGCCTTTGCCCGAGTCGAACAGGCCGGTGCTCAGGGGACACTGAGCTGGGAACTGCGTTCGGTCAATCATCGCTACCTTGAGCCGCACCTGCGCCTGCCGGAGTCCTTCCGTGATCTGGAGGGCGCCATTCGCGAAGCCCTGCGCCAGGGGCTGTCGCGAGGCAAGGTCGAATGCACCTTGCGCTTCGTTGAAGAAACAGGCGGAAAATCCCTGCAGGTGGATCACGAGCGCGCCAGGCAACTGGTTGCCGCGGCTGAAACCGTTGCCAGCCTGATCAAACAACCTGCGGCCCTGAACCCCCTCGAAGTCCTGGCCTGGCCCGGTGTGCTGGTGGCCGATTCAGCCGACCCGCAGGCCCTGAACACCGCCGCGTTGAAACTGTTCAACGAAGCCCTGACCGAACTGAAGAACGGACGCGGCCGGGAAGGGGCGGATCTGGCCCGGCTGCTCGACGAGCGCCTGACCTCCATCACCCAGGAAGTCGCCACCCTGCGTACGCTGGTGCCCCAGATGCTGGCCGCCCAGCGTCAGAAAATCATGGATCGCTTTGCCGACATGAAGGCCGAGCTGGACCCCCAGCGTCTGGAACAGGAAATGGTCCTGCTGGCGCAGAAAAGCGATGTTGCTGAAGAACTCGACCGCCTGAGCACCCACGTCACCGAAGTACGTCGCGTACTGAAGACGGGCGGGCAGGCAGGCCGTCGCCTTGATTTCCTGATGCAGGAACTCAACCGCGAGGCCAACACATTAGGCTCCAAGGCCTTCGACCCACGCAGCACGCAAGCGGCCGTCAACCTCAAGGTGTTGATCGAGCAGATGCGTGAACAAGTGCAGAATATTGAGTAAGGCTGAACCTGACATGACCCACAGCACCGGAACCCTGTACATCATTTCTGCTCCCTCCGGGGCAGGCAAGACCAGTCTGGTCAAGGCCCTGATCGACGCCCAGCCGCAGATCCGCGTTTCGGTTTCGCATACCACCCGCGCCATGCGTCCCGGCGAAGTCGATGGCGTGAACTACCACTTCGTCGATCGTGCCGAGTTCACGCGCATGGTCGAGCACGACGATTTCCTGGAGCAGGCCGAAGTTTTCGGCAACCTCTACGGCACCTCGAAAAGCCACCTGCAACAGACCCTGGACGAAGGCCACGACCTGATCCTCGAAATCGACTGGCAAGGTGCCCAACAGGTTCGCAAGCAGATGCCGGGCGCACGCTCGATCTTCATTCTGCCGCCGACCCAGCAGGCCCTGCGTCAGCGCCTGACCAATCGCGGCCAGGACAGCGACGAAATCATCGAAGCCCGCATGCGCGAAGCTGTCAGCGAAATGAGTCACTACACTGAATATGACTCGGTCGTGATCAACGATGATTTTGCCCATGCGCTGGAAGACCTGAAGGCCATTTTCCGTGCCAACCGGCTTGCCCAGCAGCACCAGCAAGAGAAATACGCTCAGTTATTCAAAGAGTTACTGGCCTGAGTCGAGCCTCAGGGCAAAAAACGCCACAGGTCCGGAACGCCCCACGATGGCGTTCCGCTTGAAGCTTGTGGCTAACCGCTTGTAAACTACCGAGTCCGCTCGCCCATCCGGGCACCGCGCATACGCATTTGCTACGAGGAATACCCATGGCCCGCGTGACTGTTGAAGACTGCCTGGAACACGTCGATAACCGCTTCGAGCTGGTCATGCTCGCTACAAAGCGCTCGCGTCAGCTCGCCACCGGCGGCAAAGAGCCCAAGCTGGCTTGGGAAAACGACAAGCCTACCGTCGTCGCCCTGCGTGAAATCGCAGCGGGCCTGATGGACTACTCCGTCATCGCGGAAGCTGAAATCGTTGAAGATGAACCATTGTTCGCAGCGTTCGAGGACGAGTCCAGCGAGGCCGTCTAAGCCTATGCCGGGGCGACGTAGTACGACGCTGGGTAAACGCCATGAGCAGGGGGTAGCGCCTTGCCAAGCATAGACGCCCTCGCCGATCGCCTTTCGGCCTACCTCGGCAAGGACCAGGTCAATCTGGTCCGCCGAGCGTATTACTACGCCGAACAAGCCCACGACGGCCAACGCCGCCGCAGTGGCGAAGCCTACGTAACGCACCCGCTGGCGGTTGCGAACATCCTCGCCGACATGCACATGGACCATCAGAGCCTGATGGCCGCGATGCTGCATGACGTCATCGAAGACACCGGTATCGCCAAGGAAGCGCTGAGCCTTCAGTTCGGCGAAACCGTGGCCGAACTCGTCGACGGGGTCAGCAAGCTGACCCAGATGAACTTCGAGACCAAGGCCGAGGCGCAGGCCGAAAACTTCCAGAAAATGGCCATGGCCATGGCTCGCGACATTCGCGTGATCCTGGTCAAGCTCGCCGATCGCCTGCACAACATGCGTACGCTGGAAGTCCTGTCCGGCGAAAAGCGCCGCCGCATCGCGAAGGAAACCCTCGAAATCTATGCGCCCATCGCCAACCGCCTGGGCATGCACAGCGTTCGCATCGAATTCGAGGACCTGGGCTTCAAGGCCATGTACCCCATGCGTTCTTCGCGCATCCATCAGGCCGTCAAACGCGCCCGGGGCAATCGCAAGGAACTGGTCAACAAGATCGAAGAATCCCTGAGCCATTGCCTGGCCGTGGACGGGATCGAAGGCGAGGTCAGCGGTCGGCAGAAGCACCTCTATGGCATCTACAAGAAGATGCGCGGCAAGCGTCGCGCCTTCAACGAGATCATGGATGTCTATGCGTTCCGGATCATCGTCGACAAGGTCGATACCTGCTACCGGGTGCTGGGCGCTGTACATAATCTGTACAAGCCGCTGCCCGGCCGCTTCAAGGACTACATCGCAATCCCCAAGGCCAACGGCTATCAGTCGTTGCACACCACCCTGTTCGGCATGCATGGCGTACCCATCGAAATCCAGATCCGCACCCGGGAAATGGAAGAGATGGCCAACAACGGCATCGCTGCCCACTGGCTGTACAAGTCCAGCGACGACGAGCAACCCAAGGGCACCCACGCCCGTGCTCGCCAATGGGTCAAGGGCGTTCTGGAGATGCAGCAACGCGCCGGCAACTCCCTGGAGTTCATCGAGAGCGTAAAGATCGACCTGTTTCCGGACGAGGTCTACGTCTTCACGCCAAAAGGCCGGATCATGGAGCTGCCCAAAGGCTCCACGGCGGTGGACTTCGCCTACGCGGTCCACACCGACGTCGGCAACAGCTGCATTGCCTGCCGCATCAACCGCAGGCTGGCACCGCTGTCCGAACCGTTGCAAAGCGGCTCGACGGTCGAGATCGTCAGCGCACCCGGCGCACGCCCGAACCCGGCCTGGCTGAATTTCGTGGTGACCGGCAAGGCCCGCACGCACATTCGCCACGCCCTGAAACTGCAACGCCGCTCCGAGTCCATCAGCCTGGGCGAACGCCTGCTGAACAAGGTGCTCAACGGCTTTGAGTGCAGCCTCGACAAGATCGCCCCCGAGCGCATTCAACTGGTACTCGCCGAATACCGCGTCGAAGTCCTGGAAGACCTGCTGGAAGATATCGGCCTGGGCAATCGCATGGCCTATGTCGTCGCCCGCCGCCTGCTGGGCGAAGGCGAGCAACTGCCCAGCCCGGAAGGCCCGCTAGCCATTCGCGGCACCGAAGGTCTGGTGCTCAGCTACGCCAAGTGCTGCACGCCGATTCCGGGCGACCCGATCGTCGGCCACCTGTCCGCCGGCAAAGGCATGGTCGTGCACCTGGACAACTGCCGCAATATCAGTGAAATCCGCCACAACCCGGAAAAATGCATACAGCTGTCCTGGGCCAAGGATGTCACCGGCGAGTTCAACGTCGAACTGCGCGTGGAGCTGGAGCATCAGCGCGGCCTGATCGCCCTGCTGGCCAGCAGCGTCAACGCCGCCGACGGCAACATCGAAAAGATCAGCATGGACGAACGCGATGGTCGCATCAGCGTGGTCCAGCTGGTCGTCAGCGTTCACGATCGCGTGCATCTGGCTCGCGTAATCAAGAAACTACGCGCCCTGACCGGCGTGACACGTATCACTCGCATGCGCGCATAGCCACATCCATCATCAGGAGTTCTTCATGACCAAGACCGTTATCACCAGCGACAAAGCACCTGCGGCCATCGGCACCTACTCCCAGGCGATCAAAGCTGGCAATACCGTCTACATGTCCGGGCAGATCCCGCTGGACCCCAAAAGCATGGAACTGGTCGAGGGCATCGAAGCCCAGATCGTTCAGGTCTTCGAGAACCTGAAATCGGTCGCTGAAGCAGCAGGCGGTTCCTTCAAGGACATCGTCAAACTGAACATCTTCCTGACCGACCTGGGCCACTTCGCCAAGGTCAACGAAATCATGGGCAAATACTTCGAGCAGCCTTACCCGGCACGCGCCGCCATCGGCGTTGCTGCATTGCCTCGCGGCGCCCAGGTCGAGATGGACGCGATCCTCGTCATCGAATAAATCATTCCAGCGGAGCGCCAGCCGCTCCGCATTCCCCAAAGGAAGGACTCTGCTATGCGCTCCGCGCTCGCCCTCTCACTGCTGGCCGCCATTCTGAGCGGCTGTGCCAGCCACGCCGACCGCAACCCTGACGGCACATGGATCAACCAGATCGCCATCGACGCTGCCGTCAAGGGCGGAAACCTGCGCGAAGCATTGCTGGCCAACGGTCCCAACCTGGAATGGCAGGTGAACACCAAAGCCAGTCAGGCGACCTATTCCAACGGTTTCGAGCTGGGTGAAGGCAAGATTGCCAGCGCCGCCAACGGCAAGCTGCACATCAACTTCTACGGCAACTTCTCCGAAGACCTGACCGTCGATGGCGACGAACTGCTTCAGGCAGCCAGCGATTCAGGCCCGGAACAGCATTTTGAAAGACCCGAAAGCCCGGCTCCGGAAGGCGCACCGCCTGGCAGCAGCTTCGAGAAAGCGCTGTATGGCGCCTACATGGGCGGCAAATGGACCATCGTCAGCGGCGACGGGCAGGGCGGCATTGTGCAATTCCTGCCTGATGGCAGCGTGCAAGGCCTTCCTGACAACGACCGCTATGCCTTGTGCCTGGCGGGAGACTGCGCTGCCATGAGCGGCGAGTACGACAGCATGTGGCTGGAAAAGAACGAGCAAGGCAACCCGTGGATCTTTGCCCGCAAAGGCAAGCAACTGGAGATTTTCCAGGCGGTCAACGAAGCCGAATCGGATCAGATGCCTCAACTTCGCCCAGGCCAGCGTCGCTGGCTGCTCGAGCAGAAATAACGCCTCTGCACAGGCCCGACCATCTCAATGGCCGGGCCTGTCACCCCTCTACCCCAATAACGCCGCATACCCCGCACGATAATCCGGATACCTGGGCACCCAGCCCAACGCACGCGCCCGGGCATTGCTGCATCGCTTGCTGCCCGCCCGCCTCACACCGACTTCATCCGACCACTCGGTAACACCCAGATACTCGCGCATCCACGCCACGACATCGCCCAACGCCGCCGGATCGTCATCGACACCCAGATAGCAGTCGTCCAGCGCCACACCTCGCGCATCAGCCAGTAACAAAAAGGCCAGCAAACCTGCCGCGTCATCGGCATGAATACGATTGGCGTATACCGGCGGATCTATCTGTACGCTTTGACCCTGACGTACACGGTTGGAGAGGTCGTTACGGCCAGGACCGTAAATGCCCGTCAAACGTACGACCGTGGCGGGAAAGCCACTGTTGAGAGCGACCCGTTCCGCCTCAAGCATCACATTCCCGGAAAAACTACCCGGTTCGGTTGCCGAGGTTTCATCTATCCATTCCCCGTGCTGTTGACCATAAACACCGCTGCTGGAAACAAACACGATGCGTCTGGGCCGCTGCTGATGTTGCTTCATCCAGATCAGCACCTGAGCAAGACCGTCGACATAGGCACGCCGATAACCCCACTCGTCTCTTTGCGTGGGCGTGGCGCAGTACACCAGATAATCGATAGTCCCCGTCGGCCAGCCTTCAGGCTCCAGCCAGTCGAACAGATCGCCCTTTACCGGAATCACTCCCGCAGGCAGCAAGGACGTATCACGCCTCAGCCCATAGACCGTCCATTCATGAGCCTGCAATTGTCCGGCAAGGCGAGACCCGATATCGCCACAACCAGCGATCAGAACGGATGGAGCAGGCATTCTTTACCTCCAGGGCACGGCGGATAAATACAGAAAAATAAACAAGAATATTGAGTTCTTATGTTATCAAGTGAAAAAAAGTTACTTTATTACTTTTGTTAACAAGAACGATTTGCAATAATACCCGCCCATTTGCTCTTGCACTCTCGTCGCAGCTATAAAACACGACGTTCCAGAATACTTCTTTTCTACTCAGGTCAGGCCAGCATGACACGCATTCAATCAACCGCTTCGCCAACCAAGCTACCTCGCCTGCAGCGCGCATGGCGCGGGGTTGCTGCCCTAGTGTTGAGCTTGATGCTCGCACCTGTCGCTTTCGCCGATCAGGCTGCACCCACCACGCCACCGGCTGCACAAGCCGCCGCACCGGCAACGGCTGCACCTACAGTGGCGGCTCCGGCAGTGGCGCCTGCCAATGCCGCTGCCCCGGTGGAGGCGCTGGAGCCCGTTGCAGAAGAAGCAGGCATGGGTATGGCCCACGATCTGTCGCCATGGGGCATGTACCAGAATGCCGACGTGATCGTGAAAGCGGTCATGATCGGTCTGGCTATCGCTTCGATCATCACGTGGACCATCTGGATCGCCAAGGGTTTCGAGCTGCTCGGTGCCAAGCGTCGTCTGCGCGTTGAAATCGCCAACCTGAAAAAGGCACGCTCCCTGAGCGACGCCAGCCAAAGCGCCAGCAAGGAAGGCACGCTTGCCCACCTTCTGGTTCACGATGCGCTGGAAGAAATGCGCCTGTCGGCCAACAGCCGTGAGCGCGAAGGCATCAAGGAACGCGTCAGCTTCCGTCTGGAGCGCCTGGTCGCTGCCTGCGGTCGTGAAATGAGCACCGGCACAGGCGTACTCGCCACCATCGGTTCGACTGCACCGTTCGTCGGTCTGTTCGGTACCGTATGGGGCATCATGAACAGCTTCATCGGTATCGCAAAAACCCAGACCACCAACCTGGCCGTCGTGGCGCCCGGTATCGCCGAGGCCCTGCTGGCTACCGCTCTGGGTCTGGTTGCGGCCATTCCGGCGGTCGTGATCTACAACGTCTTCGCCCGCTCCATCGCCGGTTACAAGGCACAGGTTTCGGACGCTTCGGCCCAAGTGCTGCTGCTGGTCAGCCGCGATCTGGATCACCTGCCGGAAAACGACCGCAATCAACAGCAACCGCACATGGTAAAGGTGGGCTAAGACGTGGGCCTGCATCTTAATGAAGGCGGTGACGACCTCGCCGAGAACCATGAAATCAACGTGACGCCGTTCATCGACGTCATGCTGGTGCTGCTGATCATCTTCATGGTTGCCGCACCGCTGGCAACCGTGGACATCAAGGTCGATCTGCCAGCCTCTACCGCGACACCGCAACCCAGACCCGAGAAGCCGATCTTCCTGAGCGTCAAGACCGACAAGAACCTGTATCTGGGGGAAGAGCTGGTCACGCGCGAGCAGATTGGCCAGGTGCTGGATGCCAAGACCAAGGGCAAGAAAGACACCACCATCTTCTTCCAGGCTGACAAGGGTGTGGATTACGGCGACCTGATGGAAGTCATGAACACCCTGCGCGGTGCCGGCTACCTGAAAGTCGGTTTGGTTGGCCTTGAGACGGTTGGTAAAAAATGATCAGTACGCGCCAAAAACTGACGCGCTATAGCGGTAGTCTGTTGTTGGTGCTGGCCGTGCATGCCATCGCGATCGTCGCAGCACTTCGGTGGCCGGCATCACAGGCTATCGAGCTGCCGCCGGCGGCCATGATGGTCGAGCTGGCACCGTTACCTGAGCCCGCACCGCCACCGCCGCCGAAGGTCGTCCAGCCGCCACAACCACCTGCACCGGAAGAAGAGATTCCGATGCCGGAACTGGTCGAAGCGCCAAAACCGGAGATCGCGGTTCCCAAGAAAGTGGAAAAGCCCAAGCCAAAACCGCAGCCGCCCAAGCCGCAGAAGAAGCCTGAGCCGCCACAGGAAAAGCCCGCCGATGAAAAGCCGGTGGACACACCGCCTACAACGGCACCGCCTGCGAAATCGGCTGCTCCGACGCCGCCTAGCCCGCCATCGCCACCCAGTACGGCATTGCCAAGCTGGCAAAGCGATCTGCTAAGGCATCTGGCCAAGTACAAGAAGTACCCTGAAGATGCCCGTCGTCGTGGCATGCAAGGGGTGGCCCGCCTGCGCTTCGTCGTCGATGCAGAAGGCAACGTCTTGTCGTATTCGATTGCCAGTACTTCCGGAAGCCCGGCGCTGGACCGAGCCACCATGGAGATGATCCGTCGTGCTCAGCCTTTGCCGAAACCGCCAGCGGAAACACTGAACAACGGCACGATCGAGATCCTGGCACCCTTCGTTTATTCGCTGGATAAACGCTGAATCGCACTTTTGTTACTCAAGAGTGCCTCTGATAACGTGCGTCTATCGATTGCACCCGCTATGCTGGGACCGCAACTTCATGGACGCACGTTATGACCCTTACAGAATTGCGCTATATCGTTACGCTTGCTCAGGAACAGCACTTCGGCCACGCCGCCGAACGTTGCCATGTCAGTCAGCCCACACTCTCCGTGGGCGTGAAAAAGCTTGAAGATGAACTGGGCGTGCTGATTTTCGAGCGCAGCAAAAGTGCCGTACGTCTAACGCCTGTCGGTGAAGGCATTGTCGCCCAGGCACAGAAGGTGCTGGAGCAGGCACAGGGCATTCGCGAACTGGCCCAGGCAGGCAAGAACCAGCTGACGGCACCGCTGAAGGTCGGCGCCATCTACACCGTCGGTCCTTATCTGTTCCCGCATCTGATCCCGCAACTGCACCGGGTCGCCCCGCAAATGCCGTTGTACATCGAAGAAAACTTCACCCATGTACTGCGCGACAAGCTGCGCAACGGCGAGCTGGACGCAATCATCATCGCCTTGCCGTTCAACGAAGCCGACGTGCTGACCCTGCCGCTCTATGACGAGCCTTTCTCGGTCCTGATGCCTGCTGGCCACCCCTGGACCCAGAAAGAAAGCATCGATGCCTCGGCCTTGAACGACAAGAGCCTGCTGTTGCTTGGCGAAGGCCACTGCTTCCGCGACCAGGTACTGGAAGCCTGTCCGACCCTGACCAAGGGCGGCGAGGGTGCCAAGCACACGACGGTAGAGTCCAGCTCTCTGGAAACCATTCGTCACATGGTCGCTTCCGGGCTGGGCATTTCGATCCTTCCCTTGTCGGCGGTCGACAGCCATCACTACGCACCCGGCGTGATCGAGGTTCGCCCACTAACGGCACCAGTGCCTTTCCGCACGGTCGCCATCGCATGGCGCGCCAGCTTCCCGCGGCCCAAGGCCATCGAGATCCTCGCGGACTCGGCACGCCTGTGTTCGGTGGCTCGTCCCAAGACAGCAGCAAACTAGGCAAAGGCAATGAGCGAGCTTTCCAGGGTCTCGGTGACTGCGCTCAAGGGCGTCGGCGCAGCCATGGCTGAAAAGCTGGCAAAAGTGGGTCTGGAAAACCTCCAGGACGTGCTGTTTCACCTGCCGCTGCGTTATCAGGACCGGACGCGTGTCGTGCCGATCGGCGCACTGCGACCCGGTCAGGATGCCGTGATCGAAGGCGTGGTCAGTGGCGCAGACGTGGTGATGGGCAAGCGCCGCAGCCTGCTGGTGCGACTGGGCGATGGAACGGGCGTGGTCAGTCTGCGTTTCTATCACTTCAGTAACGCCCAGAAGGAAGGCATGAAGCGCGGCACGCACCTGCGTTGCTTTGGCGAAGCCAGGCCCGGCGCTTCGGGCCTGGAAATCTACCACCCGGAATACCGGGCGCTGACCGGTGACGAACCGGCTCCCGTCGAACAGACCCTCACGCCGATCTACCCGACCACCGAAGGCCTGACCCAGCAGCGTCTGCGTCAGCTTTGCCAGCAAAGCCTGGCGATGCTCGGCCCCAAAAGCCTGCCGGACTGGCTGCCGGAAGAATTGGCTCGGGACTACCGGCTGGCCCCTCTGGATGAGGCCATCCGCTATCTGCATCACCCACCGGCCGATGCCGACATCGAAGAGCTTTCCCTGGGCCATCACTGGGCTCAACACCGCCTGGCCTTTGAAGAACTGCTGACCCATCAGCTATCCCAGCAACGCCTGCGCGAAAGCCTTCGCTCACAGCATGCTCCGGCGCTGCCTCCGGCCAGCAAGTTGCCGAAGCAGTTTCTGGCCAATCTCGGCTTCCCGCCGACCGGCGCACAGCAGCGTGTCGGCAATGAAGTGGCCTATGACCTCAGCCAGCCAGAACCCATGTTGCGCCTGATCCAGGGCGATGTGGGTGCAGGCAAGACCGTGGTCGCCGCACTGGCAGCCTTGCAGGCACTGGAGGCGGGCTATCAGGTCGCCTTGATGGCACCGACCGAAATCCTCGCCGAACAGCATTACCTCAACTTCCAGCGCTGGCTTGAGCCTCTGGGCGTGGAAGTCGCCTGGCTGGCCGGCAAGCTCAAGGGCAAGGCGCGGGCCACCTCGCTGGAGCAGATTGCCAGCGGCACGCCCATGGTGGTGGGCACCCATGCGCTGTTCCAGGACGAAGTGCAGTTCAAGAATCTGGCGCTGGTCATCATCGACGAACAGCACCGCTTCGGCGTCCAGCAACGGCTGGCCCTGCGCAAGAAGGGCGTGGGCGGCATGATGTGTCCGCATCAGTTGATCATGACCGCAACCCCCATTCCTCGCACACTGGCCATGAGTGCCTATGCCGACCTGGATACGTCGATCCTCGACGAACTGCCTCCGGGGCGTACACCGGTCAACACGGTACTGGTAGCCGATAGCCGTCGCATCGAGGTCATCGAACGCGTGCGGTCGGCCTGTGCCGAAGGCCGGCAGGCCTATTGGGTCTGCACCCTGATCGAAGAGTCCGAAGAACTGACCTGCAAGGCCGCCGAGACCTCGTTCGAGGAGTTGAGCAGTGCACTGGGTGAGTTGCGTGTCGGGCTGATCCACGGTCGCATGAAGCCTGCGGAAAAAGCCGCCATCATGGCCGAGTTCAAACAGGGAGCGCTGCAACTGCTGGTCGCCACGACCGTGATCGAAGTGGGCGTCGATGTCCCCAATGCCAGCCTGATGATCATCGAAAACCCCGAGCGTCTCGGCCTTGCGCAATTGCACCAGCTCCGGGGCCGGGTCGGACGGGGCAGTGCTGTCAGTCACTGCGTATTGCTCTATCACCCGCCGTTGTCACAAATCGGTCGTCAGCGGCTGGGCATCATGCGTGAAACCAACGACGGTTTCGTCATCGCGGAAAAGGACCTTGAACTGCGTGGTCCTGGCGAAATGCTCGGAACCCGACAAACGGGCCTTCTGCAATTCAAGGTGGCCGACCTGATGCGTGATGCCGATTTGCTACCTGCCGTGCGCGACGCGGCCCAGGCGCTTCTTGAGCGTTGGCCACAACATGTCAGTCCCCTGCTGGAGCGCTGGTTGCGACACGGCCAACAATACGGCCAGGTGTGACGCAGGCAACGCTTTGGGAAGCGCATGCGGCCCAAAAAGAATAAGGTGGTTATACTGCCGTGATTGTAGGAAACCGGACACAGACCATGACAGAAGTTGCCCACGTCAATGATGCTCACCAAGCCCCGTCGGTCATCCGGCAACTGCTTGAAAAATTGGCCATCAGCTACACCGAAGTCATGGATGACACGAGTCTGCCTGCATCACGCAAGGTTCAGGCCGTGCTGGTCGAAGACGCTGTGGGTGCGCTGCTGATCCTGTTTCCACAAAACCAATTGCTGGACCTTGCCCGGATCACCGAGCTGACGGGACGCCAACTGGCGGCCGTGCCTCATGATCGTCTGTTGCGCATGCTGGCCAAGCACAGCCTGCATGCACTTCCAGGGCTGCCGGCCCTAACAAGCTCACCTTGTCTGTATGACGACCGCCTGCTGCAGGAACCATCGCTTTTGATTGGCTCCGGCGAGCCGGGCGTTCTGCTTGAAATCAGCAGCGAAGACTTCAAGGGCATGCTGAGCAAGGCCAGTGCCGCGCATTTTGGCGAGCTGCTGAGCGGCATTCACCCCAATCTCGACCGTCCCGACGACGACCGCGAAGAAATCACCCAGGCCATGCACGCGTTCACCGCACGGCGCATCCAGCAGCGCCTGGAAGCAACGCTGGAGATTCCGCCGCTGGCCGGAACCGCCCAGAAGATCATCAAGCTGCGGGTCGATCCCGACGCGACCATCGATGACATCACCGGGGTGGTTGAAACCGATCCCGCCCTGGCCGCTCAAGTCGTCAGTTGGGCGGCATCGCCTTACTACGCCTCGACGGGCAAGATTCGCTCGGTCGAGGACGCCATTGTGCGAGTCCTGGGTTTCGATCTGGTCATCAACCTTGCGCTGGGCCTGGCACTGGGCAAGACCTTGAGCCTGCCCAAGGATCACCCGCAACAGACGACGCCTTACTGGCAGCAGTCGATCTATACCGCCGCCGTCATCGAAGGCCTGACCCGCGCCATTCCGCGCCCCAAGCGTCCGGAAGGTGGCCTGACCTATCTGGCTGGTCTGCTGCACAACTTCGGCTACCTGCTGCTGGCCCATGTGTTCCCGCCTCACTTCTCACTGATCTGCCGTCAGCTCGAGGTCAATCCTCATCTGCACCACAGCTATGTGGAGCACCATTTGCTGGGCATCAGCCGCGAGCAGATCGGGGCCTGGCTGATGCGCTACTGGGACATGCCGGACGAGTTGTCCACAGCCCTGCGCTTCCAGCATGACCCGTACTACGCGGGCAAACATTGCGAATACGCCAACCTGATCTATCTGGCCGTGCGCTTGCTGCGGGCCAACGGCATCGGTTCGGGACCTCAGCAGGAGATTCCGGACGAGTTGTTCGAGCGCCTGGGCCTGACTCGGGAAAAGGCCAACGAATCGGTCAGAAAGGTTCTGGAAGCCGAAGTCATGCTGCGAGAGCTGGCGTCCCAGTTCTCCTGATCGTCCCTTCGCGAATGAATTCGCTCCCACAGCGAATTCATTCGCGAACTTGTCACCCCCGTAGGAGCGAATTCATTCGCGAGCCTGTCATCGCTGAAAGGTAAGCGAAAGCTTCTGCCATTAGGATCGACTCACCACCGGCAACAGACCGGTTAGCCAGGCAAGGTGTTCCACACACTTTCCGGCCCAATTAACAAGAATAAATGGTGATTCCGATGCTTGCTGATACCCCGATGTACACCCTCCTTGCGCCTCCCCTCCACGTATTGCTTCTGCTGAGCTGATTCGTTCGTTTCATCGTTCCGTAGCCGTATTACGCCTGGAGTATTTCTATGCTGACTTTCCTTGGCTTCGCCATGGTGATTGCGTTCATGTATCTGATCATGAGCAAACGCCTGACTGCGCTGATTGCCCTGATTATCGTTCCTATCATCTTTGCCCTGTTCGGCGGCTTTGGCCCACAGATCGGCCCGATGATGCTGGCCGGTATTACCAAGCTGGCGCCTACCGGCGTCATGCTGATGTTCGCGATTCTCTACTTCGCCCTGATGATCGACTCGGGCCTGTTCGACCCCGCCGTACGCAAGATCCTGCAAATGGTCAAAGGCGATCCGATGCGTATTTCGGTGGGTACCGCCGTGCTGGCACTGGTGGTTTCCCTCGACGGTGACGGTGCAACCACCTACATGATCTGCGTCGCCGCCATGCTGCCGCTCTATAGCCGTGTCGGCATGAGCCCGCGCATCATGGCCGGCCTGATCATCCTGGCCGGCGGCGTGATGAACATGACGCCATGGGGCGGCCCGACCGCTCGGGCAGCGAGCGCACTGCATGTGGATGCGTCGGACATTTTCGTCCCGATGATCCCAGCCATGCTGGCGGGCGTGGTTGCGATCCTGGCCATTGCCTACTTCTACGGCAAGCGTGAGCGCGCCCGTCTGGGCGAGCTGCATCTGCCGGGCGATGAAATCGATCACAGCGAAATCAGTGTGTCGCAGTTCCCTGAAGCCCGTCGTCCGAAGATGATCTGGTTCAACGGTGCCCTGACATTTGCTCTGATGGTTGCACTGATCATGGGCCTGCTGCCTCTGCCTGTGCTGTTCATGATCGCGTTCAGTATCGCGATGATCATCAACTACCCGAACCTTCAGGATCAGAAAGACCGCGTATCGGCTCACGCCGGCAGCGTCCTGGCAGTGGTCGGTCTGATCTTCGCGGCCGGTATCTTCACCGGCATCCTGACCGGCACCGGCATGGTCGACGCCATGTCGAAAAGCCTGCTGGCCGTGATCCCGGATGCACTGGGCCCGTACCTGGCGGTCATCACGGCACTGGTGAGCATGCCGTTCACCTTCTTCATGTCCAACGACGCGTTCTACTACGGCGTATTGCCAGTCCTCTCCGAAGCCGCTGCCCACTACGGCATCAGCCCGGTGGAAATGGCCCGCGCGTCCATTGTCGGCCAGCCGGTTCACCTGCTCAGCCCGCTGGTTCCTTCCACCTATCTGCTGGTGGCACTGGCCGGGATCGACTTCGGCGATCACCAGCGCTTCACCCTGAAATGGGCGATTCTGGTCTGTGTCTGCATCCTGATCGCCGCGTTGATGATGGGTATCTTCCCGTTGTTCAGCAACGTTTAACGAGCGATTCGCCTCGCCGCCAGCCTGACCGCTGGCGGCGACTCCCCTCAAGACTCCTGCCTCTCTGCCCAAGCCCCCACATTCTGCGGGGCCGTGGCGCACATCTGTCACATCGGCCTGATCGTGTTGCGCGACAACGAATCGTCATCGACACCGCTCCGATATTCCCTTGCGATGGAAACGACCCATACCTGAATGGCATCCAGCAAGTGCCCGAAGAAGAGGCTGAGGCACCTTCGCACCTGTTGTTTCTGTCAGTAGCCAGAGTCTTGACCCTATTGCACTCTTGATCGCAATGGGCGGCCACACATTCTGTTTATTGTCATTCGATGACCGGTGTGATTGCGTCCAGATACACCTCACAAGGAGACACCTCGAAATGGACACTTCAGATACTCGTGCGGCGGGCGATCTGGACCCGTCGTTCGGCACCGACGGCATTTTTACCTTTTTTACCGACGTTTACGGCGGATTTTCCATCGCGGGACTCGCACTGGGCCCCGACGGAGGCCTCATCATTGCCGGTCGGGGGCAAGGCGATGTCTACGCCATTGCCCGGCTGACGGAGAACGGTCAGCCCGTTCCACAATTCGGCCAGAACGGCATGGTCACCGGGCGGTACATACCGGATAAGACATCGGCCGCCGGGGTAACGGCTTATACCCCGGACGGCAAGATCCTGATCTCTGGCTTTTACAAGGAGGCACCGCTGACGGAGCATAAACCCGTGCTTGCACGCCATCTCGTTACCGGCGAAATCGATACCGAATTTGGTGAAGACGGCGTCGTTCTTTTCGATTTCCCGCCTCCAAAACCACCCGAATCCGAGAAGACTCAGCCAGCGGGCGGCCCCCCCGATACCGCCTATGAACTCTTCAGTTTCAACGTTACGCCCTTGCCGGACGGAAAAATCATCTTCTCTGGGTCCATCCAGGCAGACAGGGGCGATGAAGCCAGCAAGTTCAGCGTGCTCGGTCGCCTGAATGCTGACGGTTCGCTGGACAATACTTTCGCGGATAAGGGCTATCTGTATCCGAAACCTCCGAGAAATGTCGTGGACCGGCATCTGGTCCTGGAGAACGGAAACATCCTGCTGGCCGGTCAGATGGAGAACGTTCAGGAACACACGGGGTATGTCGCTCGCTATCTTCCCGATGGCGAGCTTGACCGGACATTCGGCTCCTCTGGGTATCGACTCATCGACGGGCTGGATGGCGGACATATCACGGCAATCGCCCACCATGAAGAAGACGGCATTATTGTGGGTGCCAATAAACATATCCAGGACAGCTCGAAACCATGGAGCGCCGTGCTACTGGGTCTGACTGCCGATGGCGCCTGGGACACGGGTTTCAACGGCGGTAACGCCGTCGAGGTGAAACTGGGCACCAGCGGTCACTCTCTGGTCCTCAAGGACCTTGTCGCCGACGGCGACGGTATTGTGCTGCTGGGTGACATGGGCAATATCGCATTGGCCCGCTACCTGCTCGATGGCACCCCGGATGTGTCTTACGGCAATTCGGGCTGGTGGGAGTATTCCGGTCAAGAAAGCAACAATCTGCTCAGGCAACCCGACGGGAAAATCGTCGCAACCGCCATGAGCAAGACCGGCGAGAAAATTGTCGCTCGTTACATGGGGGACTGATCGGTCCCAAAGCAGCGAAACCCCGTCGGAGCATGGCTGAATGCCCCGACGGGTTCATATTGATTTATGACAGTTTTATTTCAATCGAATCAAGCCTGTGCGATGCTGGCGCCAAGGCCAGAGGCCGACTACAAGCTTTAGTAGAGCGTCATAAAACTGTTCCGCTCGCTACACGCTACACCTTCAATCCCTTGTCCTGAATGGGGCACGTCTCAGGGGGCTTTCAGTGTGCTGACCCTGCTCGATTTATTATCCGCCGTCGCCTTGCTCATCTGGGGCACACACATCGTGCGCACCGGTATCCTTCGGGTGTATGGCGCCCAGTTGCGGCGTGTCCTCAGCCAGAACATGTCAAAGCGCCCACTGGCGTTTGTCGCAGGCATTCTGGTGACCGCGCTGGTGCAAAGCAGCAATGCGACCGCCATGCTGGTGACTTCGTTCGTGGGTCAGGGCCTGATGACACTGACCCCTGCACTGGCAATCATGCTCGGGGCCGATGTCGGCACGGCGCTGATGTCCCGGGTACTGACCCTGGACCTGTCCTGGCTGTCGCCGCTGTTGATCTTCCTGGGTGTGGTCTTCTTTCTGTCGCGCAAACAGACCCGCGCCGGCCAGCTGGGGCGAGTGGCCATCGGGTTGGGCCTGATCGTACTGGCCCTGCAATTGATCGTCAGCGCCGCCGCTCCCATCACCCAGGCCACCGGGGTCAAAGTACTGTTCGCGTCCCTGACGGGGGATCTGCTGCTCGATGCGCTGGTCGGTGCCCTGTTCGCGCTGATTTCCTACTCAAGCCTGGCGGCGGTCCTGCTGACGGCCACCCTGGCCGGTGCCGAAATCATTGGCCTGCCCGTGGCAATCGGGCTGGTCATCGGCGCCAACATCGGCAGCGGGCTGCTGGCCTTTCTCAGCACCAGCATGCAGAACGTGGCCGGACGTCAGGTGGCGCTGGGCAGCCTGCTTTATAAACTGCTGGGCCTGTTGCTGATCATGCCAGTGCTCAACCCGCTGGTTCACTGGCTCTCCACCCTTGGCTTCAGTCCTCAGGAACTGGTCATCGGCTTTCACCTGATCTACAACACGGCGCGCTGCCTGATCATGCTACCCACCGTAAGCCCGATGGCTCGCCTGTGCGCGGCCCTGTTGCCGCACCAGGCCGAAACCAATGGCCCGGCACAAGCACGCCATCTGGACCTGGCGGCCTTGTCCACGCCCAGTCTGGCGCTGGCCAATGCCGTGCGCGAAACCTTGCGCATGGGTGACCTGATCGAAAGTATGCTCGGCTCGATGCTGGCAGTCCTGCGCGGCACACAGACCGCCGTGACCCAGGAAATACGTCGCCTGAACGACGATGTCGAGGCACTCTACAACGCAATCAAACTGTACCTGGCCCAGATGCCCCGTGAAGAACTGGGTGAGCAGGACAATCGACGCTGGGCCGAGATCATCGAGCTGACCATCAACCTGGAACTGGCCAGCGACCTCATCGAACGCATGCTGCGCAAGATCCAGCAGCAGAAGACCTCACAGCGTCGCTCGTTCTCGGAAGTCGGGCTGGAGGAGCTGGCCGATCTGCACATCCAGCTGCAGTCCAACCTGCGTCTGGGCCTGTCGGTTTTCCTCAGTTCGGATGAAGAAAGCGCCCGCCAGTTGCTTCGGGAAAAACGCCGTTTCAGGGCACAGGAACGACGTCTGGCGCACGCCCACGTCAGCCGCCTGCAGCGCAAGGTCGTGCAAAGCATCGAAACCAGCTCGTTGCACCTTGAGCTGATTGCCGACATGAAGCGCCTGAACTCGCTATTCTGCAGCAGCGCCTATGCCGTTCTGGGAACAGCCGATACCGGAGCCTTGTCGAGCGAGAGCATTCAAGAGCAATCGGTGTGAACATCCCCGGCGGAGCGAAGTCTGTTAAACATACCGGCCCGCAAGGAAAGCTGTTTTATGCGTTGCCTGCTGTTCGCTTGTCTGCTTCTGAGTGCTCTCCCTTCGCTGGCCCTTGACCGTCTTCAAGTCGAAGGCTACCTGCTGCCCAACGGGCTTCAGGTATTGCTCAAGCCCGGTTACGAGAAGGGCCATGTGGCCATCCGTCTCGTAGTCGGCATCGGCTTCGATGACTTCCCCTGTGAGGACAAGGAACTGCCTCACTTGCTGGAACACCTGCTGTTCAGTGGCATCGACGACAGCGGGGAAGGCGGGCTTGAAGAGCGCATGCAGGCCCTGGGCGGCGAGTGGAATGCCTTCACCAGCAATACCGACACCACCTTTGTCATCGAGGCTCCGGCCAGGAACCAGCGTAAGGTCCTGGACCTCTTGCTGGAGGTATTGACCCATACGGAGTTGCTGCAAAGCCGCTTCGATGAGGTCAAGCGCATTGTTGAACGTGAAGACGGCGGCCACTTCTCCCATCTGCAGCGCCTGCTTGATCGTCGTGATGCTGGCAACAGTGCCAGCGGTCAGCTGGCGATGGAGATGGGCCTAAAATGTGCCGAACGCCCACAGGTCGATGACGTCACGCTTCAACACGTTCAGGATGTTTTCGCGTCCTGGTATGCCCCCAACAACATGACGCTGATCATGGTCGGCGATCTGGACAAGCTGCTGCCCAGCTATCTGGAACGGACTTACGGCCAGCTCAACCCGACAGACCCCATCGATCATCCGTCCCTGGCACAAAGCAACGACTCAGCCGAAGCTTCGCGTACCCTGACGCGCGGTCTGCTGGGCGACGCCGCACGCCTGCACCTGACCTTCACCGAACCGCAACTCGATGAGCAGCACGACGAAACCTGGGAACTGGTCGAGGCCTATCTGGACTGGGCGCTCTACACAGAGCTGCGCCTGCGACACGGCCTGTCCTACGGGCCCTCGGTGGATCGTGAAGTCTTCGGAGATGTCGGGTTCATGAGCCTGAATGCCGACCTTGAACGGGACAACATCGACGAAGCCGAGCACAGCGTCCGCACGCTGCTCGAACACTTGCAGAAAGACGGCATGCAGCCAGCCACATTTGCCCGTCTGCAACAGGCCGCAATCGCCAGACAAGCCTGGGCTGTCCAGGGCAATAGCGCACTGGCCGACTATTACTGGAGCGCCCTCAATGATTACGACAACGGACGCTTTGCCGATCCGGCCAAACGCATCAAGGCGGTGAGCCTGGACACGGCCAATCGCGCCATGCGCCAACTGCTGGCCCGACTCGGTTACTGGCGGATCGAAAAGCCACTGTTCAGTTATGACGATTTGTATGTATTGGCAGCGGCGCTGGTCGGGATGATCGGGTTGGCTCTGTTCTGGCGCAGACGCAAACGTCTTCGCGAATGAACAGACGCCGTGGGAGCGGATTCATCCGCGAAGACAGTCTTACGGCCAGTAAAGCCGGATCGGCTGTACTGGCCCCTCGCGGATGAATCTGCTCCCACAGACTGTGGTTTACACGTGACAGGTGTTTACACAAACCTTGGCATTGTTATGCTGCCGGGGTTTTTGAAGCCGATGAAAGTGAACTGCCAAGATGCCTGACTGGAACGCCTATGTAACCCGCACACTCGGCTTGATAAGGCGCTATCCGGGAGTCATTGCCGCCGGAGGCTTCGTCTCCGGAATCGCCAGTTTCATTCTGGTGGATCGTCAGGCCGGGCTGGCCACCTGGATCGCGGTGGTCATGCTGGTCAGCTGGCTGTGGCTGATGATCGAAAACAGCGTGGTCGGGCTGTTCAGCAAGACGTTCGGCAGGGAAATACCACAAGGCCTGCTGCGCTACGGCACACAGTTGATCCATCAGGAAAGCCTGTTCTTCGTTCTGCCGTTCTTCTTCATCACCACCACCTGGAACAGCGGCCAGCTGGTGTTCACGACCTTGCTGGGTGCTGCCGGGCTGATTTCCATCATCGATCCCTTGTATTACAAATGGCTGGCACCCCGCCGCTGGCTGTTCATGGCCCTGCATACGTTGACGCTGTTCGCGGCGCTGCTCACCGCCTTGCCCATCATCCTCAACCTGACCACGTCCGAGAGCTACAAGCTGGCGCTGGGTATCGCCATGCTGCTGTCCTTCCCCAGCCTGGCCTCGAGTTTCCCGATCAACACATGGCGACGCGGTCTGATGGTCGTTGCCCTGACTCTGGCCGCAGGCAGCGCGGGCTGGCTGCTGCGCTCCTGGGTGCCGCCCGCGACCCTGTGGATGACCGAAGTCGCCGTCAGCACCGACTTCGATAACCGAAACCGTACGCCGGGCGAGAGCATCCGCCAGATAAGTGCCACCCAGCTACGCCGCGATGGCCTGTATGCCTACACCGCCATCAACGCGCCACGAGGCCTTGAAGAGCGGATTTACCACGTATGGCGGCGTAACGGCGAGGATGTGGACCGCATCGCCCTGGACATCCATGGCGGGCGCAAGGAGGGCTATCGTGCCTGGACCCACAAACAGAACTTCCCGCAGGATGTGGTCGGCCGCTGGCAGGTCAGGGTCCTGACCGAGGACGGGCAAATGATCGGCGTACTGCGCTTTGAAGTGACCGATACCGATCAACCGGCTGTCACCAAGCCGACAGATCGGCTGATCAAGCTCAAGCCGGGCGGCGATGAGCAAGAGAACGCGCCTCAGACGGAACAGGCGCCAGCTCCGGAGCCGGAACAGCCAGCGTCACCCGCGCCTGAAACGCCAGCGACACCGGTCACGCCATGACGAATCAGGCCGCGGTCGCGCCAAAGAACCAGTAACAGACGAAAATGGCAGCAATGACGCCCGACAGTTCAGCCAGCAGTGCGCAGCCCACCGCATGTCGCACTCGCTGGATGCCGACGGCACCGAAGTACACCGCCAACACATAGAACGTGGTTTCGGTGCTGCCTTGAATCGTGGCCGCCACCAGTGCGGCAAAGCTGTCCACGCCCTGAGTCTGCATGGTTTCGATCAGCAAGGCCCGTGCAGCACTGCCGGAGAAAGGTTTGACCATCGCGGTCGGCAGGGCATCGACGAAGCGTGTATCCCACCCCAGCCACGACACCAGATGGCGAATACCTTCCAGACCGAAGTCCAGCGCACCTGAAGCCCGCAGCACACCCACCGCACACAGCATTGCCACCAGATAGGGCAACAGGTTCCTGGCAACATCGAAACCTTCCTTCGCACCTTCGACAAAGGCCTCATAGACCTGAACCTTGCGCAACGCGCCAATGATCATGAACAGCATGATCAGGCCGAACAACGTCAGGTTGCCGAGAATGGAAGACAGGCCGGCCAGCGCTGCCGCCGACAGCGTGCCCAGAAACGCCATGAAGCCACCGAGCAGCAGCGCGCCCGGTACCAGATAGGCCAGCACCACCGGGTCCCACAGGCGCAGGCGCTGCATGAACGCTACTGACAGCAGGCCTACGATGGTCGAGACACTGGTCGCCAACAGGATCGGCAGAAACACCAGGGTCGGGTCCGGCGCGCCTTGCTGGGCGCGGTACATGAAGATCGTCACGGGCAGCAGGGTCAGAGACGAAGCATTGAGTACCAGAAACAGGATCTGCGCATTGCTGGCGATGGTCTGACTGGGGTTCAGCTCCTGCAACGAGCGCATGGCCTTGAGGCCGATAGGCGTAGCGGCGTTATCCAGGCCCAGGGCATTGGCGGCGAAGTTGAGGGTAATCAGGCCCAGCGCAGGATGGCCTGGCGGTACTTCCGGCATCAGGCGCAGAAACAGCGGCCCCAGGACCTTGGCCAGCCAGTCGACGATCCCGGCTTTCTCCGCAATACGCAGAAAACCCAGCCAGAGGGTGAGGGTGCCGAACAGCAGAACCATCACTTCGACCGAGAGCTTGGCCATCGCAAAGATGCTTTCGACCATCGCCGCAAAAATGCCGGCGTTCCCCCCAATCAGCCACTGCGCCAGAGCAGAGACGGCCGCCACGACAAAAAAACCAAGCCACAGGCCATTGAGCATCGGATATGTCCTTCACAAGATGCGGGGATGATAGCGGCGGGGCGGTCTGGAGGGAAATCGGGAGCCGCAGAGACGACAAACCCCGGAAAGTCCGGGGTTTGTCGGTACAACCGATCAGCTATCAGTCAGCCAGCGGCGCGGTAGCAGGAACAGGTTCCTTGCTGCGCCAGTGTGGCAGGGAGTTCCAGTAGCGCTGGCCCTTGGCCTCGTCGTACATGCCTTCCCAACGAGCGATAACCAGTACAGCCAGGGCGTTGCCGATCACGTTCAGTGCGGTACGCGCCATGTCCATGATGCGGTCGACACCGGCGATGAATGCCAGACCTTCCAGCGGAATGCCTGCGCTGCCCAGGGTTGCCAACAGAACCACGAACGATACGCCAGGAACGCCCGCGATACCTTTGGAGGTCACCATCAGGGTCAGAACCAGCATCATCTGTGCGCCGACCGACAGGTCGATGCCGTACAGTTGAGCGATGAAGATGGCCGCGATGCTCTGGTACAGGGTCGAACCGTCGAGGTTGAACGAGTAGCCAGTCGGAACAACGAAGCTGCAGATGGCTTTCGGCGCACCGTAGGCTTCCATCTTCTGGATCACACGCGGCAGGACCGTTTCGGAACTGGCGGTGGAGTAGGACAGGATCAGCTCATCCTTGAAGATGCGCATCAGCTTCACGACCGAGAAGCCGAACATGCGAGCGATCAGGCCCAGAACCACGAATGCGAAGAAGGCGATGGCGACGTAAACCAGAATCACCAGCTTGGCCAGCGGCAGCAGGGATGCGAAACCGAAGTTGGCCACTGTCACCGAGATCAGTGCGAATACGCCGATAGGGGCGTAGTTCATGATCATGTGGGTAACTTTGAACATGGTTTCCGAGACGCCCTGGAAGATCTTGACCAGCGGCTCGCGGACATCGGCTTGCAGGCTGGAAAGGCCCAGACCGAACAGTACCGAGAAGAAGATGATCGGCAGCATCTCGCCACGCGCCATGGCGGCAAAGATGTTGGACGGGATCAGGTTGAGGATCGTCGCGATGAAAGCGTGATCGTGCTGAACCTCGGCAGTGGTCTGCTGATATTTCGAGATATCGACAGTACCCAGCGTGCTCATGTCGATGCCGGCGCCCGGCTGGAACACGTTGGCCAGAACCAGACCGACCAGAATGGCGATGGTGGTGACGACTTCAAAGTAAATGATGGTCTTGAGACCGATGCGACCCAATTTCTTTGCGTCGCCCACGCCGGCAATACCGACGACCAGCGATGCAACCACGATCGGGATCACGATCATCTTGATAAGACGAATGAAGATATCGCCTGCCGGTTGCAGGATATTACTGATCCACCAGGCCTTTTCGGCGCTGAAATGGTTGAGCAACGCACCGAGGGCAATCCCCAGTACCAGTCCAATCAGAATCTGCCAGGCCAGACTCAGCTTTGCCTTCTTCATGCATTTACCCTTGTTTTTAGTGGCTTGAACATATCCAAAACCGGCACGCTGAAACTGTTTTTTCCGAAACGGCTTCAAGGCCCGGATGCCTTTGAAATGTCCAGAGAAGGTCACCGCACACGAGCATCCCAGCTCTATAGCAGGCGAAAAAAGTCGCAACTATTCCCATGGTGGGGGGGCGCGTCTAATGCCATAAACGCCTACCTCATGCCGAATCAGCATACAAAAACGACAAGACATGCCTGTTTACGACAATAAAAAATGCCGTTATTGGCCGGACAAGTGGCTAGAACGTCGCTTGTAGCGTGGCAAGAGGGGAGGGAAAGCAGATTTGTAACAAGGGCATGACCGCGCAATATCCTTACAATATTTATTGGATAAACGGTCGCAAATCAGGGAACTAAAAGCAAAACACGCAAAATGTCATGCAGACCTCGACCTCGCACAACGGCGATATCGAGGTCATAAAAAGCGGGTTTGCATGACAACATTAAAGGGTGTGCCCGAAGGATCAGTACCAGTTCGGATCCTTGCTCAATTGCTCCTTCAGCAATTGCTGCATACCCTCGTCGGGTTTGCCCAAAAAGCGGTAAGTGGCATGGCGAGTGGGTGACTTGTCGGCCGGCAGACCGGCAGGCACTTCGACCAGCATGGCATAGGCCTTTTCCTTATCGAGACTGAACGACACGATCAGGCGCTTGTTGCGGCAGGTTTCAGCGGTTTCACACAGAGGCCCGACCAGATACGGGTCATGATCCTCGGTAACGGCCGTCATCTGCTCGGAAACACCGGACAGGTTGATGATCCATTCCGGCAGCCGCTCTTCTTTCTGTACGACCTTCATCCAGGTCTGACGATATTCAGGCGCGGAACTCAGCAATTCACTGACTCGCGCCTGCCCGTCGTTGGCAGCCATGGCCATGGCACTGCCGCCCATCAACAGGGCGGCTGCCAGTGAGTGAAAGGATGTGTTCATGCGTCAGCCTCGACCACGACGACCAAAGAAGAACGACACGACGAACATGACCAGGAATACGATGAACAGGATCTTGGCGATCCCCGTTGCCGTACCTGCGATACCACCGAAGCCCAGTACAGCCGCAACAATGGCGATGATCAAGAACGTGATAGCCCAGCTCAACATGGCGATACTCCTTACTGCTTGTTTGAATGTGGAACGTTTCGTTCAGGTGTTGCGGGTCAGAAGACCCATTTCTGCGGGGTTGCCACTTCATCAACAGACACCATGCCGCTCATCGGCTGCTGCCTGCCTTCAGTGTTCAGGGTCGTCTGCCTCAGGCTTTGGAAAGAGGCCGTACCTTTAATGAAGGTCTGCTGGACTTGCGGTGCTTCACGCGATGATTCCCAGCGCTGGAATTGCTGAACCGCGATCAGGGTCACAAGCAAGGCCAGGACGACAAACAGCCCCTGCTGGATGTGCAAGGATGAAATACGCAAGTGAGCAATATTCAGGCTATTCATCCTTTGGCTTCCTTCCCTGAGTGGGCAGTGAGAATACGGTCGGGCCTTATGGAACGGCCTCGTTCATCAAGGATGTTGCAGGCTGCATGCCACTTATCGACAAGGAAATATTTTCAATAAAATCAAATAGTTAAAAACAATTGAGTATCCATCCTTACCAGCAAGCTGCACGATCACCCGCTTGAGATCGTGCGTTCTGCACGAATCATTGGGAATCGTTCTCGCCGAAAAGGGCATGCTTGAGTAAAGAGAGGTCTATAAAAGGAAGCAGAACGGTCTTGGCGGTATATAGCCATTAAAATCAGTCAGTTAGCCAACAACCGAACAGATAGCTACCATGCATGTCACATAATCCATCAGAATCAACCATGCAACTTGCCCGATGATTCCGACACTAACCAAGATCATTCATTTAGGAGCGTAGGAAAATGGAAGAAGCCACTGAGAATCAGGGCCGTATTCTGCTTGTGGACGACGAGTCCGCCATCCTTCGCACCTTTCGGTACTGTCTGGAAGATGAAGGCTACAGCGTTGCCACGGCCAATAGCGCTGCACAGGCCGATACGCTGATGCAGCGCCAGGTATTCGACCTGTGCTTCCTGGACTTGCGTCTGGGTGAAGACAACGGGCTGGATGTTCTGGCGCAAATGCGCATTCAAGCGCCCTGGATGCGTGTCGTGATCGTCACCGCCCACTCCGCCGTCGATACGGCCGTCGATGCAATTCAGGCAGGCGCCGCCGATTACCTGGTCAAACCGTGCAGCCCGGACCAATTGCGCCTCGCCACGGCCAAACAGCTGGAAGTGCGTCAGTTGTCTGCCCGCCTGGAAGCGCTGGAAGGCGAGATTCGCAAACCCAAGGACGGCCTGGACTCACACAGTCCGGCCATGATGGCCATTCTGGAAACGGCACGACAGGTCGCCGTGACCGACGCCAACATCCTGATCCTGGGTGAGTCCGGCACCGGTAAAGGCGAGCTGGCAAGGGCGATCCATGGCTGGAGCAAACGCGCGAAGAAATCCTGCGTCACCATCAACTGCCCTTCGTTGACGGCAGAGCTGATGGAAAGCGAGCTGTTCGGCCATAGTCGCGGAGCGTTTACCGGTGCCAGCGAAAGCACACTGGGCCGCGTCAACCAGGCCGATGGCGGCACCTTGTTCCTCGATGAAATCGGGGATTTCCCGCTGACCCTGCAACCCAAGTTGCTGCGCTTCATTCAGGACAAGGAATACGAGCGGGTAGGCGACCCCGTTACACGCCGGGCCGACGTGCGAATCCTGGCGGCCACCAACCTGAATCTTGAAGACATGGTGCGCAGCGGACGTTTCCGTGAAGACCTTCTGTATCGCCTGAATGTGATCACCCTTCACCTCCCGGCCTTGCGCGAGCGAAGCGAAGACATCATGACCCTGGCCGACCGGTTCCTGGCCCGTTTCGTCAAGGAATACGCCCGTCCCGCCCGTGGATTCAGCGAAGAGGCCCGTGCCGCGCTGCTCAACTACCATTGGCCCGGCAACATTCGCGAACTGCGCAACGTCATTGAGCGTGCGAGCATCATCTGCCCTCAGGAGCGGGTAGAAATAAGCCACCTGGGCATGGCCGAAGTACCGACCAACAATGCCCCTCGCATCGGTGCGCCTCTGAGCCTGGACGAACTTGAAAAAGCGCATATCGGTGCTGTGCTTGCCACTAGCGACACACTCGATCAGGCTGCGAAAACACTGGGCATCGACTCTTCGACGCTTTATCGCAAACGTAAACAGTACAACCTGTGAATTGTCCTGCATGAAATTGGCAATGAAGTTGCGCACCCGACTGTTCCTCAGCATCTCGGCCCTGATCACGGTTGCGCTGCTGGGGCTGCTGCTGGGGCTCGTCAGCGTCATGCACATGGCCAAGAGCCAGGAATCGTTGATCCAGGGTAATTTCAGCAACCTTGAGCTTGGCCTGAAACTGCGGCAGAACCTGGGCGATCAACTGGCGATCATGATCGGCCCTTCCCCCGACAAGAGCGCACTGGAGACGTATCAGGAGCAGTTTCGTGAACTGCTGACCGAGGCCATGGAGCATGACGTGCAGCACAAGCTGCCGGATCGCTTTACAAAAACCAGCCAGGACTACCAACGTTTCATTGAGGCCTACCAACGCTTCCAGGGCGATACTCGGACCTTGCGCGAGGACCCCGAGCTGAGAGACAGCTTCGATGCCTTGCGCAACGATCTGCTTGAAACACACCGACAGGCGCTGGATAACATCAGCCACGCCGAAATCTATTCCCGTGAGCGGGCGCTATGGATTGCCGGGCTGCTTGGCCTGGTGGGCATCGCGGTACTGTGCATCGGCTTCATCACGGCCCACGGTATCGCCCAACGTTTCGGTGGCCCCATCGAAGCCTTGGCCAAGGCGGCGGACAACATCGGTCAGGGCAACTATGAGGTCACGCTGCCCCTGTCGTCGGCAGCCGAGATGAACCTTCTGACACGCCGCTTCGGCATCATGGCCGAAGCCCTGCGCCAGCATCAGGCCACGAACGTCGATGAGTTACTGGCCGGGCAGCAGCGCTTGCAAGCGGTGCTCGACAGTATCGATGACGGCTTGCTGATGATCGACCGGCAAGGCCGTCTGGAGCACTTGAACCCGGTGGCACAGCGTCAGTTGGGCTGGGACGAGAGCCGTCTGGGCCAAGGGTTCGGCCAGGCACTGGAGCATCCCGAGCTGGATGAGCAATTGTTCATTATCCTGCGTGGCGGAACCCTGGAGCATGCGCCCGAGGACCTGAACATCGAGATCGAGGGCGAATCCCGCCTGCTGACTTATAGCCTGACACCGGTCAGCCATACCAAAGGCCATATTCTCGGCGCGGTGATGGTGCTGCGCGACGTCACCGAACAACGGGCCTTCGAGCGGGTTCGCAGCGAGTTCGTCCTGCGCGCCTCACACGAATTGCGCACCCCGGTGACCGGCATCCACATGGCGTTCGGTCTGCTGCAGGAACGCCTGAACTTCGCGGCAGAATCCCGTGAAGCGGACCTGCTCAATACCATCACCGAAGAAATGCAGCGCCTGATGCAGTTGATCAACGACCTGCTGAACTTCTCGCGTTATCAAAGCGGCCTGCAAAAACTCAAACTGGCCCCGTGCTCCATTGAACAGTTGCTGGAAGAAGCCAAGGCCCGTTTCGAGGAACAGGCCCGCGAACAGAACATCGTCCTGATGCTGGACATTCAGCACCCCGTACCGCACCTGCATGCCGACCAGGCTCAACTGGAACGGGTGCTGGATAATCTGCTGGATAACGCACTGCGCCACACCCCGGAAAACGGCTTGATCCGCTTACAGGCACGACGCCACGGCGAGCGGGCCATTATCAGCATCGAAGACAATGGCGAAGGCATTCCCTACGGACAGCAGGGACGCATCTTCGAGCCATTCGTGCAGGTCGGTCGCAAGAAAGGCGGTGCAGGGCTGGGCCTGGCACTGTGCAAGGAAATCGTGCAATTGCACGGTGGACGCATGGGCGTCTATTCACGCCCCGGCCAGGGCACCCAGTTTTATATGGCGCTGTCGCTTTAGGCTCACGCCACATCATCCCTGCGCCGTCCGTTACCCCGTCGGCCACCGGTCACCCGTTCGCAGAATCTGGCGGCCGTCAGAGGTCGGGCAAACAGCCAACCCTGGCCGTAGACCACGCCTTCGCTCTTGAGCAGCATGGCCTGCGACTCGAATTCGATGCCTTCGGCAATCACGCGCAGTTGCAGCGCATGGGCCATGCGGATGATATGCGGTGCCACACCGCTACTGGCAGCGTCATGCCCCAAGGCGTCAATGAATGCCTTGTCTATCTTCAGGCAATCCACCGGCAAGGTTTGCAGATAGGCCAGGCTGCAATAGCCGGTGCCGAAGTCATCGATCAGCACTTGATGACCACGGTCGCGCAGCAATTGCAGATGGTTGCGCGCCACCATCACATCAACCAGCCCACGCTCGGTGACCTCAAAGGCAATCTGTCGGGGAGCCACCTTGTGCAGGGCCAGCAGTCTGGCCGTTACACGGCCGATACGCGGGCTGATGACATCGCATGCCGCCAGGTTGACCGAAATGTACAGGTGCGGATTGGCTCGCAGTAACGGGCCCAGTTTCTCCAGCGTTTCCTGAAGCACGAAGTCGGTAATCTGCCGGATCTGCCCGGTATTTTCGGCCAACGGGATGAACAGGTCCGGGCTGGTCAGCGTGCCGTCCGGCCTGCGCCAGCGCACAAGGGCTTCCGCACCGACGCAGAGACGGCTTTCCAGATTGAAGATGGGTTGATACAGGACTTTCAGTTCGCCGCGTCGCAAGGCACCCGACAATTCTGCCCCCAGGGATTTGCGTTGCTGAAGCAATTGCAGGACCAGCGCCGCGATGCACAGCGACATCAACAGGCTGGCTGGCACCAGCAACCACCAGGCTCCAGTGATCTTTTCCTGCAGGCCGGTACGCGGGGTCATCAGCACCAACTGATACTCCGGACTTTGCGTAGGCATGCGGTAAATCAATTGGGTGGGGGTCGTCATCAGAGTGGTCTCGCTGTCCGGCGGCCAGTCCCGGACTGGAGGCCAGACTTGCGCAGGACCCAGCACCGGTATCGCCCGGGCGCCATTATCGAGCACCACCAACAGACTCCCGCCTGCCGGAAGGTCGACCACATCCGTCAGATGCCCACGGGACGTCGAAACCCGAAAATCTCCACGGCCAAGCACCAGTGCAGCCAGATTGTCGTCTGGCTGGGCAGACGTATTGAGCCAATAGTCATAGGTGGGGCCACGAATGTCGGGAGTGCGGGACTCGCCGAGAAGCTTCGGGCGCGGCCAACTGGAACAGGTTCGCGTATCACCGACATACGCCGCTTCATAAATGAAGCGGTTGCCGGAAATGACCTCACGCAAGCGTCCGACCATTTCCGGGCTGCAACGCCGCAGCGGCTGGTGCTCCAGTTGATCCAGTCCGGCCCTCAGTTGCCCGAACAATTGCTCCAGTCGCACCAGAAAACGCTCGCCCTGGGCGTTCATCTGCAGGCTTTCATTCTGGCGTGCCTGATGAACTGCCAGACCGAAGCTGCCGCACAAAAAGACAGCCGCACTCAACAAGGCCGCCAGCAAAGCCAGCAGCCACGGATGAGGGGTCATGCGAAAGCGCGTTGGCGCGATGGGCATCTGTGGAGATCCGAGTGAATATCCATCAGGTATAGCAACAAGCGCGCAAATAGCCCGCTAAAGAGCAGGCCTTCCAGGTCTCATCAACGAGACCGGTTGAGCACCTGCAAGATCGCCGCGCTCTGAATATCAGGCTGTCCGTCGAAACGCTCGGGACGGTAATGCATCTGAAACGCCGCCAGAACGTGGCGTGTGGCGGTGTCCAGCTCTCCAGTCTGCGGCGTGGTGTAACCCAGGCGTGCCAGTTGCTGCTGGAACCAGCCGATATCCGGCAGGTTATCCATCATCAGCGCCTGCTGCTGAGCCACCAACCGTTCGTCCGGCCAGATGCCTATGCCTTCGTGAGCCAGGCGCTTCCAGGGGAACAGCGGGCCTGGGTCCAGCTTGCGCAAGGGTGCGATATCGCTGTGCCCGATGATGTGCCGAGGGTCGATATTGTTGCGTTTGACGATGTCCTTGAGCAGCACGATGATCGACTGGATCTGGCTCTCGGTGTACGGATACCAGAGGCGTCCTGTAGGGGTGTCCGTATAACCGGGGTTGACGATTTCGATGCCGATCGAGCTGGAGTTGAGCCAGGTGCGGCCTTCCCACTCGCTTTCTCCTGCATGCCAGGCACGGGCACTTTCATCGACCAGCTTGTAGATCGTGGCCGGATTGTCGTCCCCGATCAGGTAATGGCTGCTCACCTCACCATGAGTCAACAACTCCAGAGAACGCTCCAGCGAAGCGGAGGTGTAATGCATGATGACGTACTGAACCCGGCCATCATGATTGACCGAAGGATGGCTGGTATCGAGCCTTGGCCCGCTGGTACAGGCGGTCAGGGCAAGAAGAAACAGTGCAGGAAGAAACAGCTTCATGGCAGTTCAGAATACGTCGGCAGCAAATGCAACATCATAACGGAATGCAGCCAAATAGCTTCATCCGTGAAACATCGATGGATTCCAGATGTTTCCGTCAGCCCTGTTCGACCCGGTTCCGGCCGTTTTCCTTGGCACGATAGAGCGCCTGGTCAGCCCGCTTGAGGGCCAGATCGCTGCGTTCACCCGTCCGGAACGCTGTCACACCCATGGACACCGTCACCGTCACCCGTTCGCCCTTGAAGTGGAACGGGCAAAGCTCGACAGCGGCCCGCAACTCATCCAGCAACGTCAGGGCTGCCGACACCTGAGTGGCGGGCATGAGCATGACAAACTCCTCACCGCCGAATCGCGCCAGGAAATCCGTGGGGCGTATGCGTTTTTTCAGCACACTGGCGACGATCTTGAGCACCTTGTCGCCCGCCAGATGGCCATACCCGTCGTTGATCCGCTTGAAGTGATCCAGGTCCAGTATGCAGACCAGCAAGTTGTTTTTTTCTTGCTGCCAGTGCGCCACTTCCTGTTCGAGCCGCTCACCCCAGGCGGCACGGTTGGGCAGGCTGGTCAGCGGGTCGATCAATGCTTTTTGCCGTTGCTCCTCCAGGTGCACCCTGAAGCCCAGTGCCTCCTGCTCCATGCTTGCGACACGGGCGGCCAGGCCTTGCAGACGCGAAGCGACCTCTTGCTCACGCTCATCCCGCTTGCGTTGATAATCGTCCATCGTGCTGAGCAGGCCTTCCAGTCGCTTGTCCAGCACTTGCTTGAGGCTGGTCAGATCGGAGGCGTCCTGCACGCTGCTCTGCAAGCCACCCACCTGCTCACGCAACTGCTCGTTCAAGTCACGTGCCGTGGACTGATTCTGAGCATGGCCTTCGCTGGCAGCCTGCAAGTGGCTCTGGAACGACTCCAGCCGTTCGTTGAGCTGCTTGAGGTAAATACCGAACTCTTGCTGGCCACCGTTATTGAGCGCCAGCATCAACACCGCCAGATCGTCGAGGATCGGCAGCAATTCATACCAATTGAGCCCATGCCTGAGGCGTAGCTGCATGTCCTCGACCTGCGGGCGATGATGCTCGGGCAAGGTCAGGTCCTTGAGCAGCCCCAGCAAGGTGTCCTCAATGTGCGCGGCGACCGAGCTGTAACTCGGTTCCGGGGAGGAGGGCAGTGAATAATGGGCATCGCCCTCGCTGGCTTCCTCTTCATCCGCGGGCTCATCATCCGACTCATCGGCTTCTGCACTGTCGCTTTCGACAGGCACCGGAACGGGCACATGCTCGAAGGGCACAGAAGGCGTGGGCGCCAGCAACGCTTCAGGCGGTACCGGTACGGATGCAGGTGCAGCAACCACTTTTTCGGTGAGTGCGGTGGGTGCGGCGGGGGCAGCGGCTTCTACCTCGGCTGGTTGCGGCACTTCAACGACAGGCTCCACAACCGGAACAGGTGTGGCTTCTGCTTTCAGCTCTGTTTTCTGCTCGACGTCTGGTTTCTCGACCTCAACCTTTGCGGGGGCGGCTTGCGGAGAAGGAGCAGAAGGCGCAGGCACGGGCGATTCAGGGGCGTCTTCCTGATCGTCGCGCTCATGCGCGGGCTCCACAGACGCAGGCGTCACCGGATGAGCCGGATGAGCGTTTTCGGGAGGATGAGCCGCATCGCCCGACTCTTCACGCGTGCCGAACAGGCGTTGCAGGATGCCGGGGCGTGAACCTTCTTCGTGTTTCTCAAGCAAAGTCAGCGCCTTGCCTTGCAAGCCACTCAATTCGCTTAGCAGCAAAGGCAATTCACGGGCCTGAGAGGCACGGTCTTCAAGGTCCTTGGCAAAACGTTTGAGGGGCTTGCGTACTTCGCGGGGCAGCGGCAAAGCCTGCAACTGTGTCACCAGCGCACTCAATGCCGTGCTGATCTGACCGACCCGCACTTCACGGCGCTGCTCGGAATCCAGCACTGCCTTTTCAAGGCGCGGGATCAGCGCAGCCAGGCCCGCATCCATGTCGTCCTTGCGCACGATTTCGCGCATTTCCTTCATGCATTCGTCGACAGACCGGTCTGTACCTTCCGCCGCCAGGCTGCTGCGCACCAGGCCTCGACGCAGCAAGTCGAGCCGGGCGTTCCAGCGTTCCTCAAGCCTGTCCTGCTGCTCGATGCCCTTGAGGTATTTCTCTTTCCAGCGCTCGGCTTCTTCGCTCATTCAAGGGGTCCACCAGAGAGCACGGGTAGCGAGTCCCCACATAATGACGCTGGCAGGCGAATCTCTACAGCAACGGGCAAGTGATCGGAAATGGGTTGGGCCAGTACCTGAACACGTTCGAGTGTCAGTGTCGGGCTGAGCAAAATATGATCAAGGCAGCGCTGTGGCCGCCAACTGGGAAAGGTCGCCTCGACCTGTGGAGCCAGAAGGCCCAGATCACGCAAGGGTGAATGCTCCAGCAGGTCGACGGCATGGGTATTCATGTCGCCCATCAGTACCTGATGACGGTATCCGCCGATCAGTTCCCGGATATAGGCCAGTTGCCGTGTGCGAGTGCGGGAGCCAAGGGCCAGATGCATCATGACCACCACCAGCGCATCCTCGCCTTCCCCGAAACGGACAAGAATGGCACCGCGCCCGGCAGGGCCCGGCAGTGGATGGTCTTCTATCTTGCCGGGACGCAGACGGCTGAGCACCCCGTTACTGTGCTGCCCCAACCGCCCCAGATTGCGATTGAGCTGCTGATACCAGTAAGGAAAGGCGCCGAGGTGGGCAAGGTGTTCGACCTGATTGATGAAGCCGGAACGCAGGCTGCCACCATCGGCCTCCTGCAAGGCCACCAGATCGAAATCATTGAGCAGGTCGCCAATCTTCTGCAGATTGCCGGCTCTCCCGCCATGTGGCAGCAGATGCTGCCAGCCGCGGGTCAGGTAATGCCGGTAGCGCTCGGTGCTGATACCGACCTGGATATTGAAGCTGAGCAGCCGGAGACGACCTTCGGCTGGCAATCCGCTTTGCAGCAGATGGTGCTCGTTGACCCGCGGTTCATGCAGGCCAACGACTCGCTCCGTGCCCTTGCCCCAGCGGCGCATGGCAGGCGTCGCTTACTTGCCGGCTTTGGCAGCCGCTCGCTCTTTGGCGATCAGCTGGTCGGCAACCTGCAGGGTGGCTTCCGGACCACCGGAAGTGCCCAGGTCAAAGCGGTATTTACCGTTCACGATCATGGTCGGTACACCTGTCACTTCATACTTCTTGGCCAGTTCCTTGTACTGAGCGATCTTGCCCTTCACTGCGAAGGAGTTGAACGTCTCGAGGAACTTGGTCTTGTCGACACCCTGAGTGGCCACGAAGTCAGCCATGTCGTTCGGGTCGGTCAGACGCTTGCCGCCCTTCTGGATGGCATCGAATACAGCGGCGTGGATCTTGTGTTCCACGCCCATGGTGTCGAGGGTGATGAACAGTTGGCCGTGTGCGTCCCAAGGGCCGCCGAACATGGCTGGAATACGGACGAAGTGAACGTCGGCAGGCAGTTTTTCAACCCATGGGTTGATGGTCGGCTCGAACGCATAGCAATGCGGGCAGCCATACCAGAACAGTTCCACAACCTCGATCTTGCCTGGTTCCGAAACAGGCACTGCGCTGCTCAATTCAACATATTGCTTGCCAGCTTCGATAGGTGCGGCAGCCTGGGCTGACAGACCGAACAGGCTGGCCGCAACCAGAGCGGCGCTGATGATCAGTTTACGCATGCTTTACTCCTGGGCAGATATAAGTCGCCTTCAAGCGACGGTCTTTCGACCGGCCACCAAGGCTTCGGTTCGTTAGTGTAACGCTGGCGGCCACAAAAAAGGGCAGCCGAAGCCACCCTTTTTGTATGTGCCATGAAGCACGTCACGTCAAGCACCGGGATTGCATGCGCGAGCACCCCGGTATCGATCAGTGCAGGCCCTGAATGTATTGCGCCAGAGCGTCTATGTCCTTGTTGCTCAGCTTGGCGGCGATGGAACGCATGACCATGGTGTCGCCATCGTTGACGCGGTCGCCTTCACGGAAGGCCGTCAATTGTTTCTTGATGTAATCGGCATGCTGACCACCCAGGTGCGGGAAGCCGGCCGCCGCATTACCGGTACCGTCAGGGGAATGGCAACCGGTGCAGGCCGGCATGCCCTCGGCAAGCTTGCCACCCCGGAACAGGGCTTCGCCGCGCGCGACCAGATTGGGATCGGCAGCACCGACACTACCTTTCTGGCTGGCGTAATAGGCGGAGATGTCGGCAAGATCCTGATCGTTGAGCCCGGCAAGCAGGCCGGTCATTTCCAGCACGGTACGCTTGCCATCCTTGATCTCGTGCAATTGCTTGAGCAGGTAGCGCTCCCCCTGGCCCGCCAGTTTAGGGAAGTTGGGAGCCATGCTGTTGCCGTCCGGGCCATGACATGCGCTACAGACCAGCGTCTTTGCCTGACCGGCAGCAGCATTACCGGTAACGTCAGCGGCCTGGGTTGCCCCACAGAGGCCAAACGTCAACAGCAGACTCACGAATAATTTGTTCATCAGGTATTCCAAATCGGCTAATGGTGAAAAGTCAGATAGCAGGTGATTTGCTCATCCCCAGGATGACGGTTCGCAAATTCTGGCTACTGCGGTCCTTGCACATTCCACGCGGCGGCATCGTTTCGATCCAGGCAACAGGGAGCTCCAAAGCCCTCTTGCGCAGTAAAAACCTTTCAGGTTGAAAGCGGACTGCGTTCTAATGCGCGTATAAGTTCTCGCTTCAACGGTCTTCCCCTTCATGCAGGCGGGAATTCCACACAAAATTTGCGGCATTATATACTCGTGCCACTCAAACGGAAACGACACCTCTTGCCGCACCCCTTGCAGGCAGGGCCTTCACCGGAAATCACATGCAACTCAAGAACCCCATCCTCGGTCTGTGCCAACAGGCCACGTTCATGCTCAGTGCCGCCAAGGTCGATCAGTGCCCTGACGACGAAGGCTTTGAAGTCGCATTTGCCGGGCGCTCCAACGCAGGCAAGTCGAGCGCTCTCAATACGCTGACCCACGCCAGCCTGGCGCGCACCTCGAAAACACCGGGCCGCACTCAGTTGCTGAACTTCTTCAAGCTGGACGACGACCGCCGCCTGGTGGACTTGCCCGGTTACGGCTACGCCAAGGTGCCGATTCCGCTCAAGCAACACTGGCAACGTCACCTGGAAGCCTATCTGGGCAGCCGCGAAAGCCTGAAGGGGCTGATTCTGATGATGGACATCCGTCATCCAATGACCGACTTCGACACCTTGATGCTGGACTGGGCAATCGCCAGCCAGATGCCGATGCATATCCTGCTCACCAAGGCCGACAAGCTGACCTATGGCGCAGCCAAGAACACGCTGCTCAAGGTTCAGTCGGAAATCCGCAAGGGCTGGGGAGAAGCGGTCACTATCCAGCTGTTCTCGGCCCCCAAGCGCATGGGCCTGGAAGAAGCCTATACCGTTCTGGCCGACTGGATGGAGCTGGAAGACAAAACGCCTGCCGAGGAATAAATCGCAGGCAAAAAAAACCCCGGACTTCATATGGGGAGGGGGGAAGTTCGGGGTTCAAGGTCCAGACCCTTAGGGCGGGATCCGGATATCTGCCAACACTTAACACAACTAGGAGCATGACGGGTTTTTCAACCAATCGAGTTCTCTGACTGGCCTCGGGCCGGTTAAGTTCCCAACCTGTCAAAATGTTCATGTTGGCAATGGGGGCAAGCCCGGCTTCAGGCTTGCCCGTCAACGGTCAGTGCGCTTCGTCCCAGTTGTTGCCCACGCCCACTTCCACCAGCAACGGCACCGCCAGTTGCGCCGCGCCGCTCATGTGCGGACGGATCTGCTCGCTGATCTGCTCCACCAGATCCTCACGGACCTCCAGCACCAGTTCGTCATGAACCTGAAGGATGACGCGAGCATCCAGCCCGGAATCCTCCAGCCAGGTGTTCACCGCAACCATGGCCTTCTTGATGATATCGGCGGCCGTGCCCTGCATCGGCGCGTTGATTGCCGTACGCTCGGCGCCCGCACGCTTCATGCCGTTGTCGGAGTTGATCTCCGGCAAATAGAGGCGACGCCCGAAGAAGGTTTCGACATAACCCTGCTCCTTGGCTTTCTCGCGGGTACGCTCCATGTATTCCCGCACGCCTGGGTAGCGCGCGAAATAACGCTCGATATACGCCTTGGCCTGCTTGCCATCGACGCCAATCTGCCGGGCCAGCCCCGAGGCTCCCATGCCATAGATCAGCCCGAAGTTGATCGCCTTGGCGCTACGGCGCTGGTCGCTCGTGACCTGGTCCAGTTCAACCCCGAAAACCTCGGCGGCTGTCGCACGGTGAACGTCCAGGCCATTGCGGAAGGCGTCCAACAGCCCTTCATCACTGGCCAGATGCGCCATGATCCGCAATTCGATCTGCGAATAGTCCGCAGCCAGCAGCTTGTAACCCGGTTTGGCAATGAACGCCTGACGAATCCTGCGCCCCTCGGCAGTACGCACCGGGATGTTCTGCAGGTTGGGCTCGCTGGACGAAAAACGCCCCGTGGCTGCGCCCGCCTGGTTATAGGAGGTATGAACACGCCCGGTCCTGGGGTTGATCTGCCCCGGCAGGCTGTCGGTGTAGGTACTTTTCAGCTTGCTGATCGAGCGGTACTGCAACAGCACCGTCGGCAACTCGTGCCCCTGCTCGGACAGTTTGACCAGCACGTCTTCGGAGGTGGACGGTTTGCCAGTAGGCGTCTTGCCCAGAATCGGCAGTTGCAGCTTTTCATAGAGAATCTTGCCGAGCTGGACCGGAGAGCCCAGGTTGAACTCCTCACCGGCCAGCGTGAACGCCTGCCGCTCCAGCTCGACCATGGTGTTGCCCAGCTCGACACTTTGAATGCCCAGCAACTGGGCATCCACTTTCGCCCCCTCACGCTCGATCTTCGCGAGAACCGGGACCAGCGGCATTTCGATCTCGGTCAGCACGCGATACAGCGCCGGCTCCGCCTCAAGCTTTGCCGACAAGGTCTGGTGCAGGCGCAAGGTCACGTCGGCATCTTCAGCGGCGTAAGGGCCAGCCTGCTCCAGAGAAATCTGATCGAACGTCAGCTGTTTTTTGCCTTTGCCGGCAATGTCCTCAAAGCGTGTGGTTTGATGCCCGAGGTATTTCATCGCCAGACTGTCCATGTCATGGGCAGTCGCCACGGAGTTCAGCACGTAGGACTCCAGCAGGGTGTCAAAAGCCACGCCCTGGACCTTGATGCCGCAATCCTGATCGCCACCTATCGCGCAGTTGGCCAGGATATTCATGTCGAACTTGGCGTTTTGCCCGACCTTGAGAATGGCCGGGTCTTCCAGCAACGGCTTGAGCGCCCTCAATACCGTGTCGCGATCCAGTTGATCCGGCACGCCCATGTAGGAGTGGGTCAACGGAATGTAGATCGCCTCACCGGGTTTGACGGCAAAGGAGAGGCCCACCAGTTGCGCCTGCTGGGCATCCAGCCCGGTGGTTTCGGTGTCGAAGGCGATAAGGCTGGCGTTGCGCAGCTTTTCCAGCCAGACGTCAAAATCCGCTTGATCCAGGATCGTCTTGTAGTCCACCTCGATGTCGGAAACGACCTCTTCCTTGACGATCTCTACGCCCGCGCGCTTGGCTTCGCGCTGCAAGTCCTCAAGCCAGCTCTTGAATTCAAGCTCGGTATACAGCTCGGCGAGCTTGTCCCGGTCCGGCTCACCGACCTGCAAATCATCGAGGGTGATGTCCAGCGGCACGTCGACCTTGATCGTCGCCAGCTCATAGGACAGAAACGCCATGGCCCGATGTTCTTCCAGTTTGGGGGCCAGGGTCTTGGCACCCCGGAACGACATCCCGGCCACCGAGTCCAGGTTTTCATACAGTTCTTTCAAGCCGCCACCGACACCGACCAGCAAGCCCACGGCCGTTTTTTCACCCACGCCGGGAACGCCGGGGATGTTGTCGACTTTATCGCCCATCAAGGCCAGATAATCGATGATGTGCTCAGGACCGACGCCGAATTTCTCTTTCACGCCCTCCACATCCATCACGCTACCGGTCATGGTGTTGACCAGCGTAATGTGCCCGTCGACCAGTTGCGCCATGTCCTTGTCGCCGGTGGAGATGATCACCGGGCGGTCCGCCGCCGCGCTGCTGCGTGCCAGGGTGCCGATCACGTCATCCGCCTCGACGCCTTCCACGCACAGCAGCGGGTAACCCAGCCCCTTTACGCAGGCATGCAGCAGATCGACCTGCACGCGCAGGTCATCCGGCATGCTGGGGCGATTGGCCTTGTACTCGGCAAACAGCTCGTCGCGAAAAGTCCCGCCCTTGGCATCGAACACCACCGCGAACGGGCTTTTCGGGTACTGCCGACGCAGGCTCTTGAGCATGTTCAGCACGCCCTTGACGGCACCTGTCGGCAAACCTTTGGACGTGGCGAGAGGTGGCAGCGCATGAAAGGCGCGGTACAGGTAAGAAGAACCGTCCACCAGGACGAGGGGGGCTTGGCTCATGAGCAGATTCAACCTTTTCGGCGGGGTCGGCGCTAGAATGCGAGGACCATTGACGACAAAGGGACAAGGTTATCATGCGTACAGCAAATCGACTGTTGTTGACCGGCCTGTTGGCACTCTGCCCGATGATTACTGTTGCAGCAGAGGATTCTCCAGCGGCGGCTCCGGACGTTACCATTCGCACCGATGGGGACAAGACCATTCAGGAATACCGTCAGAATGGCTTTCTGTACGCCGTGAAAATCACGCCCAAGAACGGAAAACCTTACTTTCTTGTGCGCGCCGATGGTACAAGCCCCAACTTCATCCGGTCGGACCAACCGGACATGCTGATCCCGCAGTGGGAAATATTCAGCTGGTAACACCTTAAATTCACTTATTTGCTGGCAGTCCTGATATGTCCGTTTTTACCCCACTGGCTCGGCCCGAGCTGGAAATCTTCCTCGCTCCTTATGGGCTCGGCCGTTTGCTCGACTATCAAGGCATTGCCGCAGGTAGTGAAAACACCAACTACTTCATCAGCCTGGAACAGGGCGAATTCGTCCTGACCCTCGTCGAACGTGGTCCGATCCAGGACCTGCCGTTCTTCATCGAGCTGCTGGACGTACTGCACGACGCCAACCTGCCGGTGCCCTATGCCTTGCGGACCACCGACGGTCAGGCGCTGCGCACGCTGGCGGAAAAACCTGCACTGTTGCAGCCGCGCCTGCCGGGCAAACACATCAGCGAGCCGAACACTCAGCATTGCGTACAGATCGGTGAACTGCTGGGCAACCTGCATCTCGCGACCCGGGACAATGTGCTGGAGCGCAAGACCGATCGCGGCCTGGACTGGATGCTCAGCGAGGGCAATAACTTCCTGTCACACCTGGGCGAGCCTCAAAGAACACTGCTTGAGAAGGCCTTGCAGGAGATCGAAGCACTCAAGCCGCAGATCATGGCGCTGCCACGGGCCAACCTGCACGCCGACCTGTTCCGCGACAACGCCTTGTTCGAGGGCACCCACCTGACCGGGCTGATCGACTTCTACAACGCCTGCTCCGGGCCGATGCTCTACGACCTGGCCATTGCGTTGAACGATTGGTGCTCCGAGGAAGACGGCCAGATCGACCTCGTGCGGGCCAGAGCCTTGCTGGGCGCTTATGCAGCCTTGCGGCCTTTCACCGCCAGCGAAACGAAGCTCTGGGCGACCATGCTGCGCGTGGGTTGCGTGCGCTTCTGGCTGTCACGCCTGATCGCCGCCGAATCCTTCGCCGGGCAAGACGTGCTGATCCACGACCCGGCCGAATTCGAGCGGCGCCTGGCCTTGCGTCAGGACGTTAACCTTCCGCTGCCGTTTGCGTTGTAGCCTTCGCTACAGGTGGGAGCGAATTCATTCGCGAAGAACCGGTACATCCGACAGAAGCATGTCGTTTGAAAGGCCGGTTTCGCGGATAAATCCGCTCCTACAGGCTTTCCAGGCAACCTGCCAGATCATCGCCCAGCTTCTGCAAGACCTGCTCATAACCCTGAGCAGTGGCCGGGGTGTAGCCGCCCAGCGCGTCCAGCTCGGCCAGCTTCACCGGCAGGCCCGCCGTCAGGGTTTCGGCCAGACGCGGGCGCAGCGGTGGTTCACTGAATACGCAGGTCTTGCCGACTTCCTTCAAACGCTCACGCATGGCCGCGACATGCTGGGCACCCGGCTGGATTTCAGCCGCAACGCTGAACACGCCAGCGTGCTTGAGCCCATAGGCGTCCTCGAAATAATCGAACGCTTCATGAAAAACGAAGTACGGCTTGCCTGAAACGGCACTGACACGATGCTTGATCCGGGCGTCCAGCGCATCGAGGCGCTTGGCAAAGGCTTCGGCATTGCTCTTGTAACGCGCAGCGTTGTCCGGATCGACCGCGCCAAGGTCCACGGCCATCTTCGCGGCAATCACTCGGGCGTTCACGGAAGACAGCCACAGGTGCGAATCCAGGCTGCCCGGGCTGTGATCATGGTCATGCTCATCGGCACCATGGTCATCGTGGGACGAGTTATCCGCCTCGAAATGACGCAGGTGCATGCCCGGCAAGGATTGCACGGCCACCGCAGGCAAGGTTCGGCCCTGAATGACACGCGGCAGGAAACTCTCCATGTCCGGGCCGATCCAGTAAAACAGCTCGACCTCTTTCAGACGCCGTACGTCGGATGGACGCAAGGCGTAATGGTGAGGCGACGCACCGGGCGGCAACAGCACCTCTGGCGTACCGACGCCGTCCTGTACGGCAGCTGCAATCAGCTGCAACGGCTTGATGCTGGTCAGGACCCGAACCTCGGCATGAGCAGGGGCAACAGTCAGCCAACTGGCCGACAAAACGACAAAAAGATTAAAAAGACGGCGCACTTGAACCACTCATATAAGACAGGAACGGGTAACATAATAACGTCTCTATCAAATATCGTCGCCGCTCATGCCTATTACACCGCTGGCCAGCCGTCCCCACGACCATTCCCATTGCGTGCATTCCGCGCTATCCGAAGCCGATGCGCTGTGCGCCAGCAAAGGGCTTCGCCTGACGACCCTGCGTCGTCGCGTGCTGGAACTGGTCTGGCAAAGCCACAAGCCACTCGGGGCTTACGACATTCTTGCCGTCCTGAGTGATGAAGACGGCCGCCGCGCCGCGCCTCCGACCGTGTACCGCGCTCTGGACTTCCTGCTGGAAAACGGCCTCGTGCACCGCATTGCCTCGCTCAACGCCTTCACCGGCTGCAACCACCCGACACACGCGCATCAGGGCCAGTTCCTGATCTGCCGCGAATGCCATGCCGCGATCGAGTTGCAGCAGGACTCCATCAGCGACGCCGTGGTCAAGGCTGCGGGCGAAGTCGGCTTCCAGGTCGAAGGGCAAACGGTCGAAATCGTGGGTGTGTGCTCCGGTTGCAAGGCCGCTTGATGAGTACCGCGTTGATTCGTCTGGAGCAGGTGGCTGTCGCGCTCTCCGGGCAGAACGTACTGGACAACATTCAACTGAGCGTCAAGCCCGGTGAAATCGTGACCTTGATCGGCCCGAACGGGGCGGGCAAGACGACGCTGGTGCGTGCCGTACTGGGCCTGCTCAAGCCTGATTCCGGAACCGTATGGCGCAAACCCAGGTTGCGGGTCGGCTACATGCCGCAAAAACTGCATGTGGACCAGACGCTTCCCTTGTCGGTCTTGCGCTTTCTGCGATTGGTCCCGGGCGTTGACCGCGCAACCGCCCTGGCTGCACTGGAAGAAGTCGGTGCGGAGAAAGTCATCGACAGCCCGCTGCAAGGGATCTCCGGGGGCGAGATGCAACGCGTCCTGCTGGCGCGTGCCTTGTTGCGCGAACCCGAGCTGCTGGTCCTCGACGAGCCGGTTCAGGGCGTGGACGTCGCCGGGCAGGCCGAACTCTACAGCCTGATTACCCGCCTGCGGGATCGTCATGGCTGCGGCGTGCTGATGGTTTCCCACGACCTGCATCTGGTGATGAGCACCACCGATCAGGTGGTGTGCCTGAATCGTCATGTCTGCTGCTCCGGCCACCCGGAACAGGTCAGCAACGATCCGGCCTTCGTCGAACTGTTCGGCAAGAACGCACAAAGCCTGGCGATCTATCACCACCACCACGATCACGCCCATGATCTGCACGGCGAAGTCGTAAGCGGTGACGCGGAAAGCACCCCACACACCCACACTCACGTCCATGGAGACCACTGCAAGCATGGCTGATTTTCTCCTCTACGCCTTGCTCGCAGGCCTGGCCCTGGCCGTGGTTGCCGGTCCTCTGGGATCCTTCGTGGTCTGGCGGCGCATGGCGTATTTTGGCGACACCCTTTCCCATGCGGCCCTGCTGGGTGTGGCGCTGGGTTTTCTGCTGGACGTCAGCCCGACCATTGCCGTGACCTTCGGCTGCCTGTTGCTGGCGGTCCTGCTGGTGACACTGCAACAACGCCAGCCGCTGGCCTCGGACACGCTGCTGGGGATTCTCGCCCCGAGCACCTTGTCCCTGGGGCTGGTGGTGCTGAGCTTCATGCATGAAGTACGGATCGACCTGATGGCCTATCTGTTCGGCGATCTATTGGCGATCAGCCCGACGGACCTTGCCTGGATTCTGGGCGGCAGCGCCCTGGTGCTGGTATTGATCGCCTGCCTGTGGCGGCCATTGCTGGCCATTACCGTGCATGAAGAGCTGGCCCGGGTCGAAGGCCTGCCGGTGGCTTCATTGCGCATGACGCTGATGCTGCTGATTGCCGTGGTAATCGCCGTGGCGATGAAGATCGTCGGCGTTCTGCTCATCACTTCGTTGCTGATCATTCCGGCCGCTGCGGCACAACGTCACGCCCGTTCTCCGGAACAAATGGCACTGGGTGCCAGTCTGTTGGGCGTGACGGCCGTGTGTATTGGACTATCGTTGTCATGGTTCAAGGACACCCCGGCCGGACCGTCTATTGTGGTATCCGCTGCGGCACTGTTCTTGCTCAGCTTTGTTCTCCCCAAGCGAGCGGTGTAGACTTGCTCGTTTTTTGCGCAACCTAGAGAATCGCAGGAATGAAGCCTCTCGCCTCCCGTTATCTGCTGCTTGTCGCATTTACCATCCTGTTGGGTGCCTGCCAGAGTGCCCCGACGGTTGAAACGCCTGTGGCCGAAGCTCAGCCGGACGGGTTCGCACAGCTTGAACAAAGCATTACCAGCAACGAGCTGGCGACAGCCGAAGAACAATTGGCAACGCTGCAGGCTGCGGCCCCCACCGACATTCGCCTGGAGCCCTTCCAGCGCAAGCTGGCCGAAGCCTATCTGAGCCGTAGCCAGATCGGCCTGCAAAAGGGCGACATGAATGCTGCCGCCGCTGCACTGAGCCGCGCCCGTGCCCTGATGCCCAAGGCGCCCGCGCTGACCAGCGGAGTGAACGGTGCCATCGCTCAAGCCCGCAAGGCCGAGCTGGACAAGGCTGAAGCCGAGTTGCGCGCCGCAGAAGCCAAACGCATTGCCAAGCTGATCGATCCGGCGGCCGAAAGCACCACCATCGACCTCAAGATCGGCGATATGCCGCAATTGCGCCGCCAACTGGATGCGATAGCTGCCGATACCGTGGCATTCAACTGTGAAGTGCTGTTGCAGGTCCCCCGCACCGACGACTACCCCTGGCTGGCGACCTTGTTGACCAAGCGTGTGGTCAAGATCAACCCTGATTTCGAGCTGGAGCTGCGTCGCCAGATCGTGCGCAACGAACAGGCGCAGGTTGTTCTGAAACCGGCGAAACTTCCTTAAGAAGGATCGTTCGCGAATGAATTCGCTCCTGCACAGGCAGCAGGAGCGGATTCATCCGCGAAATCATCAAGCCGGCACGGCCTTGGCCTTTGGCTCCCGGTCCCACACCCGATGCTGGGCGATGGCGTTGAAGAACCCATCATATGAGCTATCAACCACCAGCAATCCGGCATCCTCATCCAGATGCAGCAGGTCCAGCAGTGCTTTCGCTTCTTTGGCGACCGCGATGGCCTTGAGGTGTTTATAGGCTTCCAGCACGAAATGCAGAGCAACGCCATCCGTGCTCAAGGCTTTCAATGCCTCCTTGCCGCCAGGAACGAATACCGCATCGAACGCCACTGAAGGCATGCCTTCCATGGAGGCATCCACCGACAGACTCTTGCCGTCGGCCGTCTTCACCGGAGCAGAGCCTGGCCCCAGAACCTTGCCGTGAGCGCCTTCGGCTTGCAGTGCCTTTTGCATGGCCTCAACAGCCTTGCCGTTTACACCATCGGCAACCAGGATCGCGACCTTGCGTGAAGCGATATCGCCGGAGAGCAGGTTGGTCTGACTCAGGGCGGGTGATTCATCAAGGGTCACAGATCTGGCAGCCACGGTTCCGGTTTTGGGTGCATCCAACCCCAGATTCGCCGCAACACGGCTGGCCAGTTCCAGATCGATATTGGCCAGGATCTCGTTCACCACGCGCGCCCGGATAAACTCACGCTCCACCTTGCCCAACTCGAAGCTGTACGCCGAAATGATGTGCTCTTTCTCATGAGCACTCATGCTCTGGAAGAACAGCGTTGCCTGGGAAAAGTGGTCTGCGAAAGACTCGCTGCGCTCACGCACCTTATGGGCCTCGATCCGTTCTGGATAGCTCTCGAAGCCTCCCTCCTGCGCACCGGCAGGCGTCTCTTTCGGCCAGCCGCCATCGATGGAGTTCGGCTCATAGGAGGCCCGCCCCTTGTCGATCGTCATGCGGTGCTGCGCATCTCGCTGTCCGCTGTGATTGGGCGAAACCGGGCGGTTGATCGGGATTTCATGGAAATTCGGGCCGCCCAGGCGGCTGATCTGAGTGTCGGTGTAAGAGAACAACCGGCCCTGCAAGAGCGGATCATTGGAAAAATCGATGCCCGGCACGATATGTCCCGGACAGAACGCAATCTGCTCGGTTTCGGCAAAGAAGTTGTCCGGGTTGCGGTTGAGCACCATCTTGCCCAGCGGCGTGACCGGAACAAGCTCTTCAGGGATGATCTTGGTCGGGTCAAGAAGGTCGAAATCAAAGCTGTGCTCATCGTCCTCGTCCACGATCTGCACCCCCAACTCCCACTCGGGGTAATCCCCCGCTTCAATGGACTCCCACAGGTCACGGCGATGGAAGTCGGCGTCCTTGCCAGCCAGTTTCTGAGCCTCGTCCCACACCAGAGAGCAGACGCCATACCTGGGTTTCCAGTGAAACTTCACGAAGACCGATTTGCCTTCGGTGTTAATCATCCGGAAGGTATGAATACCGAAGGCCTGCATGGTGCGCAGGCTTTTGGGAATGGCTCGGTCGGACATGGTCCACAGCACCATGTGCGCCGACTCCGGCACCAGCGATACAAAATCCCAGAAGGTGTCGTGGGCCGAGCCGCCCGTGGGGATTTCGTTATGGGGCTCGGGTTTGACCGCATGCACGAAGTCCGGAAACTTGATCGCATCCTGGATGAAGAACACCGGCATGTTGTTGCCCACCAGATCGAAGTTGCCTTCATCGGTGTAGAACTTGACCGCGAAGCCGCGCACATCGCGCACCGTATCGCCTGAGCCTCGCGGCCCCTGCACGGTCGAGAAACGTACGAACACCGGGGTTTTCTTGCCGGGGTCGCGCAGAAAGGCCGCCTTGCTCAGGGTGGCGTGATCGTCGTAGGCCTGGAAATACCCATGTGCCCCGGTGCCTCGGGCATGGACGATACGCTCCGGTATCCGCTCATGGTCAAAATGGGTGATTTTCTCTCGCATGATGAAATCTTCAAGCAGCGAAGGTCCCCGGCTTCCTGCCTTGAGCGTGTTCTGGTTGTCGGAGATTCTGACGCCCTGGTTGGTACGCAACGCCTGGTGCGTGGCGTCGGAGCGAAAGGTTTCAAGGCTTTCCAGCTTGGCGTTGGTGTTGCCACGATCCAGCGTGTCGGTACCGGCCAGTTCGCTGTCGGGTGTTTTGGTCTGAGGTGGCGCTTTCGGGGTAGCCATCGGGCAGGACTCCTCATGCTAAGGCCCGACTTTTGTGTCGGGTTCGATGAATTCGGCTCCCGGCACAAGGCTCGGGAATCACGGTGCTTAAGGAGTGACCGGGCTGGCAAACCACCGTTCAGTGAATTTCACTTTCAGGGGCACCACCGGTCGCGTTATGCCAATTGAGCATGTCAGCGAGCAAATAAATGCTAAGCAGCACTGCCCGGACAGGCTAAAATGCGCGCCCGGCTTATCCTGCCGAGGTAACGAAGCAAGTGGCTGCCAGGCCACTGCGCTGATTTTTTAACGCGCCCCCACAAGGTTCGCTCCGTGATCGAGTTTCATAACGTCCACAAAACCTACCGGGTTGCAGGCAAGGAAATACCGGCCCTGCACCCCACCAGCCTGCGTGTCGAAGACGGCCAGGTATTCGGCCTGATCGGCCACTCCGGTGCCGGCAAAAGTACCTTGCTGCGCCTGATCAATCGCCTGGAGACCCCAAGCGGCGGGCAGATCGTGGTTGATGACGAAGACGTCACGGCTCTCGACGCCAACGGTCTGCGGCGCTTTCGCCAGCAGGTCGGGATGATTTTCCAGCACTTCAACCTGCTGGCTTCCAAGACCGTGGCCGACAACGTGGCCATGCCGCTGACGCTGGCGGGCGACATGCCCCGCGAGCAGATCGATCAGCGCGTGGCCGAACTGCTGGAGCGCGTCGGGCTGTCTGCCCACGCCAGGAAGTACCCGGCTCAACTGTCCGGCGGGCAGAAGCAGCGCGTGGGCATTGCCCGTGCCCTGGCGACCAAGCCAAAGATCCTGCTGTGCGATGAAGCCACCAGCGCTCTGGACCCGCAGACAACAGCATCGGTGCTGCAACTGCTGGCCGAGATCAATCGCGAGTTGAAACTGACCATCGTGCTCATCACCCATGAGATGGACGTGATCCGTCGTGTCTGCGATCAGGTCGCCGTCATGGACGCCGGGGTGATCGTCGAGCAGGGCAATGTGGCCGATGTGTTCCTGCATCCGCAGCATCCGACCACCAAACGCTTCGTGCAGGAGCACGAGCAGGTCGACGAGAACGAGCAGCGTGACAACTTTGCCCATGTTCAGGGCCGTATCGTGCGCCTGACCTTCCAAGGTGATGCAACCTACGCGCCGCTGTTGGGCACCGTCGCCCGGGAAACCGGCGTCGACTACAGCATCCTGGCTGGTCGTATCGACCGCATCAAGGACACCCCTTACGGGCAACTGACCCTGGCCATCACCGGTGGCGACATGGACGCTGCCTTCGCTCGCTTCACCGCCGCTGACGTTCATATGGAGGTGCTGCGCTGATGGACGCTTTCCTGAGTCTGTTTTCCAACGTCGACTGGTATGAAATCTGGGTCGCCACAGGCGATACCCTGATCATGCTCAGTGTCTCGCTGGGTTTCACCATCCTGCTGGGCCTGCCACTGGGCGTGCTGATGTTCCTGACCTCGCCACGCCAGCTGCTGGAGCACAAGCAGCTGTACGCAACGGTCGGCCTGATCGTCAACATGCTACGCGCCTTGCCCTTCATCATTCTGCTGATCGTGATGATGCCGCTGACCGAAATCATCACCGGTACATCGCTGGGCATTCTGGGTACGTTGCCGCCGCTGATTGCCGGTGCCACGCCGTTCTTCGCCCGTCTGGTGGAAACCGCACTGCGCGAAGTGGACAAGGGCATCATCGAAGCGACCCAGGCCATGGGGGCCACCACCCGGCAGATCATTCTCAAGGCCCTGTTGCCCGAAGCGCGTCCCGGCATTCTGGCCGCCATTACCGTGACCGCCATCGCGCTGGTGTCCTTCACGGCCATGGCCGGCGCAGTCGGTGCGGGCGGGCTGGGTGATCTGGCGATCCGCTATGGTTATCAGCGCTTCCAGAACGATGTGATGTTCGTGACCGTCGTATTGCTGCTGGTGCTGGTGCAGATCCTGCAAACCGTCGGTGACAAGCTGGTCGCCCATTTCACCCATCGCTAACCGAATCTGTGGGTAACGGCCTGCTGTGTGCGGGCCTCATAAAAGGAGCTGTTGCATGAAAAAACTATTGGCCGTCTTTGCCGCCGTTACAGCATTGTCCGCGCAGGCCAGCGAAACCCTGAGCGTTGCGGCAACCGCCGTACCGCACGCCGAGATCCTGGAATTCGTCAAACCCGTGCTGGCCAAGGAAGGTGTGGACTTGAAGATCAAGGTCTTCACCGACTACATCCAGCCGAACGTACAGGTGGCCGAAAAGCGCCTGGACGCGAACTTCTTCCAGCACCAGCCGTACCTGGATGAGTTCAACAAGGGCAAGGGGACCAACCTGATCACCGTTGCCAAGGTTCACGTGGAGCCTTTCGGTGCCTACTCGGACAAGTTCAAGAAGCTGGAAGACCTGCCAAGCGGCGCCACCGTCGCGCTGCCAAACGACGCCACCAACGAAGGCCGTGCCTTCTTGCTGCTGGCCAAGGCTGGCCTGATCACCCTGAAAGACCCGACCAGCATCCTGGCCACGCCGAAAGACGTCGCGAGCAACCCGAAAAACCTGAAGTTCCGTGAGCTGGAAGCGGCAACCCTGCCACGCGTGCTGACTCAGGTCGATCTGGCGCTGATCAACACCAACTACGCGCTGGGCGCCAAGCTCGACCCGACCAAGGATGCGCTGGTGATCGAAGGTGCCGAATCGCCTTACGCCAACATTCTGGTTGCCCGTCCGGACAACAAGGATTCCGACGCTCTCAAGAAGCTGATCAACGCCCTGCACAGCCCTGAAGTGAAGGCGTTCATTGTCGAGAAGTACAAAGGCGCCGTCGTTCCAGCGTTCTGATCAAAACACGCTGCCCCCCCTGTGGGAGCGGATTCATCCGCGAAAAAGCCAGTACATTCGATACCTGTCTGTCGTCTGGAATGCCTTTTTCGCGAATGAATTCGCTCCCACACTCATTTCCTCTGCAACAACCCTGGCAATTGCACGACCAGTTTCTGGTTGTTCAACGGTGCGCGAATGAAACCGCGCTGAGTGCCGTCCGGCCCCAGCAAGGCCAGGTTGCCGCTGTGGTCAACGGTGTAGTTCGGCTTGCTGGTATCGGCAGGGATGAACGGGATGCTCACCGCATTGGCCAGTTTCTGAAGATCCGCCACCGAGGCGGTCAGCCCTACGAATTCCTTGTCGAAATACCCCAGGTATTGCTTGAGCTGCTGCGGCGTGTCGCGGTTCGGGTCGACGCTGATCAGCACCACACGCAGGTTACCCACGACATCCTTGGGCAACTCGCTCTTGATCTGACGGATCTGCGCCAGCGTGGTCGGGCAGATGTCCGGGCAGAAGGTGTAACCGAAGAACAGCAGCGTCCACTTGTCCTTCAACTGATTGATGGCGATCGACTCGCCGTTCTGATCAATCATCTTCAGGTCGGGCAGGGTACGGCTTTGCGGCAGCAGGATAATGCCAGCGTCAATCATGGCGGTCTGATCGCCCGCGCCCTTGCCGGACAACACACGATTGACGGTCAGGCCCAGGATCAAGGCCACGATGGCGACGAGGATAAAGACAGTTTTCTGGTTTCGGGTCATGGCATCAGCAATAGGTTGTGATCGGTGAGCAGGGCAATGAACAACAGCCTCTAGGGTACGTGAAGGCATCGAGTACCCCATGCGGTCGAGTGCCACGGTACAACACCCGACGCCAATACGCGGCCTTTTTCACATGAAACGCGCCTGTCTGCTGCCAGGCCAGCGTCGGCCCGAAGCATGTCGCCGTGCATCACGAGGCTGGCGTGTACAAAAATTGATCAATGTCAGCATGAGCATCAGCCCGGCACCACCCGCGCTGTGGGCAACGGCAAGGAACAAGGGCACGTGAAGCAGCACATTGCCGATCCCCAGGGCAATCTGTGCCCCCAATATCACCAACAACAACATGGCCATCCTCCTGCACCCGACACGCTTGAGTTGCCAGGCCAGCATCAGCAACGAGAGCGTCACCAACAGGGCGCCCACGCGGTGGGTCAAGTGAATGGCAGTGCGTGCCTCGCTGTCGAGCTTGCCCCCCAGATAATCGGGACCGATGTGCTGCGTCAGGTGGAAGCCGTTGCTGAAGTCGGCTTCCGGCCACCACTGCCCCTGGCAAACCGGAAAATCTGTACAGGCCAGCGCAGCATAATTGGCGCTGACCCAGCCTCCCAGGGCGATCTGCACCGCAACCAGCACCAGGCCAACCGCTGCCAGACGCCGTGCGTGCGCAGGCCGATGAGGCAAGGGCGCAAAGGCATCACTCAAGCGCAGTGTCAGCAGGAAGAGCAGGCTCAAGGTTGCAACGCCACCAAGCAAATGCACCGTCACCACTGGCGGCCAGAGCTTGAGCGTCACGGTCCACATGCCAAAGACGGCCTGAGCCAGCACCAGCCCAAGCAGCAACAGGGGAAGTTTCAGGGGCTGACCGACCTGATGACGCCGTCGCCAGGCCTGCAGGGCCAGCAATCCGATCGTCAACGCCAGAGCGGCGGCGAAGTAGCGATGGATCATTTCGCTCCGGCCCTTTGCAATCTGCACCGGCGAATCGGGAAAGTGCAACTGGGCATGAGCCATCTGCCGGTCATTGACAGGAACACTGATGAGCCCGTAACAACCCGGCCAATCGGGACATCCCAGCCCGGCATGAGTAAGCCGGGTATAGGCTCCGAGCAACACCACGAACAACGCCAGCAGCGTGGCCAGCAAGGCGAGACGAAATCCGGGCCGGGTCATGAAGACCTCCCTTTATCCGATGTTCGATAACTTCAACAGTTGGCGCAGGTCGTTGAGCAGATGCTTGCCGTTGACCCGGCCGTCATAGCGCAGCACGAGGTTACCGTGAGGATCGACGATCCAGAGCAGCGGTGCATCGAGGCCGGGCATAACCCGTCGGTAGCGAACCTCATCCAGTGGATATCGCTGCAGTTGGGGGTATTCTCGCTTCAGTTTCTCGGCATACTCATCGACAGGCGGTAACCCGGTGGCCAGGGCATGACTGGCTCGATAGGCATCGCGCCCCAGCCCCATCTGGATCTGACGCGCCAGATAGACCAGATACTGACAGTCCTCTGCACACCCCAGAGGAGCACTGACCAACAATTGCCAACGTCGCTCATCGCTGCGCACCCCAAGATCGTCACGACTCTGTCCGTTAGCGATCAACAGCCCGTGATAGCTGCGGCTGTCCGGCACCCAGAAATTGAACCGGTACATGCCAGTGGCCAGAATCATGGGGCCGACAGCCACCAGCACCAGAATCAGCAATTGCCAGCGTCCCCGACGCTGTCGGCGAGGCTCAGAAGTGACGATGTGGCTCATGGCTGCTCCCTTTCATGTGTCCTGCCGCGCAGGGCCAGATACAGACTCAGGCCGGACAAGGCCGCGCTCAGCGCAAACCACTGCACGGCATAGCCCACATGTTTTTCCGGCCCCATCGCCACAACCGGCCAATCGACGCGGTAGGCTGCAACACCCGGCTCCAGGCGCAGTTCATGGGCATACCCGCTACGACCCAGCTCTGCCCAGAGCGAAGCGGGAGCAACGAACGAGACCAGCCGCGGCCATGCGTCATTCATCGCATCGGCATGCCCTTGAAATCCCGCGCCAGGCGGTACATACACCCAGGCGTTCAGCTCCAGCGACTGGCCGGGAGTGGTGAACACAGGCAAGGTGCGTCGGTCCGGCCACGGCAACCAGCCGCGGTTGACCCATGACCACATCCCACTGGGCTGGTCCAGAAAGGGCTGAAACAACTCGACACCCGCCTGGCCTTCGCGGGTACGGTTATCGAGCCAGAGACTGTGAGCGGCATCGAAATGACCTTGCAGCCTTACACGCCGATAGGCCGGGTCTTCGACACCCGATAACTGACCGATACCGATCGGTTCAGCGGCACGGCGTTCGGCGTACTGCTTCAACATGGCGCGCTTCTCTTCAGCCCGGCCCAGTTGCCAGACACCGAGCATCACCAGCAGCGGCAGTAGAGCCAGTACCAGCAATGCAGGAACCGGACGCAGGGCAAGGCGCTTCATCATGCCACCCGGTCTGGCGGAAGGGGCCTGCCTATACTCCATTGCATCATCGCGATTGCTCCTGGAGTTTTCCCATGCTCAAAGCAGCGATTGTTCTTATGCTGGCGGCCACCGTGACCTGCCTGTTCAGCGGCCTGTTCTTTCTCCTCAAGGACGACAACCAGTCCACCCGACTGCTCAAGGCTCTGACCCTGCGGGTGATTCTGGCAACGCTCACCCTGGCGTTGATTACCTGGGGTTTCTACAGCGGCCAGCTGGTTTCACATGTGAACGGGTAACGTCCTCACAGGACATACACAAAGATGAACAGCCCCACCCACACGACATCAACGAAGTGCCAGTACCAGCTTGCCGCCTCGAAACCGAACTGATGCTCGGCATTGAAATGCCCGCGCAGAATCCGTATCAGCATCACAAACAGGATGATCGTGCCGATGGTGACGTGGGCGCCGTGAAACCCCGTAAGCATGAAAAAGGTCGCGCCGTAGATACCCGAGCCCAGGGTCAGCCCCAGCTCTTGATAGGCATGCACATACTCTTCGGCCTGCAAGACCAGAAAGCACCCGCCCAGAAGAATGGTCACCGCCAGCCACAGCTTCAGAGCGCCACGATGCGCCTTTTTCAAGGCATGGTGCGCCAGGGTGATGGTGACGCTGGAGCTGACCAGCAAAACGGTATTGATCAGCGGCAAGTGCCAGGGGTCGATGACGCCCCTGGGCGCGGGGAACAGTTTCGGGTCCGGGTTATCCAGCAGCGGCCACTGGAACTGAAAGTTCGGCCACAGCATGTTCGAGATACCGTTGGCACCTTCACCGCCCAGCCAGGGGCCAGTCCATTGGCGCACGTAAAACAGCACGCCGAAGAAGGCCAGGAAAAACATCACTTCAGAAAAGATGAACCAGACCATGCCCCAGCGAAACGAGCGATCCATCTGCGCGCTGTACAGCCCGGCCCTGCCTTCTTTGACGACCGTGCCGAACCAGCCGAACATCATGTAGGCCACCAGCAGACCACCGACGAACAGAATCAACGGCCCGTGGGACTCGGCACGGTCGGCCTTCAGGTCATTGAACCAGGTGCCCAGACCGAACATGGTCACCAGCAAGGCGAGGGTGGCAATGATGGGCCATTTGCTTTGCGCCGGAACGTAGTAGTGCTCATGGGGCGTAGCCATGCGAGCCTCCTTCAGCCACCTTTTTCACGACAGGCGCAACAGGTGGCTGGCGTGCAGTGATGTCGAACAGCGTGTAGGCCAGCGTCAGGTGCTTCACTTCTTTGGGCAGGTCGCGGTCGACGATGAAACGCACCGGCATTTCGATTCGCTCCCCCGGTTGCAGCATTTGCTGGGTAAAGCAGAAACATTCGGTCTTGTGGAAATAGGCTGCCGCCTGTCCCGGCGAAATGCTGGGGACAGCCTGGGCCGTCATCGCCTTGTCAGTGGGGTTCTGTGCCACGAAAATCATTTCGTTGACCGCCCCGGGGTGAACCTCGACCTGCTCGCTTCGGGGATAAAACGCCCAGACCATGTCCACCGCATTGGTGGAGATGAACTGCACGCGCACCAGTCGTTGCGAGTCGATCATCTGCGCGCCCTGATACGGATCGCCGGTCTTGCCATTGATGCCAAACACCTTGCACATCACGTCATACAAGGGCACCAGTGCGAAACCAAAGGCAAACATCAGCACCACGATCAGCAGCAGCCGGGCGACCAGTTTGCGGATCGAATGTGTTTCGCTCATCGAGGTCCTCACTTCATGTCGGGCGGCGTGCTGAAGGTGTGATAAGGCGCAGGCGAGGGCAGCGTCCACTCCAGCCCGTCAGCGCCGTCCCAGGGTTTGGCGGGGGCGGGCGGGCCGCCACGAATGGTCTTGATCACGATGAACAGGAAAAACAGCTGGGTTGCACCGAAGGTGAAGGCCCCGATGGACGACACCATGTTGAAGTCCGCGAATTGCAGGTTGTAATCGGGAATACGGCGCGGCATGCCTGCCAGCCCCAGAAAGTGCATGGGAAAGAACGCCAGGTTCATCCCCACGAAAGACAACCAGAAATGCAGCTTGCCCAGGGTTTCGTCATACATGTGTCCGGTCCATTTCGGCAGCCAGTAATAGGCCGACGCAAAAATGCCGAAGATCGCACCAGGCACCAGAACATAGTGGAAATGCGCCACCACGAAATAGGTGTCCTGATACTGGAAATCCGCCGGCGCTATCGCCAGCATCAGCCCCGAAAAGCCGCCAATGGTGAACAGAATCACGAATGCCACGGCAAACAGCATCGGCGTCTCGAACGTCATGGAGCCTTGCCACATGGTGCTGACCCAGTTGAACACCTTCACCCCCGTCGGCACGGCGATCAACATCGTCGCGTACATGAAGAACAGCTCGCCCACCAGAGGAATCCCCACCACGAACATGTGGTGCGCCCACACGATGAAGGACAGGAATGCAATGCTCGCCACGGCGTAGACCATAGAGGTATAGCCGAACAACGGCTTGCGCGAGAACGCGGGAATGATCGAACTGACTGCGCCGAAGGCCGGCAGGATCATGATGTACACCTCCGGGTGCCCGAAAAACCAGAACACATGCTGGAACAACACGGGATCCCCGCCACCGGCGGCATTGAAGAAGCTGGTCCCGAAATGGATATCCATCAGCATCATGGTCACGCACCCGGCGAGTACCGGCATCACCGCAATCAGCAGGAATGCCGTGATCAGCCAGGTCCAGACGAACAGCGGCATCTTCATCAGCGTCATGCCCGGTGCCCGCAGATTGAGAATGGTTGCGATCACATTGATAGCGCCCATGATTGAGCTGATGCCCATCATGTGAATGGCAAAGATGAAGAAGGTCACGCTTTCCGGCGCATAGGTCGTGGAGAGCGGGGCGTAGAAGGTCCAGCCGAAATTGGGGCCGCCACCCGGCTGAAACAGGGTGGAAACCAGCAGCAGAAACGCGGCAGGCAACAGCCAGAAGCTGAAGTTGTTCAAGCGGGGCAACGCCATGTCAGGCGCGCCGATCATCAGCGGAATCATCCAGTTGGCCAGGCCGACAAAGGCGGGCATGACCGCACCGAAGACCATGATCAGGCCATGCATGGTGGTCATCTGATTGAAAAAGGCCGGTTCGACGATCTGCAGGCCCGGCTGGAACAGCTCGGCGCGGATCACCATGGCGAACGAGCCGCCAAGCAGAAACATCGTGAAACTGAACCACAGGTACATCGTGCCGATGTCCTTGTGATTGGTCGTCAGCACCCAACGCATCAGCCCCTTCGCGGGGCCATGGGCATGTGCCTCGCCATGGTCATCGATCACTGCACTCATGTTCGATCTCCTCCGTTCATGGCTGTGCCTGCTTGAGGGCCAGCACATCCCTGGGGCTCACCATGTCGCCCTTGTCGTTACCCCATGCGTTGCGCTCATAGGTCACGACCGCTGCAATATCGACCTCCGAAAGCTGCTTGCCGAACGCAGCCATGGCCGTCCCCGGCTTGCCGTGGAACACAATATTCAAATGCCCTTCGATGGGGCCGGTCGCGACGGGTGACCCCTTGAGTGCCGGGAACAGCGGCGGCATTCCCTGACCCTCAGCCTGATGACACGCCACGCAAACAGTGTGATAGACCTTGTCGCCCTGCGCGATCAGTTCTTCCCGGGTCCAGTCCTTGCTGGTCAGCGCCTTGAGCCTTGCGCTCTCTTCCTTGCGCCCGGCCAGCCAGGTTGCATAATCCGCAGGGCTCTTGGCCTCCACCACAATGGGCATGAAGCCATGATCCTTGCCGCATAACTCGGTGCACTGGCCTCGGTAAATGCCCGGCTTTTCAATACGGGTCCAGGCCTCGTGGACAAACCCCGGAATGGCATCGCGTTTGACAGCGAAAGCGGGCACCCACCAGGAATGAATCACGTCGGCCCCGGTCACCAGAAACCGGATTTTCTCGCCCACCGGCAACACCAGCGGCTGATCGACTTCCAGCAGGTAATGCTCGCTCTTGGGATCACGGTTGTGGATCTGGTCAGTGGAGGTCGTCAGATTGCTGAAAAACTCGACATCCTGGCCCAGGTACCGGTAATGCCACTTCCACTGATAACCGGTGATCTGGATATCGACATCCGATTCACTGGCGTCGTACATGCTGATCAGGGTCCGGGTCGCCGGAATCGCCATGGCGACCAGAATCAGAAAGGGGACGAGGGTCCAGAGGATTTCGACGGTCGTGTTGTCATGGAAATGTGCAGCTGTCTGTCCGGTGGAGCGACGATGTACAATCATCGACCAGAACATGGCGGCGAACACTACACATCCGATCACCACACATATCCAGAAGATGGTCATGTGCAGGTCGAATACCGCATTGCTGACGACTGAAGCGCCAGGGGCCATATTCGTTATCCAGGCCGCATGCGTCTGGCCAGATACTGGCCACAGCGCACAGCCCATCCAAACGTATGGACGTCGCTTCATCGCGGGGTCCCCCCAGGCGTGTTATCCGGCAGACTCTATCTGCGGCCAAGGGAGCGGCTTCCGAATTCACTGACACCATGACCGGATTGCTGCGGTTACAACTAGCGGTCATCAGCCAACTTCCTTCACAGGCGAGTATAGACATAGCCAGAAGGTGCGCAACGAAAGGGAAAGAGCCTCTCAGTAGAGGGCGTCACTTTATTAAGAACACACGATAAAACGTCGGAAAGTGCCTTTTAATAACCAATACATATAAGTTTTACTTAGTTATGAAAAATGCGTCTTAGGGGGCGGTCCAATCAAGCTAACGTATGACTTCCCATTTCGACTAACTCACCTGGTTTTAAGCCGTCAGGAGCCTTCATGAACACCGCCGCATTGCGCGAGCAGATTCAGCGTGCACATCAACACGAAGCCGAAACAGGCCAATTGTTAAAGCAACTGGAAACTCAACTACCGCATCTTCACCCTGCCATCAATTTGCCAGAAATTGATGCCCGGGGCGTTCTAACACGCTTTGTTTCAGCCTATATCGAACTGGTTCCGGACTTGCTGGACGCGGCCCACGAAGTTGCTGTTCAGGCCGGCATTGAAGGACAGATAAAACCCGTCCTGAAAATTGCCGAACATTTCTTCATTGCACCGCCTGCCATCATGGACGGTCACGAAGGTCTCGACAGTCTGCTGGATGAAGCCTACCTGGCCCATCGCCTGGTAGAAGAAGTGAATGACCTCTATATCAAGCATTTTGGTCAGCCGCTGATTCCGTCCAATACCACGGTCGCCAGCCTGATTGCCCATCAGTTGATTGGCGAGACATTTGCCAACCAGCTCGATGAAGCCGTACACCATGCCGTTGATCAGTTGCTCGACGATGACAGCTTTGCTTTGGAGTCGGTCGAGGTCTATCGCGGGCGTCTCAACAGCCCCGACACCGAAGCGGCGTGGAAGCGCTGGCCGTGTCTGTCACGCCAGCTGGGCATCGGCCTGGAGCTGGAACGCCCCGAGGCCTGATACGCAGGATTTAATTCACCATGTCTTTGCGAGCAAAGGAAGGAGAGCCGGCAGGCGCTCCGCTGCTTCGCGAAGACGCCCACCCTTGGGCACGTTTACCTTGCGGTAGCCGCTCCCACTCCCGTCGTCGTGTACACACGCCCTTCCAGGCGACGCTTCAAGCCACGCGACTCGATCACCAGCTTCGTCCCCTGAGCGGCATTGGCACGCCCCCACTCCTCCAGCAACTCCAGGCAAGAGTGGTCGATATAGCTCAGATTGTTCAGCGGCACATGTACGGTGCTGCCTTGAGGAATGCTGCCCAGCACCTTGGTCAGCGCAGGCACCTTGAGAAAGGTCGCTGCACCCACCAGACGCAATTCCACTTCACCCTCGGGTTCCAGCTGAACCAGGCTGATCTTCAGGCGCGAAGCCTTGAGTGCCAGCTTGACCAGCGTCAGACCGAAACCGACCAGCACGCCGGTCAGCAGATCCGTGAAGATGATCGAGGACGCCGTGGCGGCATAGATGAACATCGGCATGCGCCCATAACGGCCCAGACCACGGAACGCCTTGAGATCCACCAGCTTGAGACCGGTATACACCAGCACACCCGCCAGACTGGCCACCGGAATGCTTTGCAGCACGCTCGACAGCAGCAGTACGAAGGCCAGCAGCCAGAGGCCATGGAAAATCGTCGAGAATCGTGTCGTGGCACCCGCCTGAACGTTGGCCGAACTGCGGACGATCACACCCGTCATCGGCAGCGATCCCACCAGCCCGCACAGCATGTTACCCACGCCTTGTGCACTCAGCTCCTTGTCAAAGTCAGAACGCTGGCCATTGTGCATGCGGTCAACCGCCGCCGCCGAAAGCAGGGTTTCAGCACTGGCGATGAATGCCACCGCGATGGCGGCAATGATGATCGCCGGATCGGCAAGGCTCATGAGGTCCGTAGGGCGCAACCAGTCGATGGCATCGGCCAGGTTGTCCGGGACTTCCACACGCTTGACCTGTAACGCCAGGGCAAGGCTGATGCCCGTTGCGATACCGACACCCAGCAAGGCACCGGGAATGAAGCGCAGCGACTGAGGCCGCAACTTGTCCCAGGACCACATCACCAGAATGGTCCCCAGCCCCAGCATGCCGGCCTGGATGCCTGAACCCGGACCGATGGCCTGAATCAGCGTGGTCGGAAAGGCCACCAGATTATCCAGCCCGGACGGCTTCGGTCCGCCATCGAACATCACATGCACCTGTGACAACACGATCAGCACACCGATACCGGCCAGCATGCCGTAGACCACTGCCGGGGCCGTCACACGGAACCAGCAACCGAGCTTGAAGCGCCCGGCCAATACCTGAAGCAATCCCGCCAACAACAGGATCGGCCCCAACATGGCCATCCCGTGTTCGCGCACCAGCTCGAACACCAGTACCGCCAGACCGGCTGCCGGGCCGCTGACCTGCAAGGGCGACCCTGCCAGCCAGCCGACGACCAGTCCACCGATGATGCCGGTAATCAATCCCTTGGCCGGGGGCATGCCCGAAGCAATCGCAATCCCCATGCACAGCGGCAGGGCAACCAGGAACACCACCACGGAAGCGAGCAGCTCCCGTGGTAAAACGGATTTCAGTTCTGTAGTACCCATGATGCTTCTCCGGGATCTCTTCAGACGTAACAAAGCCTGGCAGCGCGCATCCTGCGCAGCCGCCATAAGCTAAAAGAGGGTTTACCGCGGGTCGTGCTTTAAGTCAGACGACTAGAAACGCGGTTTCGGGGTCGCCATGGGTGTCGGGCCATCGCCGTCGAGTGGACGGAAACGATCCAGTTCAGAGTCGTAAGCCAGGATTTCACTGGTTTCGATGCTGTAGACCCAGCCGTGGATGAACAACTGACCGCTGGCCAGTTTTGAGGCAACAGAAGGGTGAGTGCGTAGATGCTGAAGCTGAGCGATCACGTTTTCCTGAGTCAGGACGTGCATGGTTTCTTTTTCGCCGCTGCAACTGCAGTTGTCATCAACGACCGTACGCGCCACCTCGGCATGACGCAGCCAGGCTTTGACCGTCGGCATTTTATCCAGGGTGTGCGGGTTGAGTACGGCACGCATGGCGCCGCAGTCGGAGTGACCGCAAATGATGATGTGCTGTACGCCCAGTGCGGAAACGGCATATTCGATAGCCGTCGAGACCCCGCCATTCATCTGGCCGTAAGGTGGAACGACGTTGCCGACGTTACGGGTGACGAACAGGTCGCCAGGGGAACTCTGGGTAATGAGTTCAGGCACGATGCGCGAATCTGCGCAGGTGATGAACATGGCGCGAGGCGATTGTGCCGTGGCCAGTTTCTTGAACAATTCTTCCTGCTTCGGGAAAACCTCATGACGAAAATGCATGAAGCCGTCCACGATGTGCTGCAACGCTACCTCAGCACTTTCCACCCCTTGTTGACCACTCGCTGAGGTAGCCGACTGCTGTTTATCCATGTCTCTCATGTCTTCATCCTCTCTGACGGATTGATGTGGATTTTTCATGCTTTCTCTTTGACCCGTACCGGATGTGGGACCTTCTGCCTGGCATCGCGAACAAATCCCTTGAACGCTACCGCTGGCACCACTCCGATTTACAGATTAACCACTCAAGCTTAAGTGAAACTGAATGCGACAGCTCTAGGACGAGCCCTCTTGTATTCAGAGCACACTCAAAGGAGTGACATCTGCCCTCCCGGCGGACAAAAAGCACTGCAATCCAGGTTAAAGCTCTCGCGGCGATTGAGCCCCAAACGTCTGGTCGCCATCGCGTAACGCCTGGCCAGCAGGTCTGCAAAAGGCCCTTCACCCCGCATTCGCGACCCGAACTCGCTGTTATAGAGCTCACCGCCCCGGCTTTGACGCATCAGACTCATCACATGTTCCGCCCGTTGCGGATAATGTGTCTTGAGCCACTCGTCGAATAACGGTGCCACCTCCAGCGGCAGGCGCAACATCACATAACTTGCACTCAGCGCCCCGGCCGCCTTCGCCTCGCTCAACAGCGCCTCCAGCTCACTGTCATTGATCATGGGAATCATCGGCGCACACAGGACACCCACCGGAATACCGGCCTGACGCATCACCCGAATGGCCCGCAGGCGAGCCTTGGGGGCCGCCGCCCGGGGTTCGAGAATGCATTTGAGTTCGTCATCCAGCGTAGTCAGGCTGATGAATACCGACACCAGATTGAGCCTGGCCATTTCGGCCAGCAGGTCGAGGTCACGCAGAATCAGCGAACCCTTGGTGATGATGGACACGGGATGGCGATAACGCAGCAATACCTCAAGCGTCGCACGGGTGATGCGGTGTTCCCGTTCGATTGGCTGGTAGGGGTCGGTATTGGCACCCAGCGTGATCGGCGCACACCGGTAACCGGGTTTGGAAAGCTGTTGCTCCAGCAGGGCGGCCGCATTGGTTTTGACGATCAGTTTTGTTTCGAAATCCAGCCCCGGCGACATGTCCCAATACGCATGGCTGGGCCTTGCAAAACAATAGATGCAACCATGCTCGCAGCCCCGATACGGGTTGATGGAGCGATCGAACGGAATGTCCGGCGACGTATTGCGAGTGATGATGCTCTTGGCCGTTTCGCTGATGATTTGAGTCCCCTGGGTCAGAGGAACCTCCTGATACCAGCCATCGTCTTCGGCAACGGACCGGCTGGGAGCAAAGCGATTGTGCGGGTTGCTGGCGGTGCCGCGGCCGCGGATCGAAGGAGAGCTGACCATGGGAATAAACTCGAATACTGTTTATTTATACAGTACAGTAAATTTCACGCCTTGCCCGAAAAAATACTGCCTGCCTGACCGATGGACAGTGCCCGATGCAGGCCGGGCATGAGGTTATTCAACGACTCAATGAATTCGCCTTGATTAAAAGGCGGTAACAATAAGCCGGTTCCACTGAACACCTGAGTCCTTTATTACTGCTCGCCAGGGCACTCATTGAAGAGCGCTCATGACACTCACCGGTTCAACTGACCGGGTCTTAAAACACTGAAAAGGACTTCAGTCGTGAATACAAAACATGCCTTTCATGCCCTGATCGGGGCCTCACTTCTGTCGATGGCTCTGACTTCCGCGCACGCCGCCAACTTCGCGGACAAAAACAAACCGTTCGACCAGTATCACTGGGTCACCACCCATAACTCCTATGAAAAGATCAATCAGAACCTGGCCGAGATGCCCAGGCAACTGAACGATGGGGTCCGTGGATTCATGCTCGACCTCTATCCCGACAAAAAGCCCGGTATCAACCGCATCAAGGTGTGCCACAAGACCATCGCCTGTTACGGCCCGCTCGGCAATCAATTGAAGAATGAGTTCATCCCGTTCCTGAAAAACAATCCCTCGGAAGTTGTAACGATCCTTTTTGAAACCTATGTCAACCGTGACAACCTCCAGGAAGTGTTCAGCGCCATCCCGGAGCTGGCTGATTACTCGTTCAACCCTGCCAACTTCGGCTCCGGAAAATGGCCAAGCCCGGCGGAAATGGCTCAGAAGAACAATCGCCTGATCCTCATGACTGACAAGCGGGAAGCAAGCGGCAACTACACCGTCGGTTCAAAGACCATCACGGTACTGTTTGATCAGGACTGGCTGACGCAAAACCAATGGGACACCCTGGGGACTGTCGCTTCCAACATTTATGCCGCCCATAACTTCTCGTGCCCGACACGCTGGAGTTCAATACCTCTGGATACCGCCACGGTTGCGAAATCGACAGGCAAATCATGGAATCGCCTGTTCCTGATGAACCAGTTCCACACTGCAACGTCCACCGTGCCGGACTCTGCCAAGTACGACAACAACCTCACCTACCTGATGCGGCGTGCCGCCAACTGCGGTGTAAAACCGAACTTTGTCGGCGTCAACAACTACCAGAGTGGCGATACCCTCGCGTATACCCGCGCCTTGACGCAGGGAGGCATTTATTTGTGGGAAGGTGAGAACGCGGATAAAAAGCGCGATGCCGTCTGCGTCATTCCAAGTGGTGCCAGGTCACTTGTTCTGCCTGCCCAGGGATGTGAAAACGATGAGGCTCAGTCCATGTCGTTATCGGGTATCGCACAAGGCACCCGCATCACGGTATTCGACAATCCCAGTGGCAACCGGTCGGATGACTACGCCATTATTGATGTCAAACGCAACATCGGTATAAACGAAGACATTGTGATCCCGTCATTTGAACAGCATCGCGATAACGCAAATTATCAAATCGTCTTTGCCCGCAATAATGGCCTGAGCGGCAAGGTGTCCCGTATTGAAGTAGGCAAAACACCGGCCAACTTCTCCGATGCCGCCGTCGTGATGTATGAAGGCAACAACGCCAGCAAGAACATGGACTGCACGATTCCGTTGAATCGCTCGCATAACGTCAAGATGAAAAGCAACGGCTTTGGTTGCTCCAATGACGAGATTCGCTCTGCCACTATCCTGAAAGCCAAGGCCGGCACTAGCTTCAGCCTTTACGGCCATCCTGATGGAAACGCCTCACAAGGCAGAACCAACGTCACGATCAAACGCGACATTCGCGTGCCTGTCGTCATTCCGAGCTTCAACAAGTCTTATGAAAATGGCGATGTGAAGGTCGAGGCCAGCCAGTCGATTGATGGCAAGATTTCGTTCGGTTATTTCAATGGCGCCCCATGAAGCCCTAAATGCCTGACACGGATAAAAAAGAGGCGCTCCCTGGAGCGCCTCTTTTTCTTCACGGGTTCAATGCGGATCAACCGGTTTCTTCAGCTTGGGGTTCGGGAAAAACTGTACGCCCTGAACCTTGGGGTCCGCCGGTTTTGGCGTGACCTTGTTGACCCGCGTGCCCAGTTCTCTGGGAATCGACAGACCCTGTGCGTTGAGCGTATCGCTGTAGCCACAGCCCACGCATTCACGATGGGGAACGTCATCTTCGCTCCACATCATCAGTTTGTCGGACTCGCTGCACGCCGGGCAGACAGCCCCGGCGATAAAACGCTTCTTGGTAATGACTACCGGCGTATCGGTCATGCTGCCGCTTCCTCGCTCAAACCACTGTGACGCAAGAGTGCGTCAATGGAAGGTTCGCGTCCGCGGAAATCGACGAACAGCACCATCGGTGCCTGAGAGCCGCCACGGGCCAGGATGGCTTCGCGGAAGGCACGACCGGTTTCGGCGTTGAGCACACCGTCTTCCTCGAATCGGGAAAACGCATCGGCAGACAACACTTCAGCCCATTTGTAGCTGTAGTAACCCGCGGCGTAACCGCCCGCGAAGATGTGCGCAAAGCTGTTCGGGAAGCGGTTATAGGCTGGCGGACGCATCACCGAGACTTCATCACGGATGCCTTCCAGCACCTCCAGCACACCACGGCCATCACCATGGGTGGCATGCAGCTCGAAATCGAACAGCGAGAACTCCAGCTGACGCACCATCATCAGGCCCGACTGGAAGTTCTTGGCGGCGAGCATTTTTTCCAGCAGGTCCTGAGGCAGCGCTTCGCCGCTTTCGTAGTGGCCGGAAATCAGCGCAAGGCCTTCAGGCTCCCAGCACCAGTTTTCCATGAACTGGCTCGGCAGCTCGACCGCATCCCAGGCCACGCCGTTGATACCGGAAACACCGGCATGCTCGATGCGGGTCAGCAGGTGATGCAGGCCATGACCGAATTCGTGGAACAGAGTGGTGACTTCATCGTGGGTCAGCAGGGCTGGCTTGCCGCCGACAGCTGGCGTGAAGTTGCACACCAGATTCGCCACCGGGCTTTGCAGCCGGCCTTCGGCGGTACGACGACGGTCGCGGGCACCGTCCATCCAGGCTCCGCCACGTTTGTTGGCGCGGGCATAGAGGTCGAAGAAGAAACGTCCGACATGCTGGCCGTTTTCCTTGATCTCGAACAGGCGAACATCCGGATGCCAGGTGTCGAAACCTTTCTGCTCGGCGATTTCAATGCCGTACAGACGCTGGACAATGGCAAACAGGCCGCTCAGGACTTTATCGATCGGGAAGTAGGCTCGCAGGGTTTCCTGAGAAACGCTGTAGCGTTGCTCGCGCAGTTTTTCGCCGTAGAAACCGCTGTCCCAGCTTTGCAGATCCGGGCAACCCTGCTCGGCGGCGTACGCCTTGAGCTGCTTGAGATCCTGTTCGGCAAACGGTTTGCTGCGCTTGGCCAGATCACGCAGGAAGCTCAGCACCTGATCGCTGGACTCGGCCATCTTGGTCGCCAGGCTCAGTTCGGAGAAGCTGGCAAAGCCCAGCAGGGTGGCCAGTTCCTGACGCAGATCGAGAATCTGATCCATGACCGGACCGTTATCGTTCTTGCCTGCATTCGGCCCTTGATCCGAAGCACGGGTGCAGTACGCCGCATAGACTTCTTCGCGCAGGGCGCGGTCTTCGGCGTAGGTCATCACGGCGTAGTAGCTGGGGAATTCCAGAGTAATCAGGAAGCCTTCCAGATTCTTGGCCTTGGCGGCGGCCGCCATTTGCTGTTTGGCCGACTCGGTCAACCCTGCAAGAGCGGATTCGTCAGCTACCAGTTTGGTCCAGGCCTGAGTGGCATCGAGCAACTGGTTGGAGAACTGGCTGCCCAGTTCCGACAGCTTGCTTTGCACTTCGGCGTAACGCTTCTGCTGCTCGGGCGGCAGGTCGATGCCCGAAAGGCGGAAGTCGCGCAGCGATTGCTCGAGAATGGTCTTCTGGCCCACATCGAAGCCAGCGGCCTCAGGGCTGTTGGCCAGTGCTTCATAGGCCTGGAACAGCTCGCGGTTCTGACCCATTTCGGTGGAATAAGCGCTCAATGCTGGCAGGCACGACTCATAGGCTTCACGCAGCTCGGCACTGTTGCAGACCGCGTTCAGATGGCTGACCGGGCTCCAGGCTGCGCCCAGGCGGGCATTCAATTCGTCCATCGCCAGTACCAGGCCGGCCCATGTCGGTGTCGAACCCTGTCTGGCGAGAATATCGGCAATCGCGGCACGGTTATCGGCCAGGATCTGCTCGATGGCAGGTTTTACGTGCTCGGCACGGATCGCCGAGAAAGGAGGCAGGTCGTACGATTGCAAAAGAGGGTTGTTCGCGCTCACGGTTTTGCACCTTGGCTGGAAGAAACACTCACGCATCTTAATTACAATCGACGCCGACCGCAGCATTGAAACCCGCATCACTCGTCTATCACGACCAAAGAAGGAGCCTATCGTGGCCATTCGCAAGTTCCAGGACCACACCCCAGCCCTTGGCGAACGTGCTTTCGTCGATCATTCCGCCGTGGTCATCGGAGACGTCGAGATCGGTGCCGACAGCTCGGTCTGGCCGCTGACGGTCATTCGTGGCGACATGCATCGCATCCGCATCGGTGCCCGCACCAGCGTGCAGGACGGCAGTGTGTTGCACATCACCCACGCCGGGCCGTTCAACCCCGACGGCTTTCCCTTGTTGATCGGGGACGAAGTGACCATCGGCCATAAAGTGATGCTGCATGGCTGTACGATCGGCAACCGGATTCTGGTCGGCATGGGCACCACGATCATGGATGGCGCGGTGGTGGAGGATGAAGTCATCATCGGCGCGGGCAGCCTGGTGCCGCCGGGCAAGGTGCTGGAAAGTGGTTTCTTGTATGTGGGGCGACCGGTCAAACAGATGCGGGCACTGACAGAGAAGGAAGTCGCCTTTTTCCCCTACAGCGCGACCAATTACGTGAAGCTCAAGGATCAGCATCTGGCCGAAGGCTACGACCAGCCCTGAGTTATCCACAGGCCCTTTCTACGCATTCACTGGCGAGATCCCATGCATTACCAGAATATTCTGTTCGACCTCGACGGCACCCTGACCGACCCACGCCTGGGGATAACCCGCTCGATCCAGTTCGCACTGAGCCGACTGGGTATCGACGAGCCGGATATCACCAAACTGGAACACTTCATCGGCCCACCGCTGCTGCAAGCCTTCATGCAGTTTTACGCCCTGGACGAAGCACAGGCCTGGGAAGCTCTGGGTTTCTACCGCGAACGCTTCAAGGTCACCGGGCTGTATGAAAATCAGGTGTTCGAGGGCGTGCCGGAACTGCTCGAAGCCTTGAGCGGGCAGGGAAGAACGCTGTACATCGCCACGTCAAAGCCTTGGGTGTTCGCCCATGAGATCGCCCGGCACTTCGACTTTGCCAGGCATTTCAAAGTGATCTACGGCAGCGAACTGGACGGCACCCGCACCGACAAGGTGGAGCTGATCGCTCATTTGCTGGAACAGGAAAAACTGGACCCGAACCAGACCTTGATGATCGGTGACCGCAAACACGACCTGATCGGCGGGATACGTAACGGGCTGGATGTGGCAGCCGTGGGGTATGGCTTTGGCAGCCATGAAGAACTGACCGCGCAATCGCCGACCTACCATTTTGCGACCATGGCCGAGATGCATAAGGCCTTTACGGCCACGTAGGAGCGGATTCATCCGCGAAGAGGCCGGTGAATCCGCAGTGGCCGAAACGCAGTCATTCGCGAATGAATTCGCTCCTACCGGGCGCTCGCGCTCATCAATTGCTGCAGGCGTGCCTTGCGCTCTTTGGTGGGCAGGTCGCCCAGCTTTTCTACCGCCTCGAAGAACGCAGGCCAGTCGCCCTTCACTTGTTTGAACAATGCCTCGAACGCTGGCACCCATTGGTCGTACAGCCCGAAGGGCAGCAGTTTGGCGTTGTTCATCGGTGAGTTGATCCACGCATCGAAGCGTTTGTCGCCGCCCCAGTGTTCATCGCGTTGCTGCCGATACTCACGGCGCAAGCGCTCGAACTCGGCCGCTTTGCGCTCACGCATCACCTCGACGGTCAGCGGCTGGCGATACAGCGCCTTGAGCCGCGTCCGGGTATCGAGCACCAGACGAATGAATTGATCCCGGCGTGTGGACTGCGAAACGCTTTCCGGTGCCAGCCCACGTGAAGCGCGCCATTGGCGAGTGCCTTCCTGTTCCACAAAGCTGGCGTAGGACTCGTTGAATTCGGTGTCGTCCTTCACATAAAAGCGCTGATGGGCGAGTTCGTGAAAGATCAGCGTCGCCAGGCGCTCATCGCCCCAGCCCATCATGGAACTGAGGATCGGGTCGTTGAACCAGCCCAGCGTCGAATAGGCTTCGACACCACTCAGGTAAACGTCCTTGCCAGCCTGGCGCTGCAAGGCCGCTTCGCCTCGCGCACCGCCCAGGCTGTAATAGCCGCGATAGGCCACGCAACCGGCAATCGGAAAGCAATGGGTAACGGGGTCCAGGGAAAACTCATCGGTCGCGAAGACGTTCCAGACCACATAAGGACGTCCCAGATCGGCGTACAGGCGATAGCTCTTGTTGTCCGGCAGATGCAGACGGGCGCTGGCGAAGGTACGGGCCTCCTGGGAGTACGCCAGGCGCTGACGCAATTTCGGGTCGCGGGAGGGATCGGCAATGATGTCCTGAATCGACTCACGCGCTTGCAGCAGATGGAGTTGCCCGCCCGCCAGTTGCCCGTAATACGAAAGGCTGGAGCAGCCACACAACAAAACCATCGTCACTACCGGCACACTGCGCCAAAGACGTAAAACATTGAGTTGTGGCATAGACGGGTCTTCACTACAGGGGATGAACGCGTTATGCAGGACAGCCAGGGTATTACGCAACTATCATCGTCATCCGCCCACTTCTGGAGCCTGACATGCGCCTCATTGCACTGACTCTCGCCCTCGGCACCCTTGTCGGATGCACGACACCTTTACCAGCTGTTGACCCGAACATGGCCTGGGTCGACATGCGAACCATGACCGGCAGGCTGGTGATGGCAGACAAGCTCGACGGCAAGAACACCGAAGATGGCCGCTACTTTCAGGTCACGCCCGGTCGTCATGAGCTACAGATCCGCTTCGATTATGAGTACCGCGCGGGCGGGCTGGGGCTGATCAGCGACGCCTACACCGACATCACGTGCTTCATCGATATCGAGTACGACCACTTTGCGGCCGGGCAGCGCTACATGATCGAAGCCCGCATTCTGGCCAATGACATCACCGCCAGGCTCTACGATGCCGAGCGCAAGGTCGTGGCCAGGGAAGGGGATATTCACTGCATCTGATCAACTATCGTTCTTTTGATAGATGATTTTCTTCGTGCCGTTTTCACAACTGCCCACCACCATGTTCTGATCGTGAACCTCCGCATTGGGCACGATTTCCAGCGTGTAGGAGGTGACGTTGTTGGCCTGGATCTTGGCCTCGATCTCGTCCTTGAGTTCTTCACAGGATTTGGGCGCCGCCAGAGCGTGGGTCGCGGCCAACAGGGTGCAGGTTGCAATCAGGGCAAAACGTTTCATGCTCGATTCCTTCGATGGGCCATACAGAAACTGTGCCCTGTATACGACCGCCATTTCCACCGTCGGGTTCTGGCCTCCCAGGAAATGACCCGGCCAACGTCGTGGCTCGGGTCATCGAGTGCAACGCTACAGGTCAGCCGAGCAGTGTTGCATCCAGCGTGATTCTGGCGTTCAGCACCTTGGAAACCGGGCAACCTTCTTTCGCCTGTTTCGTCAGTTCATCGAACTGCTGCTGGCTGGCACCAGGCACTTTGGCCTTGAGAATGAGGTGTACCGCCGTGATCGAAAAACCGCCGCTGTCCTGATCCAGTGTCACTTCGGCCTGAGTGTCGATGCTGTCGGCCTTGAAACCGGCATTACCGAGAATCATCGACAGCGCCATGGAAAAACAGCCGGCATGGGCGGCACCGATCAGCTCTTCGGGGTTGGTGCCCTTGCCGCCCTCGAAACGGGCCTTGAAACCATAAGGCGCCTCACGCAGCACACCGGTTTCCGTGGATATGCTGCCAATGCCGCTCTTGAGATCACCTTCCCAGTGGGCTGATGCTTTCTTGACGATGCTCATGGTGCCTCCTAATGAAATAGGTAATGTGTTTGAACCGTGACCAAGGTTCTGAGGATAGCCAGCCTTGGAAAGTTCAACGTTTAATTCCTAGCATTTCACTAGGTTTTTAGGGATAGCCATTGAAAAGCAGCGCTTGTGCCCGCACTGCTGTTTCATCGTGGGCTCTGCCCAACACATTTCGAGGAGAAACAGCGGCCTATGAAACGTCTGTCGGATGTAAAGATTTCCACCCTGGATCTGGTGCCCGTACGCCAGGACAAAGGCCCTGCAGAATCACTGCGCAACTCCCTGAGCCTGGCCCAACATGTCGAAAAGCTGGGCTACAACCGCTTCTGGGTCGCCGAACACCACAACATGGATGGCATCGCCAGCTCGGCCACATCTGTCTTGCTGGCCTATCTGGCCGGCGGCACCTCGACGATTCGCCTGGGAGCAGGCGGCGTCATGCTGCCGAACCATTCGCCACTGGTGATTGCCGAACAGTTCGGCACCCTCGCCAGCCTTTATCCAGGCCGGATCGACCTGGGTCTGGGACGTGCCCCTGGCTCGGACCAGATGACCGCTCGCGCCCTGCGACGGGAGCGGTCAGGCAGCGCCGACGACTTTCCCGAAGACGTCACCGAATTGATGAAATACCTGGGGCCACTGACTGCTGATCAAAAAGTGATCGCCGTACCGGGTTCGGGCACCAACGTGCCGATCTGGCTGCTGGGTTCAAGCCTGTTCAGTGCTCAACTGGCGGGGATGCGCGGGCTGCCTTACGCTTTCGCATCGCATTTCGCACCGCGCTACATGCATGAAGCGATTCGCGTCTATCGCAATCACTTTCAGCCTTCGGACGTGCTCGACAAGCCTTACGTGATGCTGGGCGTCCCATTGGTGGCCGCCGACACCGACGAACATGCCGAATACCTGGCGACATCGGTGTACCAGCGCATCCTGGCACTGATGCGCGGCCACAGCCTGATGCAGCGCCCTCCCGTCGAGTCGATGGACAAACTGTGGCTGCCTCACGAGAAGGAAGCTGTGGCGAGCTTTCTGGGGCTGGCGATGGTGGGCGGTCCGGAAAAGATCCGCGCCAGACTGGATGTCTTGCTGGAACAGACCGATGCCGATGAACTGATCTTCACCTGCGACATGTACGAGCATGAGGACCGGTTAAGGTCGTATGAGATCCTGGCGCAGGCCGCGCAAGGGTAAGTCTGTTCGCGAATGAATTCGCTCCTACAGTGTTGAGGGAGCGGATTCATCCGCGAAGGGCATCAACCGCGCTTGTAAATGAGCTTATTCCTGCCGCCTTCGCAGGAGCCGACCACTTTGGCGTCACGCACATCTTCAGTGCGGACAATTTCAAGGGTGAAGGGGAAATCGCCATGCGCCTTGATCTTCGCGTCGACTTCCGCCTTGAGCTCCTCGCAATTCTTGGCCGCCATGGCGGTTCCCGTAAGGCTCAGCAACGCCACTGCCAATAGCAACTTCTTCATCGATAACACTCCCTCGTCTGACAAATACAGGCACCCCGAAATGAAGCGCACAATGGCAACTGCCACACAGCAATTGCGTGGCAGTGAGCTTTATCTGTAGCGGAATTTATGGCAATCGGCCAGCGAAAAAATTCAGGCCCGTCAACTATTGGCGATGCGGAAGCCGACCTTGAGCGTGACCTGATAATGCGCCACCTTGCCATTTTCGATGTGCCCGCGGGTTTCGGTCACCTCGAACCACTCCAGCAATTGAAGGCTCTTGCTGGCTTCTGCAATGGCATTGCTGATGGCGTCTTCAATGCTGGTGGTAGACGAGCCAACCAGCTCGATCTTCTTGTAGGTACGGTGATCACTCATGGTCGTTCTCCCTGGACGTGTTCAGCCGTCGACAGTGGCGGCACTCATTGTTTCTGTCCGGGAAATGCGAAGAAAAGTTCAGCACTCAGCAACATTCCCATCGCACTTTCCAAAAAGCCTGGAGTCGGAAACAACACACGTACTCATCACAGCAGGAGATACACCATGGCTAGCAATTCACTTCGTAAAGCCTCGTTGCAAAGCATGGAAGCGGAGATCGAAAGCCTTCTCAAGTCCCTGGAAAGTCTCAAGGGCGATGCTTCGGAAGAGTCGCGCAAGACGCTGAAAAGCCTCAAGGCCAATGCCGAAAACGCCCTGAGTCATTCTCGCCATCTGCTCAGCGATCTCTATGAGGACGTGAAAGTCAAAACCCGCGAAAACGCTTTGGCCACCCGTGACTATGCCCAGGAACACCCATGGACGACGGCGGGTGTGGCCGTCGGCGCGATAGGCCTGCTCGCGGCCTATCTGCTGTGCAAACGCGGTAACTGATCATTTTTTGATCGGCTCAATGGAGCGTTTCAGCTCATCCCTCAACCATTGAGCCAATAGCTGCGCGCGCCCGTCAGCGGCGCGTCTGGGCACCCAGAGGGCAAGCTGCGCCGGGGTTTCACTGAAACCCCATGGCGCAACCAGACGCCCGGCCCGCAAGTCATCGGTCACCAGAGGTTCAGGCGCAATCGCAATGCCAAGGCCTGCCACGGCCGCTTCCAGCAAGTAATACAGGTGCTCGAAACCCTGCCCGTAACGCAATGCCTGCGGATCGATGCCGTTGTGCTGCGCCCAGCTCGGCCAGGCTTGTGGCCGTGACGTCGTGTGCAGCAACGACTCGCTCAATAGCGCCTGGGCCGGGGCCTGCTTCAACGCCTCGAAACCGGTGAAATGCGGGCTCAATACCGGGCCGATACGCTCGCTGGCCAGCTCGAAGACCTGCATGTCCGCAGGCCAGGGTGGCTCGGCAAACACCAGCAACGCATCCAGACCGGGGCGACGCGGGTCCAGATCCCCTTCACCTGCCGAGAGGTGCAGACGCAAATCCGGAAGCTCGGCATTCAGACGCCCCAGACGCGGGATGAACCAGCGCGCCAGCAGGCTGCCGGAACAACCCAGCACGAAAGGAGCCTCCGCGCTGCCCCGGCTCAACTCGGCGCACACCTCTCGCAGACGGTCGAAGGCTTCACCGCTGACATCCCGGAGACGAACCCCTTGATCTGTGAGTTTCAGGCCGCGCCCGTCCTTGCTGAACAAGGTCACGCCCAAGTGTTCTTCCAGGGCTTTCAGTTGACGGCTGACCGCGCCATGGGTCACGTGCAGCTGTTCGGCGGCCTGACTGACGCTGCCCAGGCGGGCCGTGGCTTCAAAAGCGCGCAAAGCGTTGAGGGGTGGCAGGTCTCGGCTCATGGTATCTGTGAGTTTTTCTGACAGGTTGCAGCGATCTTATCGGTTTTCATCCCGACGTGCGCTGGTTAAAGTGACCCCATTGCCGATCCGGCTCAATCCATTCGCCCAAGACTGCAACCGGAGCCCCCATGACCCAGACCCACTTTCGCAGCGGCCCTGACGCCAACGGCCTGTTCGGCTCATTTGGCGGTCGCTATGTGGCTGAAACCCTCATGCCGCTGGTGCTTGACCTGAATCGTGAATACGAAGCCGCCAAGGCCGACCCCGAATTCGCCGAACAACTGGCGTATTTCCAGCGTGATTATGTCGGCCGTCCCAACCCTCTGTATTTCGCCGAACGCCTGACCGAATTCTGTGGCGGCGCGAAGATCTACTTCAAGCGCGAAGAGCTGAACCACACCGGCGCGCACAAGATCAACAACTGCATCGGCCAGATCCTGCTGGCCAAACGCATGGGCAAGAAGCGTCTGATCGCGGAAACCGGCGCAGGCATGCATGGCGTGGCCACCGCCACGGTCGCTGCCCGTTTCGGTCTGCCTTGCGTGATCTACATGGGCGCGACCGACATCGAGCGTCAACAGGCCAACGTGTTCCGCATGAAACTGCTGGGTGCCGAGATCGTTCCGGTCACCTCCGGCACCGGCACCCTGAAAGACGCCATGAACGAAGCCCTGCGTGACTGGGTCACCAACGTCGAAGACACTTTCTACCTGATCGGTACCGTGGCGGGTCCGCACCCGTATCCGGCGATGGTCCGTGATTTCCAGTCGATCATCGGCAAGGAAACCAAGGCCCAGATGCAGGAAAAGGAAGGGCGCCTGCCAGACAGTCTGGTCGCCTGCGTGGGCGGCGGCTCCAACGCCATGGGCCTGTTCCATCCGTTCCTCGATGACGCCAGCGTCCAGATCATCGGCGTCGAAGCCGGCGGCCATGGCATCGACACCGACAAGCACGCCGCCAGCCTCAACGGCGGTGTACCGGGTGTCCTGCACGGCAACCGCACCTACCTGTTGCAGGACGAGGACGGTCAGATCGCGGATGCCCACTCGATTTCCGCGGGCCTGGACTACCCCGGCATCGGCCCCGAGCATGCTTACCTACATGAAGTGAAACGCGCCGAATACGTCAGCATCACTGACGAAGAAGCCCTGCAAGCCTTCCACCATTGCTGCCGGCTCGAAGGCATCATCCCGGCACTGGAAACGTCCCACGCACTGGCCGAAGCCATCAAGCGTGCCGCGACCCTGAGCCCGGATCACCTGATGGTCGTCTGCTTCTCCGGCCGGGGCGACAAAGACATGCAAACCGTCATGAATCACATGGCCGCCGCCGAAAAGAACCAGGAGAAGCCGGTATGAGCCGTCTTGAGCAACGTTTCACCCAGCTGAAAACCGAAGGCCGTGCGGCGCTGGTGACCTTCATCACCGCTGGCGATCCTGGCTACGACACGTCGTTGAAAATTCTCAAGGGGCTGCCCGCAGCGGGTGCCGACGTGATCGAACTGGGCATGCCCTTCACCGACCCGATGGCCGATGGCGTCGCGATTCAACTGGCGACCCTGCGCGCACTGGATGCCGGGCAGACCCTGCTGAAAACCCTGAAAATGGTCAGCGAATTCCGCGTCGACGACCAGACCACGCCGATCGTGCTGATGGGCTACTACAACCCGATCCATCGTTTTGGCGTGGATGCGTTCGTGGCTGCGGCCAGGGAAGCGGGTGTGGATGGTCTGATCATCGTCGACCTGCCGCCCGAGCACGATGCCGAGCTGGCCACGCCTGCACAGGCTGCGGGTATCGACTTCATCCGCCTGACCACGCCAACCACCGATGATGCACGCCTGCCACGTGTGTTGGAGCGCAGTTCGGGCTTCGTCTACTACGTGTCCGTTGCCGGTGTGACCGGTGCCGGGTCGGCCACGACCGAACACGTCACCGAAGCCATTGCGCGCCTGCGTCGCCACACACCGCTGCCGATCAGTGTCGGTTTCGGTATCCGTACGCCAGAACAGGCTGCTGCCATCGCACGTCTGGCCGATGGTGTGGTGGTCGGCTCGGCGCTGGTGGACAAGATCGCCACGGCCAAGTCCTCTGAAGAGGCCGTCGATGGCGTATTGAGCCTGTGCGCGGCATTGGCGGATGGCGTGCGCAAGGCCCGCAACGCCTGAAGGTAAAGATTCTGATACAGAGGAATCAATTCGCCATTAGTTGTCCTATACAGCAAGACACAAGGGGTTCACGACCAAGGTCCTGAGCCCCTTTTTTTGCTGGATTGAATGCTGAGGTAAACCTTCCATGAAACTGCCAAACCGTTTTGTCGCTGGCTTGGGCATTTTGTTGATCAGTGCCAGCCCGCTGTTGCAGGCCGCGCCACCGGATCAACGCGACGATCACGATAACCGCGGTGGCCAGCATCAACAGCAAGGGCCCGGCGGTTCCAATGACCGCGGTCATGGTAATCAAGGCCACCAGGATAACCGTGGCGGTGGCGGCAACCGTCCCCCCCAGGACTTCGGTCAGGTACGCCAGACCTTCCAGCAGCATCGCGATGTCATCGGGCGTGGCCAGCCATTGCCGCCCGGAGTCCATATCGTCAAGGGCAAACCGCTGCCCCGTGGCTACGGCAAGCGTCTGGACAGCCGTTCGCTGCAATACCTGCCACGTTATGACGGCTACGAATGGCGCCGCCTGGGCACCGATGTGGTCCTGATCGCCGTGGGCACTGGGATTGTCTATGCGATTCTGGATGGCGTGCTGAATTGATTCAAAGTGCCTGGCCTGAACCGCTGTTCAGGCCAGGCACATCGCTCACCCCTTGAATATCGAAACATCCAGAGGCCGGATCTCTCCCATCCAGATGGCATGTTCCGTGTGGTCGGCCAGTTCATCGCCCGTCAACGGGTGCAGAAAGACCGTCAGGCCGTTGCGATTGCAGGCCAGCCACAGAACGACATCGGCAAACTGCGAATGCCCGAACGCCAGTTGGCAGCTCCAGTCGGGGTGGGGCCCCACCCGTCGTTCGTGAACCCGCCCCATCTGCACGTCAAATCGTTGAGCGGCGGTTTCGCACAAGGCCCGGGCCTGTTCGAGAGTCTGTGCGTCGAAATAGACATGGGCGTGATAGCCCTGAGCATCCGGCATGACCCAGACCTCCTTGATTCAAGATGACGCCCAGTTATCCACAGATCAGGATCAGACCGCAATCGATGGCAATGGCTTGCCCGTCAATGAATCAACGCTGAGCACCTGCTCACTGGCCAGCCAGTCGACAAACCGCTGAACGATCTGCGAGCGCCGTTTGCGTTGCGGCAAGACAACGTAATAGCCATAAGCCGAAATCGCGGAGGCCGCGACCGGACGGCATAACAGGCCTTGCTCAAGCAGTTCGTCGACCAGATGTCGCCAGCCAATCGCAATGCCTTGCCCGCCAATCGCGGCCTGAATCAGCAGCGTGTAGTTGTCGAAGCGTAACTGGCCGGGGGCAGGGGCCTGAGGGATATTGAACGCCCGGAACACACCGGCCCAGTCAAACCAGTTGCTGCTGCCTTCACCGCGCAGATGCAGCAATGGAAACTCGCGCAAGGCCTCATTGGGCAACGGCGTATCACGCCCGGCCAGCAATTGTGGGCTGCACACCGGAAACACTTCCTCACTGAACAGCCAACGGCTTTCGCCCTGCTTGAAACGCCCATCCCCGAAGAGCACCGCCACGTCGATATCGGCGCGCAGCATGCTGTGGTTACGCTCGCTGGTCACCAGGCTGACGTCGACATCCGGGTTGTGCTTGTGAAACCGATGCAGGCGCGGCATCAGCCAGTACGAGGCGAAGGCAAAGTCCGTCGCCACCTGAAGCACCTCATGCTGATGCTGCTCGGTAATGGCGACCAGTCCGCTGTCCATGGACTGCAAACCGCTTTGCACATGGCTGAACAGAACCTCTCCGGCCTCGGTCAGTTCGATTCCCCGGTAGACGCGATCGAACAGACGCGTCGCCAGTTGCTCTTCCAGACGCTTGATCTGCTGGCTGATCGCAGGCTGTGTGGTGCCCAGCTCGATGGCCGCCGCCGTGAAACTGCGCAAGCGGGCCGCGGCCTCAAACGCACGCAGCAGGTCCAGGGACATCTCTCCAAGGGCTTCAAACATAAGCTGTACTTATCCTAGGCATTGTTTCGCGTGGGCTTTACCGCTAACTGTCAGGAATTCATCCTCGAAGGCAGCACTTTCGCATAACTGTTGACTATGGGATGCAACGATTACATGAAGCGCAAAAATATTCTGTTCATCATGGCCGATCAAATGGCCGCGCCCATGTTGCCGTTCTACGCAACGTCCCCCATCAAGATGCCCAACCTGAGCCGCCTGGCAGCCGAAGGCGTGGTGTTCGATTCGGCCTATTGCAACAGCCCGTTGTGCGCACCCTCCCGATTTACCCTGGTCAGCGGCCAGCTCCCGAGCAGGATCGGCGCCTACGACAACGCGGCGGATTTCCCGGCAGACATTCCGACCTATGCCCATTACCTGCGCGGCCTGGGTTACAGGACGGCGCTGTCGGGCAAGATGCACTTCTGCGGGCCGGATCAGTTGCACGGCTACGAGGAACGACTGACCAGCGATATCTACCCGGCCGACTATGGCTGGGCCGTGAACTGGGACGAGCCGGATGTACGGCCCAGCTGGTATCACAACATGTCGTCGGTCCTTCAGGCCGGGCCATGCGTGCGCACCAATCAGCTGGATTTCGATGAAGAGGTGGTGTTCAAAGCACAGCAGTATCTGTTCGACCATGTGCGCCAGGACGGTGATGCGCCGTTCTGCCTGACGGTTTCCATGACCCATCCTCACGACCCCTACACCATCCCGAAACCCTTCTGGGATATGTACCGCGATGAGGATATTCCGCTGCCGGTGAGCCACGCCGACCAGGAAACGCTGGACCCGCATTCGCAGCGCTTGCTCAAGGTCTACGACCTCTGGGACAAGCCACTGCCTGTGGATAAGATCCGTGACGCTCGCCGCGCCTACTTTGGCGCTTGCAGCTACATCGACCATAACGTCGGCAAGCTGCTGCAAACCCTGGAAGACACCGGTCTGGCTGAAGACACCCTCATTGTGTTCTCGGGCGATCATGGCGACATGCTGGGCGAGCGGGGCCTCTGGTACAAGATGCACTGGTTCGAGATGGCGGCGCGGGTTCCGCTGCTGGTCTACGCTCCGGGGCATTTCAAGGCGGGCCGTGTCAGCGCATCGGTTTCGACCGCCGACCTTCTGCCGACCTTCGTCGAGCTGGCCGGCGGTGAACCGGACCCCGGCCTGCCACTGGACGGCCGCTCGCTGGTGCCACACCTGCAAGGCGAGGGCGGACACGATGAGGTATTCGGCGAATATATGGCCGAAGGCACTACCAGCCCCCTGATGATGATTCGTCGGGGTGCCTACAAATTCATCTATTCGGAACAGGACCCGTGCCTGTTGTTCGATGTGCATAACGACCCAAAGGAACAGGAAGAGCTGAGCCAGTCGTCCGCTCATCAGCCATTGTTCAACGCTTTTCTGGCCGAAGCGCGGGCCAGATGGGACATACCGGCGATACACCATCAGGTGCTCGCCAGCCAGCGCAGGCGGCGCTTCGTCGCGAAAACGCTGGCCATCGGCACGCTGAAGAGTTGGGATCACCAGCCACTGGTCGACGCCAGTCAGCAGTACATGCGCAACCATATCGATCTGGACGATCTGGAGCGCAAGGCACGTTATCCGCAACCTTGAACCCTGCCATCACCGAGAAAACCAAAAAGGGTCACACGCATGAAAAAGTTATCCACAGCACTTGCGGTCGGTGTCATGACGCTCGGCAGCCTGACGGTACAGGCCGCCGACCAGAGTTGCAGCACGGTAAAAATGGCAGATCCGGGCTGGAGCGATATCGCCGCCACCAATGCCATTACCGGGTTGCTGCTCGACGGCATGGGCTACAAGGCCAAGGTCGATACGCTGGCGGTGCCCATTGCATTCGGTGGCCTGAAGGACGGGCAACTGGATGTGTTTCTGGGTAACTGGATGCCTGCGCAACAAGGTTTCTACGACAAGTTCGTGGCGACCGGCGATGTGACTCAACTGGCCAAGAATCTGGACGGCACCGAATTCACCCTGGCCGTACCCGACTACGTCTGGGAGGCTGGTGTGCATGACTTTGCCGACCTGAACGCATTCGCCGACAAGTTCGGCAAGAAGATCTACGGCATCGGTTCCGGCGCACCGGCCAACCTGTCATTGCAGGAAATCATCAAGAAGAACGAATTCGACCTGGGCGACTGGAAGCTGGTGGAGTCCAGTGAACAGGCCATGCTGGCCGAAGTGAATCGCAACGTGAAGAGAAAGGCCTTCGTGGCCTTCCTGGGCTGGACACCGCACCCGATGAACGTGCAGATCAAAGGCATGCGCTACCTCAAGGGCGGCGAGAAATACTTCGGTGACACCGGTGCGGTCTACACCCTGACCCGCAAAGGTTATGCACAGGCCTGCCCGAATGTCGGCAAGCTGCTGACCAACCTGAGCTTCACCCAGGACATGGAAAACAGCATCATGGCCGACGTGGTGAACAGAAAGGTCAGCAACACCGAAGCGGCCAAGGCGTGGATCAATGCCAACCCGGCCGTGCTGGACAAGTGGCTTGATGGCGTGAAGACCATCGATGACAAGGATGCCCTGGCAGCGGTGAAAGCCAAACTGTAGGGGCGAATTCATTCGCGAAACGTCATTGAAGCCAATAGATGTTCTTCAGCTTCACGAGCCTCTCGCGAATAAATTCGCTCCTACTTGCGCTTTGTTTGATGAGAGCGAACACGCCAACCTGTGTACCCTTAACACCAGCAAACCGATCAACGAGGGATTCATGGGTTGGCTCAACCGCCACAAGCTCCTGCCTTTTCTCGCCTGGCTTCCCAGGCAGACCCGCGCCAGCGTCGGCCGTGACGCCCTGGTGGGCTTGAGCGGTGCAATCCTGGCCTTGCCGCAATCCATCGCTTACGCCCTGATCGCGGGCCTGCCTCCGGAATATGGCTTGTATGCCGCCATCGTCCCGGTGCTGATCGCCTGCCTGTGGGGTTCTTCGTGGCACTTGATCTGCGGACCGACGGCGGCGATCTCCATCGTCCTGTACGCCAGTGTCAGCCCCCTGGCCGTCCCGGCCAGTCAGGACTACATCACGCTGATCCTGCTGCTGACCTTCATTGCCGGCGCATTCCAGTTGCTGCTGGGCCTCATGCGCTTCGGCGCACTGGTGAATTTCGTCTCGCACTCCGTGGTGCTGGGTTTCACGCTGGGCGCTGCCATCGTGATTGCATTGGGGCAGATCCCGAACCTGTCCGGCATCGATCTGCCGAGCCAGACCACCGCCCTCAACAGCCTGACAGCGGTTCTGGAGCATGGCCATGAACTCGATACACCATCGCTGATTCTGGGCCTGCTGACCCTGTCGCTGGGCATTGGCCTCAAATACCTGGTCCCACGCTGGCCCACACTGCTGATTGCCCTGGTGTCGAGCAGCCTGCTTGTCTGGCTCTGGCCTTCGATGTTCGGCCATGTGAAGGTGGTCAGGGCGTTTGTCGGTCAATTGCCGCCGTTCAGCCCGCTTTCACTGGATCTGGAGCTGATCCTGAAACTGCTGCCGACCGCCGTTGCAGTGGGCATGCTCGGGCTGGTGAACAGCCTGTCGATCGCCCGCTCGCTGTCGGCACGCTCCCAGCAGTTGATCAACGCCAACCAGGAAGTCCGTGCCCAAGGGCTGTCCAACATGGTTGGCTCACTGTTCTCCGGCTATCTGTCCGCAGGCTCCTTCACCCGGGCCGCGTTGAGCTATGAGGCCGGTGCCTGTTCGCCCCTGGCAGGCGTGTTCTCGGCCTTGTGGGTCACGTTGTTCGCCGTCGCGGGAGCGTCGCTGATTTCGCACATCCCGATCCCGAGCATGGCCGCGTCGATTCTGTTGATCTGCTGGGGACTGGTGGATCGCCGGGGTATTGCCGCGCTGTACCGTGTCAGCCGTTCAGAGTTTTTCGTGATGGCCCTGACCTGCATCGCCACCCTGTTGCTGGAGTTGCAGACGGCTATCTATGCGGGTGTGCTGGCTTCGCTGTTCTTCTACCTCAAGCGAACCTCGCAGCCCATGGTGCAACAATGGCGTGAAGGCGACGAAGACATCATGCGCGTCGGCGGCTCGATTTTCTTCGGTGCCAGCCACTACCTGCAAACCCGTCTGCAACGCACCGAAGGCAAACGGGTCGTGATTGAGGCCCAGCACATCAACTTCATCGACTATTCAGGCGTGGAAATGCTCCATCAGGAGGCCCGGCGCCTGCTCAGGCAGGACCGGACCCTGACGCTGCGACGCGCCCGGCAGCACGTCGTTGAAGAGTTGCAGAAGCTTGAGGGGGCGGAAAAGTGCCCGGTTCTGTTCGAGGATTAGGCCTGCGCCAGTTGACGACGCATTTCGGCCAGCACCTGTGCCGAATCAGGACGTACACCGCGCCATAGCAGGAAGGCTTCGGCAGCCTGCTCGACCAACATGCCCAGGCCATCCACAGCCCGGGCCGCGCCGTGTTCGTTCGCCCAGCGGCAGAAGGCCGTTGGCTCCTTGCCATACATCATGTCGTAGCAGAAGGTGTGGCCCGGTTGAATCAGGCTCGGGGCAATCGGCGGCAGTTCGCCTGACAGGCTGGCTGACGTGGCGTTGATAATCAAGTCCACCGGCTCTTCCAGCCAGTCATAACCACTGGCGAAGACCGGCCCCAGGTCTGCAAAGAGTTGAGCCAGGTTTTCCGCCTTTTCCACCGTGCGGTTGGCGATCACCAGTGCCGAAGGCTTTTCGGCCAGCAATGGCTCCAGTGCTCCCCGAACAGCACCGCCAGCCCCCAGCAGCAGAACACGCTGACCACGCAGGCTGAACCCGTGATTGACCGTCAAATCGCGAACCAGCCCGGCACCGTCAGTGTTATCGCCCAACAGGGTGCCATCGGCCTGCTTGCCCAAGGTATTCACCGCCCCCGCACGCTGGGCGCGCAAGGTCAGGCTGTCGGCAAGGCGATAGGCTTCTTCCTTGAAGGGGACTGTGACGTTGGCTCCCCGGCCAGTCTTGAAAAAGGCCTGGGCGAACGCCGTGAAATCGTCCAGAGGGGCCAGTGCGGTCTGGTAATCCAGTGTTTGCCCGGTCTGCGCGGCAAACAGACGATGGATCAACGGCGACTTGCTGTGGCCGATGGGGTTACCGAAGACGACGTACTGGTCCATTTGGGGTCCTGTTGATCTGTTGGGTCCCCTTCGCGGATAAATCCGCTCCCAAAATCCGTAGGAGCGAATTCATTCGCGAAGGCGGTGTACAAGCTTTTCGCGGATGAATCCGCTCCTACGGGTCAGTCCGCCAGCCAGTCCCGATCCTGCAGGAAATACTCGGTCAGGCGCGCTTCTTCGCTACCCGGCGCAGCCTTCCAGTCATACCCCCAGCGAACCTGCGGCGGCAGGGACATGAGGATCGATTCGGTACGGCCACCCGACTGCAGGCCAAACAGTGTGCCACGGTCATAAACCAGGTTGAACTCGACGTAACGGCCACGGCGGAACTCCTGGAATTCGCGCTGTTGCACGGTATAGGCCGTTGCCTTGCGACGACGCACGATCGGCAGGTAAGCGTTGACGTAAGCGTCACCGATGGCCCGCATGAACGCAAAGCTGGTGTCGAAATCCCACTGGTTCACATCGTCGAAGAACAGACCGCCAATCCCGCGAGGCTCATTGCGATGCTTGAGGTGGAAGTAGCTGTCGCACCAGGCCTTGTAGCGTGGGTAGACGTCATCGCCAAACGGCGCACAGGCGCGCTCGGCGACACGGTGCCAATGCACGCAGTCCTCTTCAACGCCGTAGTAGGGCGTCAGGTCGAAACCGCCGCCAAACCACCAGACAGGCTCTTCGCCTTCCTTTTCGGCAATGAAGAAACGCACGTTGGCGTGGGACGTCGGTACGTGCGGGTTATGCGGGTGAATGACCAGCGAAACGCCCAGGGCTTCGAAGCCGCGCCCGGCCAGTTCTGGCCGGTGAGCGCTGGCCGACGGCGGCAGGTTGCTGCCAAAGACGTGGGAAAAGTTGACACCGCCTTTTTCGATGACCGAACCGTTTTCAATGACCCGGGTGCGTCCGCCACCACCAGCCGGACGTGTCCAGGCATCTTCGACAAAGCGTGCGCTGCCGTCTTCCTGTTCCAGGGCGGTGCAGATGCGGTCTTGCAGGTCGAGCAGGTAGGCTTTTACGGCCTCGGTGCGGGTATTCATGTCGATCCCCAAAGCTGGCTTCAAACGACTGTGCGCCCCCGATGCAGAGGGGTGCAGGCAAATTGGCGCGTAGCATACCACTGGCCGGGCGACCTCCGCTGTTGACGAAGATCACATGAAAGGGTCCGATATCGCCTTTAATGATCTGTTTCGACCTGCATGGAGAGAGCAAATGGCAAAGCGTATCCAGTTCAGCACTGTCGGAGGACCCGAAGTTCTTGAATATGTCGACTTCGAGCCTGCCCAGCCCGGCCCGCAACAGGTACTTGTCCGCAACAAGGCCATTGGCCTGAATTTCATCGACACCTATTACCGCAGCGGCCTGTACCCGGCGCCATCACTGCCTTCAGGGCTGGGCACCGAAGGTGCAGGCATCGTCGAAGCGGTCGGCAATGAAGTGACCCGTTTCAAGGTGGGTGACCGTGTGGCCTATGGCACCGGCCCCCTGGGTGGCTACAGCGAAGTGCATGTGCTGCCAGAAGCCAATCTGGTCAAGCTGGCCGATTCGATCAGTTTCGAGCAGGCCGCCGCAGTCATGCTCAAGGGCCTGACCGTGCAATACCTGCTGCGCCAGACTTACATGGTCAAACCCGGCGAAACCATTCTGTTCCACGCGGCGGCCGGCGGCGTCGGTTCGCTGGCCTGCCAGTGGGCGAAGGCGTTGGGGGCCCAGTTGATCGGCACGGTCAGTTCTGCGGAAAAGGCCGCTCACGCCAAGGCACTCGGTGCCTGGGAAACCATCGACTACAGCCATGAAGACGTGGCCAGCCGGGTTCTGGAACTGACCGATGGCAAGAAATGCCCGGTGGTCTATGACGGCGTCGGTCAGGACACATGGCTGACGTCCCTGGAGTGCGTGGCACCTCGCGGGCTGCTGGTCAGCTTCGGTAATGCCTCCGGCCCCGTTTCAGGTGTGAACCTGGGCATTCTGGCGCAGAAAGGCTCGCTTTACGTGACCCGTCCGACGCTGGCCAGCTACGCCAACAATGCCCAGAACCTGCAATCCATGGCCGACGATCTGTTCGACATGCTCGCCAGCGGCAAGATCAAGGTCAACGACATCCAGCAGTACGCCCTGAAGGATGCCGCCCAGGCGCAGATCGAGCTGTCGGCTCGCCGCACCACGGGTTCGACGATCCTGATTCCTTAACCCGGCCGGACAACCTGCCCGGTCGCGACATCGCGAATCACGCTGGGGTTTCGGCGGCCGCCCAGGCTGCCGCCGAGCACCAGATCGACCTGGCCACGGAAGTATTGCTCGACACGCAACCGTGTGCGGGCAGCCGGGCGACCAGCAGGGTTGGCAGACGTCGAGATCAAAGGCCCAACCAGCGCGCACAGCTCACGCACGGTCGGGTGGTCGGTCACGCGCAGGGCCACGGTTTCGTGAGCACCAGTGATCCACTCGGGCAGCAGATTCTGATGCGGCACCAGCCAGGTGTTGGGGCCGGGCCAGGTGCTGGCCATACGGTCGAGCCACAGTTCGGGGAAGTCCTCGAACAGAAAATCGAACTGACGAATGTTGTCAGCAATCAGAATCAGCCCTTTATCCACAGGCCGCGACTTGATCGCCAGCAGGCGATACACCGCTTCCTCATCCCATGGGTCACACCCAAGCCCCCATACTGCCTCGGTTGGATAGGCAATCACCGCTCCGGCTCGAATATCGCGAGCGGCTTGTTGCACGCGCCAACTGCTGACCATTGATGTCTCTCCGCTAAATCTTGCCGGGCAGTTTAACCTCAGGGTGCCCGTGCGAACCATCGTCCGGCTTCATTGCTGATCCTTCCGTCCAGCTCCAGCTCGGTCAAGGCCGCCAATACGCGAGGTAGCGGCCACTCACTGGCAGCCGCCAGCGCCTCGCTGGTATGGGGAGCCGCGTGCAGGATCGTCAACAGAGGGTGATGCGGGATCGATGGCCCGGACTCAGGTGGCTCAGGTGCTGTGGGAGGCTGAACATGCCAATGCTGCAAGGCTTCGAGAATGTGATCGACCGTTTCGACCAGCACTGCACCGTCACGGATCAACTGGTGGCAACCTCGTGCGCCCGGATGATGGATCGAGCCGGGAATGGCGTAGACCTCTCGACCGTGCTCGGCAGCAAGCCTCGCGGTAATCAGTGAACCACTGCCGACACTGGCTTCCACCACCAGCACGCCCAGGGACAAACCGCTGATGATTCGGTTGCGGCGAGGGAAGTTGCTGGCCTGGGGTCCGGCATCGAGAGGAAACTCGGAAATCACTGCGCTGCCCTGGGCGATCATCTGCGCCGCCAGGTGTCGATGACGCTGTGGATAAAATTTTTCGAGCCCGGTACCCAACACCCCGATGGTGGCCCCGCCAACGTCCAGAGCCCCTTGATGCGCGGCACCGTCGATTCCCAGCGCCAGACCGCTGGTGATGACAAAACCGGCCCCTGCCAGACTGCGCGAAAAAGCGGCTGCCGTGTCCAGACCGGGCCTGGAGGCACGACGGCTGCCGACCATTCCCAGTTGGGGACGCTCCAGGATCGAAGGGTTGCCAGCGATGAACAAAAGGGGAGGTGGATCGGCAATTTCAGACAACAAGGCCGGGTAGCCAGGGTCGTCCCACATCAGTAAATGCTGGGCCGGACGCTCGAGCCAGGCCAATGCAGCACTGGCCCCATCACGCACGGAAGGGTCACGACGAGCTTCGGCACAAGCGCTTGGCAGACCCAGTGCCCGCCATGCACTGGCCGGTGCGGTGAGGGCAGCCGAGGCAGAACCGAAGGCATCGAGGAGTCTGAAAAAACGTTTGGGGCCCACTTCCGGGAGACGGTGCAAACGTAGACGCGCTTCCAGTTCGGCAGGCGAAGGAACAGCTTTTTCAAACAGCGGCATAAGATCGTCCTTGATCCATTACCCTCCTCAAAAGGTGGGCAAACCTGTGGATAACTCTGTTGACAACAATTTGATAAGTGAAATCTCCGGTCTGAAAATCCGTATCAAACCGGAGACATAGCGTTACGGATTACGCACCTTGTCCATAATGGCCAAAGATCTGTTCGCATGCAGGACCAAGGCGTAACTGAGCTTGTCGTAAGTGCGGAAAACCATCAGCATCCCCGACCGTTCATCGGGAATCTTCACCTGCTCGCCCGTCACCCGGTCCCGAACCATTTCACCGGTCTTGTAGATCGCCAGCACGTTGCCTTCGACCAGACCGTCACGTTTGCCCTTGTTGAGCGTGACCACGTCATAGACACCGACCTGTGTCACACCACGGGGTACATCGAGAATCAGGCCGTCGATGGCGCTCTGTGGAGAACTGGGCATGAACGTCGAATTGATGGCCCGCTCTTCGCTGGAAAACAGGCGGTCACCCAGGCGAACTTCCTGAGTCGAGCGTTGCAGCAGCAGGGTGGAGATGTCGCCCTCGGTGGCCACGATTTCACCGCCACCGATATCGTCGGCATTGATGCCCAACACTTCCTTGGTGTCCGGGTCGGTATAAACCTTGCCCTGACGGAAGATGCCGTAGACGGTGTGGTCCGGCTCCAGGGTGCCACGTGCGTAGATGCGGTCGCCCTGCCCGCTGAGCACGCGCTCGGCGTTGCCAGCGACAATGTACGGAGCCTTCTCGAACTGCTCGGCGTTGTCGACGATGCGGTTGCTGATCAGAAACGCATTGATCGCCCCCAGCGGGATGCTCGGAATGGCTTCGATGGTCGGCGTGCTGCGAACACGCGGCGATAACTTGATGGTCCCTCGCGATTCACCGCGATTGAGCACAACACGCGGCTGGCCGTCGACATACACCAGCGACAGGGTGTCACCAGGATAGATGAGGTCGGGATCGCGGACTTGCGGGTTGGCGCGCCATATCTCACGCCATTTCCAGGGCTCGCTCAGAAACTTGCCGGAAATGTCCCAAAGCGTATCACCGGCAACGACGGTATAACTTTGCGGGTGTCCTTCCTTGAGTTGCACTTGCGCCTGAACAAGACCGCTGGCGGTCAAAAGCAGCAGGGCGAGTAGTGATTTCCTCATGCGGTGAATCCCTTTATCATATTGTCTCGCGTGAACATAAGTCCCGTCAGTCAGGGCTGCGCGTTTCGACGCTCCAGACCTGGCAGCCGATTTTGACTTTACCCTACAAGTGCAGCTCTTACGTATATGGCCATTCTAAACATTCTCGAATTTCCCGATTCGCGCCTGCGCACCATCGCCAAGCCTGTGTCGATAGTAGACGACGGCATACGCCAGTTGGTCGACGACATGTTTGAAACCATGTACGAAGCCCCTGGCATCGGTCTGGCTGCAACCCAGGTCAATGTCCACAAGCGTGTGGTCGTGATGGACCTGAGCGAAGACCGTACCGAACCTCGCGTATTCATCAATCCTGAAATCGAAATGCTGACCGATGAAATGGATCAGTATCAGGAAGGCTGCCTCTCGGTGCCCGGTTTCTATGAAAACGTCGACCGCCCGCAAAAGGTCCGTATCAAGGCGCTGGACCGCGATGGCCAGGCCTACGAACTGATTGCCGAAGGTTTGCTGGCCGTCTGCATCCAGCATGAGTGCGATCACCTGAACGGCAAGCTGTTCGTTGATTACCTCTCCAATCTCAAGCGTGACCGGATCAAGAAAAAGCTGGAAAAGCAGCATAGACAAAACGCTTGATTCTCACCCAAAAGGCCTGTGAAAGGCCTTTTCTTTTTTACAGAACGAGAAGTCCATGACTGAGCCACTGCGCATCGTTTTCGCCGGTACTCCGGAATTTGCCGCCGAGCACTTGAAAGCCCTGCTCGACAGCCCTCACCAGATCATCGCGGTCTACACCCAGCCTGATCGCCCGGCCGGTCGTGGACAAAAACTGATGCCCAGCCCGGTCAAGCAACTGGCGCTGCAGCATGGCCTTCAAGTGCTGCAACCGCCCACCCTGCGCGACGCAGCCGCTCAGCAGGAACTGGCGGCGCTCAAGCCGGATTTGATGGTGGTGGTCGCCTATGGCCTGATCCTGCCACAAGTGGTGCTGGATATTCCGCGTCTGGGCTGCATCAACAGCCACGCCTCCCTGCTGCCACGCTGGCGCGGCGCGGCACCGATCCAGCGTGCGGTACAGGCGGGCGATGCCGAAAGCGGTGTGACCGTCATGCGCATGGAGGCCGGTCTGGATACCGGTCCGATGCTGCTCAAGGTCAGCACGCCCATCACGGCAGAAGATACCGGCGGCACCTTGCATGATCGCCTTGCCGAACTCGGCCCCCCCGCTGTTCTGCAAGCCATCACCGGTCTGGCGGATGGCTCGCTCGCAGGCGAAGTCCAGGACGACAGCCTGGCGACTTATGCTCACAAATTGAACAAGGACGAAGCCCGTATCGACTGGAGCCGCCCGGCAGTTGAGCTGGAACGCCTGATCCGTGCCTTCAATCCGTGGCCGATCTGCCACAGCACCTTGAACGAAGAAGCGCTCAAAGTGCTGGCCGCCAGCCTGGCCGAAGGCCAGGGCGCGCCAGGCACTATTCTGGGTGCCAGCAAGGACGGCCTGATCGTCGCCTGTGGACAAGGCGCCTTGCGCCTCACCCGTCTGCAGTTGCCCGGCGGCAAGCCGCTGAACTTCACCGACCTGTTCAACAGCCGTCGCGAGAAATTCGCCACGGGCACGGTATTGGGCCAATGAACCCGCGTCTGGCCGCCGCCAGGGCACTGGCGGCCGTATTGAACGGCAAGGCTTCACTGAACAGTTCGCTGCCGACGCAGCTGGAAAAAGTCGAGCTTCGGGATCGCGGGCTGACTCAGGATCTGGCTTTCGGTACCGCACGCTGGCAACCACGCCTGTCGGCGCTGGCGGCCAAATTGTTGCAAAAGCCCTTCAAGGCAGCCGATACCGATGTCGAAGCGTTGCTGCTGGTCGGGCTTTATCAACTGCTCTACAGCCGCATTCCCGCCCACGCGGCCATCGGTGAAACGGTCGGTTGTGCCGACAAGCTGAAAAAGCCCTGGGCCAAGGCATTGCTCAACGCAGTGCTGCGTCGCGCCCAACGCGAAAGCGAAGCCTTGCTGGCTGAGCTGGAACACGACCCGATGGTCCGCACCTCTCACCCGCGCTGGCTGCAAAAAGCCCTGAAAGCCGCATGGCCGGAGCACTGGGAAGCGATCTGCGCGGCCAACAACGCGCATCCCCCGATGATTCTGCGGGTCAACCGTCGTCATAACAGCCGTGCTCAATATCTTGAGTTGCTGAGCAACGCAGGTATCGAAGCCACCGCCTGCACGTTCAGCCAGGACGGCATTCTTCTGGCCGAACCGGGGGATATTCGCTCGCTGCCCGGCTTCGCCGAAGGCTGGATCAGCGTGCAGGATGAAGCCGCACAACTGGCAGCCGATCTGCTGGAGCTGGCTCCCGGTCAACGTGTGCTGGATGCCTGCTGCGCACCGGGCGGCAAGACCTGCCACCTGCTGGAAGTGCAGCCGCAACTCAGTGGCGTGGTGGCCGTGGATCTGGAAGCCAAGCGGCTGGTGCGGGTTCGTGAAAACCTCGACCGCCTGGGGCTGGATGCCGAACTGATCGCCGCCGACGCCAGGGAAACCACCCAATGGTGGGACGGCAAGCCCTTCCAGCGCATCCTGCTGGACGCACCGTGCTCGGCAACCGGCGTGATTCGTCGTCACCCGGATATCAAGCTGACCCGTCAGGCCGATGACATCCCGGCTCTGGCCACACTGCAAGGCGAGTTGCTGGACGCGCTCTGGCCAACGCTGCAGGTCGGCGGGATCCTGGTGTATGCCACCTGCTCGACACTGCCCACGGAAAACACCGAAGTGATCGAAGCCTTTCTTGCCCGGACCACCGGTGCCCGAGAGCTGGACATCGCCGGGCAGAACGGCGGACAACCTGCGGGCATCAAACAGCCCCACGGGCGTCAGTTGCTGGCACAGGAAGGTGGGCATGATGGCTTCTATTACGCCAAACTGATCAAGATTGCAGCGTCGGCCTGACAGGGAGATAGCCGTTGAAAATCATCATCCTGGGTGCAGGGCAGGTTGGCGGTACGCTGGCCGAGCATTTGGCCAGTGAAGCCAACGACATCACGGTCGTGGACACCGATGGTGACCGGCTGCGCGACCTGGGCGACCGGCTGGATATCCGCACGGTGCAGGGTAGAGGCTCGTTTCCCACGGTACTGCGTCAGGCCGGGGCCGACGATGCCGACATGCTGGTGGCGGTCACCAACAGCGATGAAACCAATATGGTTGCCTGTCAGGTGGCCTACACGCTGTTTCATACGCCGACCAAGATTGCCCGTGTCCGCGAAGGGGCCTATCTGACCCGTGCCGACCTGTTCGATAACGACGCCATTCCGGTGGATGTATTGATCAGCCCGGAACAGGTGGTGACCAATTACATCAAGCGTCTGGTGGAATACCCCGGTGCCCTTCAGGTGATCGACTTTGCCGAAGGCAAGGCACAGCTGGTCGCTGTGCGGGCCTACTACGGCGGGCCGCTGGTCGGTCAGAAACTGCGCCAGCTGCGGGCGCACATGCCCAATGTCGATACCCGCGTGGCCGCCATCTTTCGCCGCGACCACCCGATAACCCCGCACGGCGACACGGTTATCGAAGCCGATGACGAAGTGTTCTTCATCGCCGCCAAAGCCCACATTCGTGCCGTGATGGGCGAGATGCGACGCCTGGACGAAAGCTATAAGCGAATCGTCATTGCAGGCGGTGGCAACATTGGCGAGCGCCTGGCCGAAGCCATCGAAAGTCGCTATCAGGTCAAGATCATCGAGATGAACGCGGCCCGTTGCCGTCACCTCTCGGAAACCCTCAACGACACCGTCGTGCTGCAAGGCAGCTCTTCGGATCGCGACCTGCTGATGGAGGAGAACATCGGCAACACCGACCTGTTCCTGGCACTGACCAACGACGACGAGGCCAACATCATGTCGTCGTTGCTGGCCAAGCGGATGGGCGCACGCAAGGTGGTCACACTGATCAACAACCCGGCGTACGTGGATCTGGTGCAGGGCGGTGAAATCGATATCGCCGTCAGCCCTCAACTGGCAACCATCGGCACCTTGCTGACCCACGTACGACGTGGGGATATCGTCAGCGTGCATTCGCTGCGCAGGGGAGCGGCCGAAGCCATCGAGGTCGTCGCCCACGGCGATGCCAAATCCAGCAAGGTCATCGGCAAGGCCATCAAGGATATTTCGCTACCGCAGGGCACCACGATCGGCGCCATCATCCGCGACGAGGAAGTCCTGATCGCCCACGACATCACCGTGATCGAATCCGGCGACCACGTGATCATGTTCCTTGTGGATAAAAAGTACATCCGCGATGTGGAGCGGCTGTTTCAGGTAGGGCTGAGCTTCTTCTGACGTGCAGGAGCGAATTTATTCGCGAAGCCTGGATTCGCGAATGAATTCGCTCCTACAGATCAATACCAGCGGGCCTCACCCTCTGGGCGCTTCTTGAAGCGTTTCATCGTCCACATGTACTGGCTCGGGTAAGCCCGTACATATTTCTCCACCACCTGGCTCATGGCGGCCGCCGAGGTTTCGGTGTCGGTGCTGTACATGGCTTCAGGCGCGGCTTCCAGCACCACCTTGTAACCGGAACCGTCCGGCAGGCGCATGGCGTGCAGGAAGACGCCCACGGCCTTGCCACCCGCCAGCATGTTGGGCACGAACTTGCTGGTCAGGGCCTGAGTGCCGCAGAAGGGCACGAAGATGCCAGCCGATTCTGCCGGCTCCGGATCCGCAGGAATCCCCACTGAACCGCCCTTGCGCACTTCCTTGATGACACTGAGGATGCCTTCCTTGGTCGAAGCCGCGACGCGGTTGCCCAACTGAACCCGTTGCTTGCGCAGCAGCTCGTCCACCGCCTTCAACTTGGGCGGGCGATAGAAAATGATCGGTTTGCACTGGTTGCAATAGAAGTGATTGAGCACTTCCCAGTTGCCCAGGTGGCTGGTGATACCGACCACGCCCTTGCCGGAAGCCAGTGCATCGGTGAGCACATCGAGGCCTTCGACTTCGCGCACCAGATCGATGGATTTCTGTGCAGGCCAGATCCAGGCGCAAGCGCTTTCGGTCAGGGTCTTGCCGATATCCATCAGGCTGCGCCCCACCAGTCGGTCGAGTTCGGCCTCGTTCAATTCGGGGAAGCATTTGGACAGGTTGATCCGCGCCACTTCGCGCGAGCGGTTGGGAAGCTTCCACATCAGCCAGCCAATCGCTGTGCCCACCCATTGCACGGCACGCCAGGGCAGCAGGGCAAACAACCGCAACGCCCCGACAATCATGGCACCTTTGAACTTATCCACAGATCACTCCCACATTCTCGAGGTCGGCATTGTAACCTTCAACGCACCAGAGTCGCGTACCGATGACAATCGGTGGTGTGGTCCATGACCATGCCGCTCGACTGCATGTAGGCGTAACAAATCGTCGGACCCACGAAGGTAAAACCGGCTTTTTTCAGCGCCTTGCTCATGGCTTCGGCTTCCGGCGTGATGGCCGGGACCTCGCTGCGTTCCTTGAAGTGGTTGACCTTCTGTTGCCCTCCGACAAACGACCAGAGAAACCCGACTGGATCGTCCAGCTTCAACCAGGCCTGGGCATTGCGGCGGGCAGCATTGAGCTTGAGCCGGTTGCGAATGATGCCCGGCTCTTGCATCAGAACCTCAATCTCCGCATCGGTCATGGCCGCGATACGGTGGACATCAAAACCGAACATGACCTCGCGATAACGCGCACGTTTTTTCAAAACCGTGATCCAGGAAAGACCGGCCTGGAACCCTTCAAGCAAAAGCAACTCGAAGAGCTTCTGCGCATCGCGCAGCGGCACTCCCCATTCCTGATCGTGATAAGCGATATAAAGTGGGTCTTCATTGCACCAAAAGCAGCGAGTCATAGGCCTCCCAAGGGTGGACGTGCAGCCGAATCGGGTATACTCCCGCTCTTTAAATCGCAGCCCAGCACAGGTGAATTTTGTGAGCCAGCCTACGCCAGCCGTGCGTACCTTCCAAGACTTGATCCTCGCCCTCCAGCAATACTGGGCAGAACAAGGTTGCGTGGTACTTCAGCCCTACGATATGGAAGTAGGCGCCGGCACTTTCCACACTGCCACGTTTCTGCGCGCCGTCGGCCCGGAAACCTGGAACGCCGCCTACGTACAGCCAAGCCGTCGCCCGACTGACGGCCGCTACGGCGAAAACCCGAACCGCCTCCAGCATTACTATCAGTTCCAGGTGATCCTGAAACCGAACCCGGACAACTTCCAGGAACTGTACCTGGGCTCGCTCAAGCACATCGGCCTCGACCCGTTGGTGCATGACGTCCGTTTCGTCGAAGACAACTGGGAATCGCCGACTCTGGGCGCCTGGGGTCTGGGCTGGGAAATCTGGCTCAACGGCATGGAAGTCTCGCAGTTCACCTACTTCCAGCAGGTCGGTGGCCTGGAGTGCTATCCGGTGACCGGCGAAATCACCTATGGCCTTGAGCGCCTGGCCATGTACCAGCAGGGCGTTGACTCGGTCTACGACCTGGTCTGGGCTGACGGTCCGTTCGGCAAGGTGACTTACGGCGATGTGTTCCACCAGAACGAAGTGGAGCAATCGACCTACAACTTCGAGCACGCCAACGTCGAAAAACTGTTCGAGCTGTTCGACTTCTATGAAAGCGAAGCCGCTCGCCTGATCGAGCTTGAGCTGCCACTGCCAAGCTATGAAATGGTGCTCAAGGCCTCGCACACCTTCAACCTGCTGGATGCGCGCCGGGCCATTTCCGTGACGGCACGTCAGCAATACATCCTGCGCGTGCGCACGCTTGCCCGCTCTGTCGCCCAGAGCTACCTGCAAGCCCGGGCCAAGCTTGGCTTCCCGATGGCGCCGCCCGATCTACGCGATGAAGTGTTGGCTAAGCTGGAGGCTGCACAATGAGTGCTCAAGATTTTCTGGTCGAACTGGGCACTGAAGAACTGCCACCCAAGACCCTCAGTTCCCTGGGCGATGCCTTTCTGGCCGGTATCGAGAAAGGCCTGCAAACCGCTGGCCTGACCTACAGTGCCAAACAGATTTACGCCGCCCCGCGTCGTCTGGCCGTCCTCATCACCGGTCTGGCCACTCAACAACCGGATCGCAGCGTCAATCTGGACGGCCCTCCACGTCAGGCCGCTTTCGACGCGGAAGGCAATCCGACCCAGGCCGCTCTGGGCTTTGCCAAGAAATGTGGCGTCGATCTGAGTGAAATCGACCAGACCGGCCCAAAACTGCGTTACAGCCAGAACATCATCGGCAAACCGACCGCCACGCTGCTGCCGACCATTGTCGAAGATTCGCTGAACGACCTGCCAATCGCCAAGCGCATGCGTTGGGGCGCTCGCAAGGAAGAGTTCGTACGTCCGACCCAATGGCTGGTCATGCTACTGGGCGATCAGGTGGTCGACTGCACGATCCTGGCCCAGAAAGCCGGTCGTCATTCCCGCGGCCATCGCTTCCATCATCCTGAAGACGTGCGCATTGCCTCGCCTGCCAGTTACCTGAGCGACCTGCGTGCAGCCAATGTACTGGCCGACTTCAACGAACGTCGCCAGATCATCAGCAAGCGCGTCGATGAGCTGGCCGCTCAGCAGGAAGGCACGGCCATCGTGCCTCCAAGCCTGCTGGACGAAGTGGCCGGTCTGGTCGAGTGGCCGGTTCCGTTGGTCTGCTCGTTCGAGGAGCGTTTCCTCGAGGTGCCTCAGGAAGCCCTGATCACCACCATGCAGGACAACCAGAAGTATTTCTGCCTGCTGGACAGCGAAGGCAAGTTGCTGCCGCGCTTCATCACGGTTGCCAACATCGAGAGCAAGGACCCGGCGCAGATCATCGCCGGTAACGAGAAGGTGGTTCGTCCACGTCTGACCGATGCCGAATTCTTCTTCAAGCAGGACAAGAAGCAGAAGCTGGAAACCTTCAACGAGCGCCTGAAGAATGTCGTGTTCCAGGCCCAACTGGGCAGCGTGTTCGACAAGGCCGAGCGCGTTTCCAAACTGGCCGCATTCATCGCTCCGCGCATTGGCGGCGACGCACAACGTGCCGCACGTGCCGGTCTGCTGTGCAAATGCGACCTGGCGACCGAGATGGTCGGTGAGTTCCCGGAAATGCAGGGCATCGCCGGTTACTACTACGCCAAGGCCGATGGTGAAGCGGAAGACGTCGCACTGGCGCTCAACGAGCAGTACATGCCACGTGGTGCCGGTGCAGAACTGCCAACCACGTTGACCGGCTCTGCCGTGGCCATCGCCGATAAACTCGACACACTGGTCGGCATCTTCGGTATCGGCATGCTGCCGACCGGTAGCAAGGACCCGTATGCCTTGCGCCGTGCGGCTCTGGGTATCCTGCGCATCCTGATCGACAAGCAACTGGACCTGGACCTGATCGAAACCGTGAAATTCGCGGTCGGCCAGTTCGGTGCCAAGGTCAAGGCTGCCGGCTTGTCCGAGCAAGTGCTGGAGTTCATCTTCGATCGCCTGCGTGCGCGCTACGAAGACGAAGGCGTCGAAGTGGCAGTCTACCTGTCGGTCCGTGCCTTGCAGCCGGGTTCCGCTCTGGACTTCGATCAACGGGTCCAGGCTGTCCAGGCCTTCCGCAAGCTGCCACAGGCCGCCGCACTGGCCGCCGTGAACAAGCGTGTATCGAACATCCTGAGCAAGGCCGAGGGCAGCATTCCTCAGAACGTCGAGCCCAAGTATTTCGACAACGCCAACGAGTTCTCCCTGTACTCGGCCATTCAGCAGGCCGACCACGCCGTGCAACCCATGGCGGCAGACCGTCAGTACAGCGAATCGCTGGCACGCCTGGCGACCCTGCGCGAACCTGTGGATGCCTTCTTCGAGGCGGTGATGGTCAATGCCGATGATGCCAATGTGCGTGCCAACCGTTACGCATTGCTGGCTCGTCTGCGTGGCCTGTTCCTCGGCGTTGCCGATATCTCGCTGCTAGGCTGAGGAATCGATATTGAAACTGCTGATTCTCGATCGGGACGGAGTCATCAACCATGACTCCGACGCTTACATCAAGTCGGTGGAGGAGTGGGTTCCCATTCCAGGCTCGATCGAGGCCATCGCAGCATTGAGCAAGGCGGGCTGGACGGTGGCGATTGCCACCAACCAGTCCGGCATTGCCCGAGGTTATTACGATCTGGCAACCCTGGATGCCATGCATGTGCGCTTGCGCGAGCTGGTGGCAGAGCAGGGTGGCGAGGTCGGCTTGATCGTTTATTGCCCGCACGGGCCGGATGAAGGCTGTGATTGCCGCAAACCCAAACCCGGTATGTTGCAGACCATCGCCAATCATTACGCAACAGACCTTAAGGGTCTATGGTTTGTGGGCGACAGCAAGGGTGACCTGCAAGCCGCTTTGGCCGTCGACTCTCAACCTGTTTTGGTAATGACCGGTAAAGGCCGCAGAACAATAGACGGCGCAGTGCCTGCCGGCACTTTGATTTTTGACGATCTCGCGGCAGTGGCCGCAGAACTTATCCACACGAGCGTTTCGCTGTAAGCCCTCAGGTTCAACGGCACGCTCAATGAGCGGGCATTTGCCCGTACGGTAAAAGCAACTATGTCGATCATCCAGGCAATCAGGATCTTTTTCTTTTACCTGTTGCTAGGCACCAGCTCTCTGCTGTGGTGCACACTGAGTTTCTTCATCGCACCTTTTCTGCCGTTCAAAGCCCGTTATCGATTCATCAATGTCTATTGGTGCCGTTGCGCCATCTGGCTGACCCGTGTGTTCCTGAATATCCGGGTTGAAGTGACCGGGGCGGAAAATGTTCCAAAAACTCCCTGTGTGATCATTTCCAACCACCAGAGCACCTGGGAGACCTTCTTTCTCTCCGCTTACTTCGAGCCGCTGAGCCAGGTCTTGAAGCGTGAGCTGCTGTACGTGCCGTTCTTCGGTTGGGCCATGGCCATGCTGCGCCCTATCGCCATCGACCGCGAAAACCCCAAGGCCGCACTCAAGCAGATAGCCCAGAAGGGCGACGAGCTGCTCAAGGACGGCATCTGGGTCCTGATCTTCCCGGAAGGCACCCGCGTTCCTTACGGCCAGATCGGCAAGTTCTCCCGTGGCGGCACAGCGCTGGCCGTCAATGCCGAACTGCCGGTGCTGCCTGTTGCACACAACGCCGGCAAATACTGGCCGAAAGAAGGCTGGGCGAAAAAACCTGGCACCATTCAGGTCGTGATCGGCGAACCCATGTATGCCGAAGGCACAGGCCCACGCGCCATTGCGGCGCTCAACGACCGTGTCCAGGCCTGGAATGAAGCAACCCAGACGTCTTTGGGAGCAGACCTTGCACCGGTGTCGAACACCGAAAAAGCCGAAGCCTAATTTTGTGGATAACCTGTGCACCATTTTTGAGAAAATGTTGAGAATCAAAGCTAAGTCATTAATTTTATTACTTATTTCTCAAGCTCATTAGTGAGCTAAAAACGTGCATAAGTTTTGCGAGTAGATAGAAAGCCGACCTTTAGGGTCGGCTTTTTAGTGGACGAAAGCTCTAGATCGACAAGGAAGAAAAAATGGAAAACTCAAGAGTGTTCGGGGTAGCAGCTTTTGGTCTGCTATGCGGATTTATACTCGGGTACTTATTAGTGTTAGTGCTGAACCAAGTGAGACAATGGATTGCGTTGCACGACTCACCTGCTGCCAAAGAGTTTTCCACCTATGCCTACTGGATCCTTGCAGGAGGCACATTTGTCGCTTTGTACATGGGATATGTCAGACACAGCCTGATGGGAAACAGTATTCTTTCGACTGTGGGCTTTTATGCTGGTCTCCTCATTCCTTTCATACTGAAATCAAGAATCAGGGATTTCGCTGAAAAGCTGCTCCCTGAACCAGACGTATTAGAGGCCTCCGTAGAGCAAGGCTTATCTGCAACTAACGATGAAAACCCCATAATCCGCCAATCGCTGACAGAACGCCTTCTTTCGAGTGAAGTGCTTTCAATCATGGCATTGATGCTGTGGATAATTTCGCTATTTTTGCCGGTAGCTGTGAGTAGCAAAAATGAAATCACACCGGGCTGGCTCGCTCTGTATATGGGTTGGGCTGGGATCGGAATCTTTCAGTTCGCCTGGTTTGCAAACCCATTCTTCCTGATAAGTCTTATACGCCTTCAGATTTCGCGTAGTGCAGTAGAGCTTGCTGTCATAGCACTACTGCTGTCGCTCAACACATTCACATTCCCCGCGCATGTATTTGGAGTTTACGGCTATGGCTGGGGAATGATTCTTTGGTTTCTAGCAATAGCATTGATGGTTGCCGCCGCCGGTGCTTTTGAAATCAAAAACGGTAAAGAGACTGGAGTGGACAAGGGAGGGTGGCTACGTCCCGTCGGTATCGGCCTCGCTATGCTGATAGCCAGCATAACTATTTCGCTCTCAATTCATGACCACATGAATGCAAACAGCGAAGATAAAAAGCGCCTTGTGAACATTGCCATAAAACGAAATTCGTCTGAAAAAGATGGCCCACATCTATAGCACAAGCGTCGATGACAGCGGCTAGTCCTGTGAAAATAAGGGTGTCGCATAAGCCAAGATCCGCTTGCGGCTGTGCTCCAGAGAAAATTTCAGTTTTGTCTGGACTACACAGTTTTTCTTCACTGGGCCCAGAAAGTTTTAAGAATGGTCGAATTTCTCCAATTTTTCTTAACTGGCTGTCTAGTCCTGAAATAGGTTTACACCTGTTCAGAGTTCAGATAAGCCAATATGCCTCCCAGACGTGCTCCGGCCTTGTCGGAACAATCTGGCTTGGGCCGGGCTTGAGTAAGTTGGGATGGCGGTAGAAGCGATGAAAGCTTTGTGTTGTCTTGTGGTAGGCCTGCTTAGGCAGCACTAGCAAACGGTGCTC
>NZ_JBIVGV010000015.1:0-133701 GCF_044748865.1 Pseudomonas sp. NPDC089734 | reverse complement strand
CTGATTGCGGGCATCGCGGCCTACGTCAAATACCTGCGCCCGGAGATCAAGGTCATCGGCGTCGAACCGGACGACTCCAACTGCCTGCAAGCCGCCATGGCGGCCGGTGAGCGCGTGGTGCTGAATCAGGTCGGACTGTTTGCCGACGGCGTGGCGGTGGCACAGATCGGCCAGCACACCTTCGAGGTCTGCCGCCAGTACGTCGATGAAGTGATCACCGTCAGCACCGACGAAATCTGTGCGGCCATCAAGGACATTTACGACGACACCCGCTCCATCACCGAACCGGCCGGTGCGCTGGGCGTGGCGGGTATCAAGAAATACGTCGAGCAGCGCGGCATCAGCGGCCAGACCCTGGTGGCCATCGACTCGGGTGCCAACGTCAATTTCGACCGCCTGCGCCATGTGGCCGAGCGCGCCGAGCTGGGCGAAGGCCGCGAAGCCATCATCGCCGTGACCATTCCCGAGCAGCCGGGCAGCTTCAAGGCGTTCTGCCAGGCCATCGGCAAGCGCCAGATCACCGAATTCAACTACCGCTACCACACCGACCGCGAGGCCCACATCTTCGTCGGCGTGCAGACCCACCCGGAAAACGACCCGCGCAGCGCCCTGCTCGCCAGCCTGACGGATCAGGGCTTCCCGGTGCTGGACCTGACCGACAACGAACTGGCCAAGCTGCACATCCGGCACATGGTCGGCGGGCATTCGGAACGGGTCAGCGACGAAGTGGTGCTGCGCTTCGAGTTCCCGGAGCGACCGGGCGCGCTGTTCAACTTCCTCGACAAGCTGGGCGGACGCTGGACCATCTCGATGTTCCACTACCGCAATCACGGCGCGGCCGATGGACGGGTAGTGGCAGGACTGGTGGTGCCTGAAGAGGAACGGCATCTGGTGGGTGCGGCTTTGGATGAAATCGGCTACCCGTACTGGGACGAGAGCCAGAACCCGGCCTACAAATTGTTCCTCGGCTAACCCCGTAGGAGCGAATTCATTCGCGAAAGCAGCATTTCAAACGACAGATATATGTCGAATGCACCGGCTCTTCGCGAATGAATTCGCTCCTACTGTTCTTCGACTGGTTCGGCGCTGAAGGTCGCTGGCTCCACCGGTGCAGCCACAGGTTCGCTGCCTGCAGCCGGGGTAGAAGCTTCTGGTGCAGCTTCGACTTTCGGTGCTTCTTCGACTGGCTCTACTGGCTGAGGCGCAGGTGCTACAGCAGCTGGAGCCGGCGCTGGAGCCGCCTCAGGCACGCCCAGGTCAGCCTTGGGCTTCTCGACGATATGCGCAGCCTGCTTCACTTCCGGTGGCAGGAAGTTCTCCACCAACCCGAAGAAACGCTCATAGAACTTGGCGGAAGCCACAGTCTCACTGGCCACCTTGACCATCGAATCGTCGGTCGAGCCGATAGGCATCGAGACCGAACCCAGCACGCCCACACCCAGGCTGGCCGAGTTATTGGTTTTCTTCAACGCATAACGATCCTGAAGGGCGTTGGCAAACATCGTCGAGCCCGCCCCACCTACATCCGCTGCGCAGACAAGGTTGAAACTGATCTCGATGTGAGTCTCGCCCGTCTGCTGGAAGCTCTTGCGGCCGCTGATCATTTTCGGATCGCTGCTGGTAATGATGTAACCCTGGCTCAGCAAGGCACGCCGCCCGGCTTCGCAGGACGACTCATCGCTGGCCGGATAGCTTCTGGAGAAAGTCCCCGCGTCATCGAAATGCTCATGATCGTAAACAGCCTGCTTGGGCGACGAACAGCCAGCGGCGAGCAGCAGGACGGACGTCCAGCATGCAGTACGAAAGCTCAGTAACTTAAACATCGAGGATCCTGGGGGAAGATAACTGTCAGCAGAACTGCAGACCGGGAAAACGTCGGTAAGTCTGCAACAAGGCCAGCGCAGGATCAACGCAGACAGTGAAAAGATGCTGATACAAATGATGAAATGTTCGTATAAAGGCTTTTCACTCCCGATCCCAGAGCGGCTCGGGCGCAAAGCGTTCGGCCAGAAAGTCCAGCAATGCCCTCAATGCCGATGACATGTGTTTGCGGGAGGTATAAACCGCATGAATGCTCATTTCCATTGGCTGGTAGCGGGTCAGCAGCGGTATCAGGCTTCCGTCCCGAATGAGTGGAGCCGCCAGGTAGGTGGGCAGCAAGGTCACACCGGCTCCGCAGAGCGCAGCCTGCAGGCTTGTGATCGAATCATTGGTACTGAGGTTGCCTTTCACCGCCACGCTTTCCGACAGCCCTTCGCAGGTGAAATGCCAGAGGCTGCTGCCGTGGTAGGAATGGGTCAGGCAATTATGCAGCGACAGGTCTTCGAGGCTTTCGGGGGCCGTATGCACCTTCAGGTAGGCCGGTGACGCACAGACCACCGAGCGGCATGTGGTCAGGCGGCGCGCAATAAGATTGGGGTCCAGGTCATTGGTGATACGGATGGCCAGATCCAGCCGCTCGTCCACCAGATTCACCGTGCGGTCCAGCAGCACCATGTCGACCCGGACCTGTGCATGACGGGCGACGAAATCCGCCACAGCCCGAGTGAGCTGAGCCTGACCGAACGAAGTGCTACAGGTAATGCGCAGCAAGCCCTTGGGCTCATCCTCAGGCGCCGCCACGACTGCGCGCATGTCTTCTGCCAGATCGAGCATGCGTCGGCACAAGGGCAGGACTTCAGCCCCTGCGGCCGTAAGGTTCAGCCTTCGGGTAGTACGGTGCATCAACCGCGCACCGGTCCACTCCTCAAGCTCCGCCAGAAACCTGGAAATGACCGGGCGCGACACGCCGAGCTTGTCGGCCGCCGCCGTCTGGCTGCCACAATCGACAACCGTGACGAAAGCCTGCATGGCCTGCAATTTATCCATGATTCGACCGTTTTCAGAAACAAACCAACCCGCAATCTAGCGTTTTTCGTTCCAGAAATCCCACCTATTCTGCATCTTCCGATATTGCTCGAATGGAGATATTTCATGCTGCCGCTACTTGCCCGACGCTTTTTCGCCAGTATTGCGCTGCTCGGTTGCGCAGGCACCACGCTGGCCGCCCAGCCATTGAAGCTGGATGTCTACAACCCTGGGGCCGAGGCCATCTTTCCGGTTTCATCGGTACTGGTGAGCGCCGAGAAAGAGGCCATCCTGATCGACGCACAGTTTGCCAACTCACAGGCAAAGGACGTCGTGGAGAAGATCCGTCAGAGCGGCAAGAATCTCACCACCATCTACATCAGCCACGGCGACCCGGATTATTACTTTGGCCTGCAAGCCATCACCGACGCTTACCCAAAGGCCAGGGTCGTAGCCAGTGCCGAAACCGTCGCCCACATCAAACAGACCATGGACGGCAAGCTGGCCTACTGGGGACCTAAACTGGGCACCGATGCCCCGAGCAGACTCGTCGTGCCAGAAGTCATTCAGGGCAGCACGCTGAAGCTTGAGGGGCATGACTTGCAGATCGTCGGCCTTGATGGCCCGCAGCCCGACCGGACATTCGTGTGGATACCGTCCCTGAAGGCCGTGGTCGGCGGCGTGGTGCTGTCCAGCAACATTCATGTGTGGATGGCCGACACTCAAAGCGCCAAGTCTCATCAGGACTGGCTGACCACTCTGGCCACCATCGAAAAACTGAAACCATCCGTCATCGTCCCCGGTCACTTCCTGCCCGGCGATCAGAAACCGGAACAATCGCCTGCCCTGACCGCGGCCTATATCAAGACCTTCGATGCAGAAACCGCCAAGGCAAAAGACTCGGCGGCACTGATCAATGCCATGAAAGCGCATTATCCAAAACTGGGGGAAGAGTCTTCGCTGGAACTCAGTGCCAAGGTGGCCAAGGGCGAGATGAAGTGGTGAAAACCTTTTGAGTATCCGGGCTGCGCTGGTACTGAGGCAGCCCTGCTGCACTGTCTGAATTTCAGGCAAAAAAAAGCGACCTATTAAGGTCGCTTTTTCTTTTGCTTCAAGGAGTTCAAGGGCCTTGAAGCTTTGTATGGCGCAGCGGACGGGACTCGAACCCGCGACCCCCGGCGTGACAGGCCGGTATTCTAACCGACTGAACTACCGCTGCGTATCGCTTGTGAAACTCTTTTAACCGGCCTGAAACAAACTTTCGGTAGTTTGAATCACTGCCTGATTGAACAGTCTTTTGACTTTTCAATCCCAGACCCGGCGAACCCGATCTGTGTAATATGGCGCAGCGGACGGGACTCGAACCCGCGACCCCCGGCGTGACAGGCCGGTATTCTAACCGACTGAACTACCGCTGCGCGTTGCGTTGCTGCTTTGCGAAGGCCCTCATGTAACGACCTTCTTTCTCAGCGATGGTGGGTGATGACGGGATCGAACCGCCGACCCTCTGCTTGTAAGGCAGATGCTCTCCCGGCTGAGCTAATCACCCTTTGCTTCGCTGAGGCCGCGAAATTTACGCACCTACCGGACCTAAGTCAATACCCTGCTTGAAGTTTTTTTCAAAAAGCCTGAAAAACAGCAATCCGGCAAAGACCTCGGGAGGCGCGTAAAAACAAAAAAGGTGCGATCACTCGCACCTTCTTGCAGCTTGAAGCTTTCCGCTTAAAACTCACTCCGCATAAATCATCTTCTTGCTCATGCCACCGTCCACCACGAATTCCTGCCCCGTGACAAACCCGGCATGCCTGGAAACCAGCCAGGCCACGATAGCCGCAACATCCTCCACCGTCCCTACCCTGCCCGCCGGATGCTGGGCATGGTCGCTTTCTGACAGCGGCTCGGCACGGCGCACGGATGGATCACGCACATCGATCCAGCCCGGGCTGACAGCATTGACACGGATTTCCGGCCCAAGGCTGATGGCCAACGCATGGGTCAGGGCCAGCAGACCGCCCTTGCTCGCCGCGTAAGCCTCGGTATCGGGTTCCGATTGTCTGGCACGGGTCGAGCTCAGATTGACGATGCTGCCGCAGTGAGCCCGCAGATAAGGCGCACAATGCTTGGCCAGCAGCATCGGACCACTGAGGTTGACACTCAGTACTCGATTCCAGTGAGCCAGATCAAGGCTTTCGAGAGTGGTGTTATGGGGATCGGCAACAGCCGCATTGCATACCAGCGCATCGAGGCGGCCAAAGCGCCTGAGCACCTCGGCCACGCCAGCAGCGACCTGTTCTTCGCTGGCAACGTCCATGGCAATGAACAAGGCGTTGTCGCCCAGCACCTCGGCCACCTTGGTGCCTCGAGCACGGTCAAGGTCAGCCAGTACAACCTGCCAGCCCTCGGCAATCAGCCAGGCCGCGATGCCCAGTCCGATACCGCGGGCGGCACCGGTGACCAGGGCAACACGACCGTTATGGGTGCTGGCGATTTTCATCGCCCATTCACTCACAACGCCGCCAGACCGCGTGCCAGGTCGGCCTGGAGGTCAGCAACGTCTTCCAGACCGACGGCAACCCGGATCAGACTGTCACGGATACCGGCCGCCTCGCGCTCCTGAGGCGACAGACGACCATGGGACGTGGTACCCGGATGAGTGATCGTGGTCTTGCTGTCACCCAGGTTGGCAGTAATGGAGATCAGTCGCGTGGCATCGATGAAGCTCCATGCGCCTTCCTTGCCCCCCTTGACCTCGAAGCTCACGACCGCACCGAAGCCCTTTTGCTGACGCTGGGCCAGCTCATGCTGCGGATGGCTCTTGAGCCCCGCGTAATGAACCTTCTCGACGCCGTCCTGCTGCTCGAGCCATTCGGCAATGGCCTGAGCGTTGGCGCAATGAGCGCGCATGCGCAGGTTCAGGGTTTCAAGGCCCTTGAGGAAGATCCAGGCATTGAACGGGCTCAGGGTTGGCCCTGCCGTGCGCAGGAAACCGACCACTTCCTTCATCTGCTCGCTGCGACCGGCCACCACACCGCCCATGCAACGGCCCTGGCCGTCGATGAACTTGGTCGCAGAATGCACGACGATGTCCGCGCCCAGCCGCAGAGGCTGTTGCAGCGCTGGCGTACAGAAGCAGTTGTCCACCACCAGCATCGCGCCCTTGGCATGAGCCACTTCTGCCAGGGCCGCGATATCCACCAGTTCGGCCAGCGGGTTGGACGGCGACTCGACGAACAACAGCCTCGTATTGCTCTTGATCGCCGCATCCCAGCCCGACAGCTCGGCCAGAGGCACGTAGTCGACTTCGATACCGAAACGCTTGAAGTACTTCTCGAACAGGCTGATGGTCGAACCAAACACACTGCGCGAGACCAGTACGTGGTCACCCGCGCTGCACAGGCTCATGACAACGGACAGAATCGCCGCCATGCCGGTCGCCGTGGCCACCGCCTGCTCAGCCCCTTCCAGTGCAGCGATACGCTCCTCGAAGGAGCGCACGGTCGGGTTGGTGTAACGCGAGTAGACGTTGCCCGGCACTTCACCTGCAAAACGCGCGGCTGCATCGGCAGCCGTACGGAATACATAGCTGGAGGTAAAGAACATCGGATCGCCATGCTCGCTTTCCGGCGTGCGATGTTGCCCGGCGCGTACGGCGAGGGTATCGAAACCCACGCCTTCCAGGTCGCTGTCCAGCCGACCGGCATCCCATTCCTGAGTCATGCCGTCCACTCCTTGCTCAATTAGTTGTTGTACAGATCGATGATCGCGCTCACTGCCTGGGTCTTGGCCTTGGAAGCGTCGTTGCGCGCCTGTTCGATCCTGTTCAGATAATGCTCGTCGATATCGCCGGTCACGTACTTGCCGTCGAAGACAGAGCAGTCGAAGTTGTCGATCTTGATCTTCTTGCTGCCGCTGACCGCTTCGATCAGGTCGTTCAGATCCTGATAGACCAGCCAGTCGGCACCGATGAGGTCGGCCACGTCCTGAGTGGTGCGGTTATGGGCGATCAGTTCATGAGCACTCGGCATATCGATGCCGTAGACGTTGGGGTAACGAACAGCCGGAGCAGCCGAGCAGAAGTAGACGTTCTTGGCGCCTGCTTCACGGGCCATCTGGATGATCTGCTTGCAGGTGGTGCCACGCACGATGGAGTCATCCACCAGCATCACGTTCTTGCCGCGGAACTCCAGCTCGATGGCGTTGAGCTTCTGGCGCACGGACTTCTTGCGTGCCGCCTGGCCCGGCATGATGAATGTCCGGCCAATGTAACGGTTCTTGACGAAGCCTTCGCGGAACTTGACGCCCAGGTGGTTGGCCAGCTCCAGCGCTGCGGTACGGCTGGTGTCCGGAATCGGGATGACCACGTCGATATCGTGATCCGGACGCTCGCGCAGGATCTTGTCTGCCAGCTTCTCGCCCATGCGCAGACGCGCCTTGTAGACCGAGATGCCGTCGATGATCGAGTCCGGACGCGCCAGATAGACGTGCTCGAAGATGCACGGGGCGTATTTGGGGTTGGTCGCGCACTGACGGGTGAACAGCTTGCCGTCTTCAGTGATGTAGACCGCTTCACCCGGAGCGAGGTCGCGGATCAGGGTAAAGCCCAGCACGTCCAGGGACACGCTTTCGGAAGCAATCATGTACTCGACGCCTTCGTCGGTATGACGCTGGCCGAACACGATCGGGCGAATGGCATCAGGGTCGCGGAAACCGACAATGCCGTAACCGGTGATCATCGCCACCACGGCATAGCCGCCACGGCAACGGTTGTGAACGTCTGTCACGGCCGCGAAGATGTCCTCTTCGGTAGGCTGCAACTTGCCGCGCACGGCCAGTTCATGGGCAAAAACGTTGAGCAGCACTTCCGAGTCGGAGCTGGTGTTGACGTGGCGCAGGTCGGATTCGTAAATCTCCTTGGCCAGTTGCTCGACGTTGGTCAGGTTACCGTTGTGCGCCAGCGTAATGCCGTATGGCGAGTTGACGTAGAACGGCTGGGCTTCGGCCGAAGTCGAGCTGCCCGCCGTTGGATAACGCACATGACCAATCCCCATGTGCCCGACCAGACGCTGCATATGGCGCTGCTGGAACACATCACGCACCAGACCATTGTCCTTGCGCAGAAATAACCGGCCTTCATGGCTGGTTACGATACCGGCAGCGTCCTGGCCGCGATGCTGGAGGACGGTGAGCGCGTCATACAGCGCCTGATTGACGTTCGACTTACCGACGATACCGACGATGCCACACATGCGACACAACCCCTACTTAGTGGAACTTGATTTACCAAGCACGTCCTGCGGCATTGCGGCCGGCAGGATCTGCTCCTTGAACGGCAGCTCAGCAGGAACGCTGATGCCGCTGGCGAGCCACTTGCTGGACATCCCGAGAATCAGGTTTTTCGACCAGTCAGCGACCATGAGAAATTGCGGCAGCAGTCTGGACTGCTGCCACCATTGATCCTGTTGTACCGGCCCCAGGCTCAGCAGCCCGACCGCTACAACGACAAGCAGGCCTCCGCGCGCTGCGCCGAAGACCATACCGAGAAAACGATCGGTCCCGGAAAGCCCGGTGACACGAATCAGTTCGCCTATGAGAAAGTTGACCATCGCGCCCACCAGCAATGTGGCGACGAACAGGATGATGCAGCTCGCGATCACGCGGGCCGAAGGTGTTTCTATGTAATTGACCAGATACTGAGACAGCCCCGCACCGAACATCCAGGCCACGACACCTGCGATGATCCAGGTCAGCAACGACAGCGCTTCCTTGACGAAGCCGCGTTTGATGCTGATCAGAGCGGAAATGGCGACAATTCCGAGGATCGCCCAGTCAACCGGAGTAAATGGCACGTTGCAGCCTGCAGACAGATGAGGCGGCGCATTTTAGCAGAGCGCCCGCCTCCCGGTAAGCAGCGATTATCGATGCATTGCGACTTTTAGCCACGCTCGGGCTGAAAGCGCACCACAATCCCTTTGAGCTTCTGCTGTTTATCCAGCTGATCACGAAGACGATCGGCTTCGGCACGCTCGATCAACGGCCCGACAAACACACGATTCACACCATCGGCGGTACGGATGTAAGCGTTATAGCCTTGGCTGCGCAGCGTCTTTTGCAGGTTATCGGCATTGGCCCGGTTGGACATGCTGGCCAGTTGCACGGACCAGCTCACGGAAAGGCCATTGGCATCGACGCCTGCCGGAGCAGCAGGCCTGGCAGCGGCCACCGGAGCTGCTGGAGCAGGTGCAGGTGCAGGTGCAGGTGCCGGAGCGGGCTTGGTCGGTTTGGGGGCCGGAGCACTGGCGACAGGCGGTGCAGGCGCAATCGGCATGGACGGCGGCACCTGATTGGCAGCACTCATCTCATCATTGCCCGGTACCGGCTCCTGTGACAGAGCCTGCGGCTCTGGAACCGGAACCGGCTCCACCTTGACCTGCGGAACGACAGGTGCCTGAGGGGCAGCAGGTGCCTCCACCTGTACCTGACGCACCTCGTCCTGACGGGTAAAGAGCATGGGCAGGAAAATGACCGCCACGGCAATCAGGACCAGGGCTCCCACCATTCGCTGTTTGAATACTTTATCCAGCAAAGCCATTTGCAGCTTCCTCATCGGTGTTCCGGGCCAGCCACTCGAGAGCCTCGGCGACACAGTAAAAAGATCCGAACAGCAAAATCTCGTCATCGGCCGTAGCGATTGCACACTGCGCCTCGAGCGCCTGCGCAACACTGTCGTAAGACGCCGCCTGCGCGCCAAGGTTCTGCAATACCGACTGCAATTCTGCGGCCGGACGACTGCGAGGCGTGGGCAAAGGTGCCACCGCCCATTGCTGCACGCCGGAAACCAGCTCGGCAACCACGCCCTCCAGATCCTTGTCGGCCAGCAGGCCAAACACGGCCAGACGCTTGCCGGCAACGGGACGTTGAGCCATACGCTGCGCCAGGAACTGAGCAGCATGCGGATTGTGCCCCACATCGAGCAACAGGTTCAGAGTCTTGCCCTGCCATTGAAACACACGCCGATCCAGACGACCGGTAATGCGTGTATTCACCAATGCAGATCGAATGACATCCGACTGCCATGGCAGATCCAGCAACAGATAGGCCTGGAGCGCCAGCGCGGCATTCTCCATCGGCAAGTCCAGCAGCGGCAGATCAGACAGCTCGACCGTCTGCCCCGCACTGTCACGCCCACGCCAGTTCCAGCCCTGACCGGTTACGGACAGGTCGAACTCGCGGCCACGCAACGACAAGGGACAGCCTAGCTCCCCGGCGCGCTCAAGCAATGGCGCAGGCGGATCAAGATCCCCACACAGCGCCGGACAGCCCGCACGGAAAATACCGGCCTTCTCGAACGCCACCGACTCACGGCTATCGCCCAGCCAGTCGGCATGATCGATACCGATGCTGGTCACCAGCGCCAGATCGGCATCGACCAGATTCACGGCATCCAGACGACCACCCAGACCGACTTCCAGCACGACGGCATCCAGACAGGCCTGCTCGAACAGCCAGAACGCCGCCAGCGTGCCCATCTCGAAATACGTCAGGGTGATATCGCCACGCGCCGCCTCGACAGCGGCAAAGGCATTGCACAGATCGGCATCGGAAGCTTCAACCCCCTGAACCTGCACACGTTCGTTATAACGCAGCAGATGCGGGGAGTTGTAAATACCGACCTTGAGCCCTTGAGCCTGGAGCAACGCGGCGACAAATGCGCAGGTCGAACCCTTGCCGTTGGTCCCGGTGACCGTGATCACCCGAGGCGCAGGCCGGGTAAGCCCCAACTGCTGCGCCACCTGTCGCGAACGATCCAGCCCCATATCGATGGCAGAAGGATGCAACTGCTCCAGATAGGCGAGCCATTCGCTCAGGCTTGCAGGGGTCATACCGTAGCCGGTGCCGGAGGAACGACGACAGGCTCAAGAACAGGCGCAACGAACTTCGGCGTCGGCAGGTTCATCATTTGAGCCAGCAGATTGCCCAGACGTGGACGCAGCTCATTACGAGGAATGATCATGTCGATGGCGCCGTGGTTCAGCAGGAACTCACTGCGCTGGAAGCCTTCCGGCAGTTTTTCGCGAACGGTCTGCTCGATGACGCGAGGACCGGCAAAGCCGATCAGAGCCTTTGGCTCGGCGACGATCACGTCACCCAGCATGGCCAGACTGGCGGAGACACCACCGTAGACCGGATCGGTCAGCACGGAAATGAACGGCAGCCCTTCTTCACGCAGACGCGCCAGAACAGCCGACGTCTTGGCCATCTGCATCAGGGAAATCAGGGCTTCCTGCATGCGGGCACCGCCGGAAGCGGCGAAGCAGACCATCGGGCAGCGGTTTTCCAGCGCATAGTTGGCGGCACGCACGAAACGCTCGCCCACGATGGCGCCCATCGAACCACCCATGAAGGAAAACTCGAACGCCGACACCACGATCGGCATGCCCAGCAGGGTACCGCTCATGGAGATCAGGGCATCCTTCTCGCCGGTCTGCTTCTGCGCACCGACCAGACGGTCCTTGTACTTCTTGCTGTCGCGAAACTTCAGACGGTCCACAGGCTCCAGATCCGCACCCAGCTCGGCACGACCTTCCGCATCGAGAAAGATGTTCAGGCGGGCACGGGCGTCGATACGCATGTGGTGGTTGCACTTGGGGCAGACGTCCAGGGTCTTTTCAAGCTCAGGACGATAAAGCACCGCTTCGCATGACGGGCATTTATGCCAAAGCCCTTCGGGGACCGAGCTTTTCTTGACCTCGGAACGCATGATCGAAGGGATCAGTTTGTCTACCAACCAGTTGCTCATGCTTTATTTCTCCCAGTACCGGTTTGGCTTCCACGCCTGGCGACTACATGCCAGGCGCATGCCCTTAGCTTAAATTCGTAGTAGGTGGCGGCAATGACGGGCAGCGATCCACAAGACCTGCATGACCCTCAACCCTACTGTTAATCGGCGGCACACCATGGCAGCCGCTCGTTCAATCCGACCCGCATGCTTATGGCGGGGACAGGCTTATGGACGGCGGCAAACCGAGAACCGTCACATCAGGCACCATGGACCGCGCTCATGAACGCAAGAATCTTGTCGCGATCCTTGATTCCCCTGCTCTTCTCGACGCCACCACTGACATCGACGGCATAAGGCCTGACCTGTGCAATGGCCTGCGCCACATTGGCCGACGTCAACCCGCCCGCCAGAATGACCGGCTTTTCGAGGTCGTCCGGAATCAGGGCCCAGTCGAAGGTTTCCCCGGTTCCACCGGGCACGCCCGCGACGTAGGCATCGAGCAGGATGCCGCTGGCCTTGCCGTAGGCACGACAGGCAGCCGCGATATCGTCACCCGCCTTGACCCTGAGCGCCTTGATGTAGGGACGATGATAGCCGTCGCACTCCTCTGGCGTTTCATCGCCATGGAACTGCAGGAGATCCAGAGGAACGGCATCCAGCGTTTCATTGAGCTCGCAACGACTGGCATTGACGAACAGCCCGACGGTGGTAACGAACGGCGGCAAGGCGGCAATGATGGCGCGTGCCTGCTGCACATTCACGGCACGCGGACTCTTGGGGTAGAACACCAGACCGATGGCGTCGGCTCCCGCCTCGACGGCAGCCAATGCGTCTTCTATGCGGGTAATCCCGCAGATCTTGCTGCGAACGGCTGACATGTAGTGAAAACCTCAAGCCTTTCGGAAAGCCCGGATGTTAGCAAATGCTTTTCAGGTCGTCAGCCGTCAAGTTCGCTGAAGCCCGTAAGAAAGTGCGGACCGATATACCGATCAGGCAGCGGAAATTCATCCCGGTACTCGACCTGCACCAGATAAAGTCCATAGGGGTGCGCCGTGACACCGCCCGTACGACGCACCCGACTTTCCAGCACTTCCTTCGCCCACTCGACGGGCCGCTCGCCCGCGCCGATAGTCATCAGGACACCTGCAATATTGCGGACCATATGATGAAGAAACGCATTGGCACGCACATCGATGACAATCATCTTGCCGTGACGCGTGACACGCAGATGATGCAATTGCTTGATCGGTGACTTGGCCTGGCACTGCCCGGCACGGAAAGCACTGAAATCATGAGTGCCCACCAGATACGCGGCGGCTTCGGCCATACGCTCGACATCGAGAGGCCGGTGATTCCAGGTGATTTCCTGCCCCAGATGCGCTGGGCGAATCTGATCGTTGTAGATCACATACCGATAGCGACGTGCAATCGCCTTGAAGCGCGCATGAAAATGGGCAGGCATGACCCTGGCCCAGGTGACACTGATATCGTGGGGCAAATTGATATTGGCCCCCATGACCCAGGCTTTCATGGTGCGTTCGGCGCGGGTATCGAAATGCACCACCTGCCCACAGGCATGCACACCTGCATCGGTACGGCCGGCACACATGAGGGAAACCGGCGAAGCCGCAACCCTGGACAAGGCATCCTCGAGCGTTTCCTGCACCGTCAGCACGCCTGACGCCTGGCGCTGCCAGCCACAATAGCGCGAGCCCTTGTATTCCACGCCCAGCGCGATTCGGGAAAAGCCCTCGGGCGCCATCTCGGCGGCCGGGTTGTCTATGTTCGCCAAGGTGTTACAGCCTGTCAGTCTGCGAAAAGGCGGCCATTATACGGCTGACGAAAAAAGACGCCACTCAACCGGCCACAAATGCAAACGGCCGCAAAAGCGGCCGTCTGTCAAACAACGAAGGCGGGATCAGGCCAGACGCGACAACATCTCACGGGCCTCGGTCTTCTGACCGTCACTTCCTTCGCTGACAACCTCATCGAGAATATCCCGGGCACCGTCGGCGTCACCCATGTCGATATAGGCACGCGCCAGATCCAGCTTGGTCGCTGCCTCATCGACACCCGACAGGAAGTCGAACTCAGGCTCGTCATCCAGCGCAGCATCTTCAGCCGTGAAACGCGGCTCATCGAGCGGTGGATGCTCCAGGTTCTGCGAAAGACGATCCAGCTCGGCGTTGACATCTTCGATTTCGGACGCAAAAGCCTGGGTCGCCTGATCGGTCTCAATCTCATCGGCCAGCGACAGGTCGAAATCTTCCGGAAGCTCCAGATCCTCCAGCGGTGCAGAGACCGTCTCACCCAGATCGAGCGAGTCATCGCCCAGGGCCAGCAAGAGATCGTCTTCGGCCTTGAGCGCAGGCTCCTCTTCCGAAAGGTCCAGATCGAAATCGGCCAGATCGTCGGTTTCCGCTGCGGCCCTGGCTTCTGCCTGCTGCTGCATGACCGACTCGAAACTCAGCTCTTCGTCATCGACCGGAGCCGGAGCGACAGGCTCGTCCAGCAACAGATCATCCAGATCGTTGATCGTCGAAACACCGGCTGGCGGCATTTCCTCGAACTCATCCAGGCTCAGGTCGAAATCCTGATCGAATGCACTGTCATCCAGCGCAGGCTCATCCGCGACCAGCGCAGACGGCTCATCAAGTTCAGGCTCCAGCGCGATCTCGGGTTCTGGCTCGGGTTCTGGCTCGGCTTCCAGCTCCGGCTCCACAGCCAGTTCCGGCTCCAGTTCCGGCGCAGATACTGGCTCCGGCTCAGATACAGGCTCGATCGGATCATCGGCCAGAAGCTCTTCCACATACTTGGCATCCAGCTCCGCAGCCACGGCAGCAGCGGTCACAGCCGCTGCCGCCACAGCCACCTCAGGCGCAACGGCTGCAGGTGCAGGTGCAGGTGCAGGTGCAGGTGCAGCAGGCGGCGAAACCGGCTCAGCGGCAACCGGTGCGACGGCTGGTTCTGGAGCTTTCTCGGTCGAGTATCGATCCTTTAGCTGCTCGACCTCAGCATTACGCTTTCCCGCAGCCACCAGCTTCCGTTCATGCGCAGCATAGGCCTTGTTGTTGCCCTGCTCCGCGTAGATTTCCATCAGCTTGCGGCGAATGTCATCACGCGACGGATCTTCCTTGACCGACTCTTCCAGCAGTTCGATAGCCTGATTCATGCGACCGTAGGCAATATGAATCTCGGCCTGGACCAGCGGGTCCGCCGGTCGCTCTCGCGAAGGGGCCGATGCAGGCGCAGGACCGGCCGCCATCTTGACGTTGGGTGCAGAAACATCGAGCCCGTCGAAGCTGGCTTGCGGAACGTCCATATCCATATCGGAAACGAAATCCGACTCTTCAGCCAGAGCCCGAGCCATACGCTTGTGCTTCTCGGCTTCTTCCCTGGCCTTGCGGCGACGCACCAGGAACAGAGCCAGCAGCGCAAGAACCAACAGAGCCGCACCACCGATCAGCCCCAGCATGACCGGATTATTGATGATGCTCTTCAGCGGATCTTCATCCTGAGCGGCAACAGGCTCAACCGCCAGTGGCTGATCTGCAGGCGGAGTCGCCACCTGCGCGGCACCCGCCGGCAATGCATCCTCAGGGGCAACCTCACCGGCCGGCTTGATCGGTGCACCATTGGCATCGACCAGGGCAGCAGGTACTGCCGGGTTGGCAGCAGGGGCTCCCGGCGTCTGCATCCTGGCCAGTTGATCGTTCTTGAGTTCGATGAGGCGCTGCAATTTGTCGAGCTGACTTTGCAGGTCGTTCATGCGGCTTTTCAGTTCGGCATTATCACGACGCGACGTATCGAGCGCTTCCTGAGCCACGGCCAGCTTGTTGCTCAGATCGCCATCACCGGCCGCGCCCTTGGCGGCAGGTTTGCCATTGGCCGAGACCAGGCTGAGATTATCGCGGGTTTCAACCTTTGAAGGCGCAGCACCGGCACGTGCACGGCGGGTTGCATCCACCTGACGGGTACCCGCCGGCAGACGACGCCCTTCACGCCAGGCCCGGTATTGCTGGGAAACTTCTGCAAGCGCCTGAGACTGAGGCAGCGCCGTGGTTTGCTGTGGCGTCGGCAGGCGCAGCACCTGACCTTTTTTCAGGCGGTTGATGTTGCCACCAATGAAGGCATCAGGATTGAGCGCCTGAATGGCCAGCATGGTCTGCTGAACCGTACCGCCCGTACGAACTTTTGCGGCGATTTCCCACAACGTATCGTTATTGGTGGTGACGTATTGTGCAGGCTTGTCGACTGCAGGCGGCGGCAACGCCACTTCAGGGGCCGGAGCCGGTGCAGCCGGAGCCGGAGCCTCGGCAGGCGCGGCAACCGAAGGCAATTGCGCAGGTGCCGCTGGAGCAGAAGGCGCGGCAGCAGCGGCTGCGGCGGCAGCCTCCGGAGAGAACTTCGGCGGATCCAGCAACAGGCTGTATTCACGCAGCAAGCGACCGTCAGGCCACAGCACCTGAACCAGGAACTTCACATAGGGATCGCGCACCGGCTTACTGGAAGTAATGCGCAGGACACTTTTACCGCTGGCATTGATCACCGGGGTAAAGGTCAGATCATTGAGAAACGCCTGTCGAGTGACGCCCGCCTGCGCGAAGTCGGCTGTAGTTGCCAGACTCGGCACAACTTGCGAAGCATTAAGCCCCTGCGCCTGAGTCAACTCGATTTCGGCTACCAACGGCTGGTTCAGGGTCGACTTGACCGACAATTCCCCGAGCCCCAACGCCTGCGCCATCCCCGATGACAGCGCCGAAGCCGCAGCAATTGCTAATACCAGTTTACGAACCTGAACCATAGCCCATCCCTTGTTTAAAGATTCCCCGGCATCCGGAGAGGTAGTCCTGCATTGGGTGTAAGGCATAGCGCCGCTAGAAACATTCTTCAAATTGTTGCCAAGTATCTTTTACACATAGCCTTTTATCAACAATTCGCCAACCTGCACAGCATTCAAAGCCGCTCCTTTGCGAACATTATCCGAAGTCACCCACAAATTAAGTTGTTCCGGATCGTCTATTCCCGCACGAACACGCCCTACATAAACCACATCCTGGCCTACGGCATCACCTACCGGCGTCGGGTAATCCCCCGCCTCGACCAGCTCAAGACCCTCTGCCGATTCCAGGGCATCGTTTACAGCCAGAAGGTCCACGGGAGCGACTGTCTGCAAGGAAATGCTGAAGCTGTCGCCAAAGAAAACCGGTACCTGAATGCAACTGGCCGAAACCTTGAGTGAAGGCTGCGCCAGCAATTCACGCAACTCAGTGACCAGTCGCCTTTCAAGCGGAACATGGCCTGCCTCATCGGCAGTACCAACCTGAGCCAACAGATTGAAAGCCATTTGCCGATCAAAAAAGCGGGTTTCCAGCGGGCGCACATTCAACAGCTCGGTCGTCTGACGCGCCAGCTCCGCAACGCCCTCGCGCCCTTGAGTAGAGACGGCAAGGCAGGCGGTGACATTGACTCGCACGATATCCAGGACATTGCGCAAGGGAGCCAGCACCATGGCCAATGCCGTCGCCGATGCACTCGGGCTGGAAACCAGATGCGGTCCGGCACCCGGAGCGACCGATTCACCATTGACCTCGGCCACCACATGGGGAGCCTGGCTTGAAGGCAGCGCACCGGAAAGATCGATCACCGAACAGCCGGCTGCCACCGCACGGGAGGCAAAGCTCAGGCTGACTGAAGGCCCGGCGGCAAAAAAGGCCAGCCGTGCCTTGCTGAAGTCGAACTCATCGACCTCACGCACTCGCACATTCTTGCCCCTGAACGACACGGAATGCCCGGCCGAGTCGACACTGGCCAGCAGGTGCAGATTGGCAACCGGAAAATCACGCTCTTCCAGAATCTGGACGATGGTTTCGCCGACAGTACCGGTGGCGCCGATCACGGCGATATCAAAGGACTGACTCATGCAAAAACCTCAGGAAAAACAGGGAGCGGCACTTTAACTGCCGGGCTGTCGACAGGCAATCGAGCGTTCAGATACCGGACAGTCTCAAGGCTCCAGGCCAATGGGGAAGAAGGAGCCCTGACTCCACACCCCCAACCAGCTCTGCCCGTCTATCTGACGCGAAACCGCCAGTTCGACCAACTGGTAAAACACATTGCGATGGATCAGCGCTTCCAGGTTGGCACGCACATGAATATAGGGGGACGGCTCCTGGGTGACCGGATCGGTCAGGACCCGCAGCGGATGCTCCGCTCCGGCCTCAACCTCATCGTCGACATGAGTGACGAAGCGCAGAACCTGCGTCTCACCCGAGCCACTCACCTCGACGCTGACCGCCACGAACGGAGCATCATCGACCTTGATGCCCACCTTCTCGACGGGCGTGACGAGAAAATAGTCATCGCCATCGCGGCGCAGAATGGTGGAAAACAGACGGACCATGGGCTTTCGGCCAATAGGCGTGCCCTGGTAATACCAGACACCATCCCGGGCGATACGCATGTCGATATCGCCACAGAAATCCGGATTCCACAGATGAACAGGCGGCAACCCTTTGGTTTTCGGGATCTGCGCGAACAGATCGCCAGCCTTGCCTGAATCACTCATTGCTTACCTCTAGCGCTCGACACCCAACAGCATACGAGCGTAATCCTGCAGGGGAGGCCCCAGCAACTCTTCGGGCTTGTTGTCGTAAAGTGTCAGCAATCCGCCACGACTGCGAATACGTGCACTGTCGATCAGATAACGTGTACTGGTTTCGATCAGCATCAGTTGAATGACGCCATTATCAATACCCAGACGGTCGACCGCTTCCTGATCCGACCACTCATCGAACGTGCCGATACGGTCATCGGCCTTGGCAAAACGCGTGTAGAGCAGGTAATGGGCACCGGCGCTGCGCGCTTCGGTCATGGCCTCATCCAGGCCTATCGGCCCACGGGCGCGACGAACCATGGGGAAGTATTCGACAAAGCCCTTGAAAGCCTCTTCAGCCACCACGTTAGGCCGCGGGTAGGCACGACCCGGCGGGACGAAAGCACCCTGGGCGATGTAGATGTAGGAGTCGGGCTGTACGCGCCAGTTACCAAGGCGTCGGGTTTCGCTGTGGTCGAGCAGCCCCGCGTCGCTGAATTGCTCGCGAACCCCCTCCCCCATATCACTGACCTTCATGCAACCGCTCAACGCCAAAAGCGTCAGCAATAAAACCAGGCTACGCATCATACCCCTCCCAGATACCGGTGACGGAAAACCGGCGAATGGTGGTCGGATGCAGCTTCCGCGCCAAACAGGACGCGAGAGGGTCAATATGGGAGCGAATTCATTGGCGAGAGGCCAGTGCATCCCACACATGTTTATCGTCTGGAATGCTGTCTTCGCGGACAAGTCCGCTCCTACTGGTCCGGTTTTGTGTCCGGCAGGGCATCGCTGTCGCGCTTGCGCTTGTTGCCCATGCGCACGCCAATATCCATCAGGAAGTGGAAAAAGCCTTCCTGATCTTCCAGCACATTGCTCCAGAACGGCGAGTGATAGAGCGCAACGGCGCCATGCACCAGCGCCCAGGCCGCGCAGTAGTGGTAATAGGGAGGGACATCTTCCAGCTTGCCTTCAGTGATCCGCCCCTTGATCAGCAAGGTCAGGTGCTCGAAGTTCGAGGCGCGGATCTTGTGCAGCTCTTCAACCAGTTCGGGAACCTGATTGCCCTTGACGACCTTCTCTTCCAGACGGTCGAAGAGACGATAACGCTGCGGATCACGCATGCGGAATTCAAAGTAGGCACGGGACAGCGCCTCCTTGTCCTTGTCGACATCGGCAGAATGCAGCAGCTCATTCAAGTCACGCTCGTAATCGAGCATCAGCCGCAGATAGATTTCTGCCTTGGACTTGAAGTGCTTGTAGATCGTGCCTTTGCCGATACCCACGGCATCGGCAATCATCTCTACGGTGACACTGTCTTCGCCTTGCTCAAGGAACAGCTTTAGCGCGGTATCGAGAATTTCCTGCTCTCGGCGGCGAAATTCACGGACCTTACGAGGTTCTTTCTGCATAAGAAGGTCTGTAGGGATCGAAATCGAAGCCGCGTATTATGCCCAAACGGTGCCAAATTGCACGATTCATCCGACCATATCGACGGTTTTGGTCGCATTCGGACCGAAACAGGCCTTCTGCCTACTGAAACGCAGGCCGCCCCACGAACTCGATGTAGCCCGTAATCACGACATACAGCGTGAAATAGGCAAAGATCAGCGCCGATGCAATGTATGACCACTTCAGCATCTTCTCGCCCATGATCCTTCCGCCCTGATGCGCCAGCGCGCACAGAACGATGGACCAGACCACGCCAGCCGCAAGGAAACCTGCCAGAAAGGTTGAAGCACTGGACAGATCCGAACCTTGCCGTGCAATCAGCGCACCGCCGACCGCCGCGAACCACAGAATGGCACTGGGCGATGACATGGCCAGGAAGATACCGCGAAAGAACAGCGCCGGAGCCGTCTTGCCCCACTGCCCGTCCCGGCTTTCGATACCGGCATTGACGCCAACCGCGCTCACCACCATCTTGAAGCACAGGTAAGCCAGAATGGCCGTACCGCCGAGCCAGAGCACATAACGAACGGCCTCATACTGCAACAGGACCGCCATCCCCAGCATGGCCAGCACGGCATAGACCAGATCGCCGACACAGGTCCCAAGGCCCAGCCACAACCCTCTGGAAAAACCGCGCTGCATGGACAGCGTGATCATCGCGATATTGGCCAGGCCGATGTCCAGACACAGGGACAGGCTCAGCAGAAAACCATTGGAAAACTCCACTCGAACGACCTCGACAACTCAAGTGCCTTGCAGGGCAAGGGAAACGACAGGAAAAGGGAATGACCGCCTTATCGGCGCATTTCGCGACCAGGCAATGATTTTCACCCACAAGGAAGAACCGCCAGAGACAAATGCCTCTCATCGAGCACTCAATAAGCGGTTTAGTATTCCAAAACTGTTTAAAAAATGAACAGTCGCGACTGGACGCCTCACGATCCTGATCAATACTTAAAGCGTTGGCGTGTCATATCCCCCAAATGATGCGCCAGTAAAGGTACCGAAGGATAGCGTACCTTTGTTTTACTCCTAATGGTCTTAACCCGGTTTCACCCCCCAGAACCCGGGTTTTTTTTGCCTGCGATTTACCCTCTGTCGACGCTTACAGGTTCACCCGCGCCAACGGAAACAGACGGGCAAAGTTCTCAGTGGTCTGCTCGGCAAAGCGCTCGTATGTCTCGCCACGCAACATCGCCAGGAACTCCGCCACTTCACGCACATACTGCGGAAGGTTTGGCTTGCCACGATGAGGGATGGGAGCCAGGTACGGCGAGTCGGTCTCGACCAGCAGGCGATCGGCCGGCACCTGACGCGCCACATCCCGCAGCGCATCGGCGTTGCGGAACGTCACGATCCCGGACAACGAGATATAGAAACCCAGGTCCAGGGCAGCTCTGGCCATTTCCCAGTCCTCGGTAAAACAGTGCAACACACCGGCCTGGGGCAATGCTGCCTCACGCAACAGGTTCAGCGTATCGGCACGCGCCCCTCGGGTATGGACGATAACCGGCTTGCCCGTGGCATTGGCGGCATGCAGGTGCAGACGAAAGGACGCCTGCTGCAGCTCGGCAGCCTCGGGCTCGTAGTGATAGTCGAGACCTGTTTCGCCAATTGCCACCACTCGCGGATGATTCAGCTCCGAAAGCAGCCAGTCCAGAGCCGGCGCCTCACCGGGCTTGAGATCCAGCGGATGAATACCGACCGAACAGTCCACGTCGTCATAACGCTCGGCCAGGGCCTTGACCGCACTGGCGTTGTCGGCACTGACGCCGATGCACAGAAAATGCCCGACGCCCCTGTCCCGAGCCGCAGCAAGCGCCGCATCCAGAGAGCCATCGTGCTGGGTGAGATCGAGACGATCGAGGTGACAATGCGAATCTACAAGCATGGGAAAGAAAACAACTACATCGTATGAGTGGGACGGTCGGACTTGAGAGCACCGACCAGGTAGGTTTCGATCAGGTTGCGGGCGGTATTGTCGCCATCGTTGAATTGCACGCCGACCCCCGCTGCCCGGTTGCCCTGAGCGCCCTTGGGGGTAATCCAGGTCACCTTGCCGGTTACCGGGACCTTCTCCGGCTCATCCATCAGATTGAGCAGCATGAACACTTCATCGCCCAGCTTGTAGCTTTTGCTGGTGGGAATGAACAGACCGCCATTCTTGATGAATGGCATGTACGCCGCATAAAGCACGGATTTGTCCTTGATGGTCAGGGACAGAATACCGTTACGAGGACCCGTACTAGGTGGCAAGCTCATTGCAACTCCTTAATATGTCCGTGCGAGCCTATACAAAGTCTACGCCTGTCCGGGCAACCCTGCCCACTGCACCAGCAAGGCCTCGAGCAACAACACACGATTGAGGTTGGCCTTGGACATGACTTTCTGCCGTTGTGCCAGCACCCAGTCCTGAATGTCCAGCACCTTGGTGCGAGGCGTCTTTTGCGCCATGTACTGCACCACCTTGCGCATGTCGCCCAGACCCAGCCCTTCTTCGTCTTCGGTCAACTGATAACGCAGGATCAGGTGCGCCCAGTCGCAGAACCAGTCGAACAGCAACAGCAACGGAACGTCTTTCCAGCCCTCTGCCAGCTGGGTCGGTGACTGTTGCTGCTTGAGGAGCTTCTTGACGCCTTCCACAACCAGGGCCCGCTGCTCACGGACACCCTGCGCCTGAAGTGCAATCGCCGCCAGCGGAGAACCCGCCGCCAGTGTCAGCAGCTCGAAACGCTCATCCTCCGCGCAATCCGGCAAGGCGTTCTTCAGCCAATCCAGGCTCATCTGTTCGCTGGGCAGCGGACAGGCCTGTTGCACGCAACGGCTCTTGATGGTCGGCAACAAACGGCTGGGCTGGTGGCTGACCAGCAACAGGACCGTATTGCCGGACGGCTCCTCAAGGCTTTTCAGCAAGGCGTTGGCCGCATTGATGTTCATCGCCTCGACCGGCTCGATGAGCACCACCTTGCGCCCGCCCATCTGCGAGGTCTGCACGACAAAGCTCACCAGATCGCGGACCTGATCGACCTTGATCGGCTTGTCCGCCTCCTCCGGCTCCAGCACGTAGTTATCCGGGTGACTGCCGGCCGCCAGCAACAGGCAGGATTTGCACTGCCCGCAGGCATCAAGGCCGGCAGGATGCTGGCAAAGCAGACTGGCCATCAGTCGCTCGGCCAGTGCCCGCTTGCCAATTCCGGCAGGGCCATGCAGCAAGTAGGCATGGGCATGCTGGGAGCGCCCGGCCATTTGCTGCCACAAGGTATCCTGCCACGGGTAGGCCTCAGCCACGGCAGCGCTCCAGCAGATCGGGCAGCCATGCATCCAGAGACGCCTGAACCTGCGCCAATGACTGCGCAGCATCCACCAACCGGTAACGGGCTGGCTCGGCCTTCGCTCGCGCCAGATAAGTGCTGCGCACCGCATCGAAAAACGCGCGTCCTTCCTGCTCGAAACGGTCCAGTCGGCCACGGGCCGCGGCACGCGCCAGCCCCACCTCTACCGGCAAGTCGAATACCAGCGTCAGATCGGGACGCAAGTCGCCCTGGACAAACCGCTCCAGCGTCGCGATACGCTCATGGGACAGGCCACGCCCACCGCCCTGATAGGCATAAGTGGCGTCGGTGAAACGGTCGCACAGAACCACCACCCCACGCGCCAGGGCCGGGCGAATGACCTCGGCCAGGTGCTGTGCCCGCGCCGCGAATACCAGCAGCAGTTCGGTATCGGCACACATGGGCTCATCGCTGGGAGCCAGCAGCAATTCGCGGACCCGTTCGGCCAGGGGCGTACCACCGGGCTCGCGGGTCAGCAGGACCTCTACGCCCTGCGCTCGCAACTGCGCCGCCAGATAATCGCGGTTGGTGCTTTTGCCAGCACCTTCCGGGCCTTCAAGGGTGATAAACAAGCCAGTCACAGGCAGTCCTTAATGATGTTCATTGCGAGGTTGAATCGCTGGGCGGTGTCGCGGCAGGCTCAGGCTCTGTGGAAGTCGGGCCGGATGCAGCCGGCGCCACCGGAACGGGTGCAGGGCTGGACCGATAATCCGCACGTCGCTTGAGCTGATACTCGCGGACGGCAGCATTATGGGCGTCCAGGTCATCGGAAAATACATGACTGCCGTCCCCTTTCGCCACGAAATACAGGCTGCTGCCCGACACGGGATTGAGCGCCGCATGAATGGCTTCACGCCCCGCCAGTGCAATCGGCGTGGGCGGCAAGCCAGCAATGACGTAAGTGTTGTAAGGCGTTGCTTCCTTCAAGTGGGCACGAGTCAGCTTGCCGTTGTAGCGCTCGCCCAGACCATAGATCACGGTCGGATCGGTCTGCAGCAGCATGCCCAGCCCCAGACGACGGACAAACACACCGGCAATCTCACCACGCTCGCGAGGCACACCGGTTTCCTTCTCGACCAGTGATGCCATGATCAACGCCTGATACGGATCGGTATACGGCACATCGGCCGCCCGCTTGCCCCATTCCTCTTCCAGCACATCCTCAAGGCGGTTGTAGGCCTGCTTGAGCAGTTCGGCATCCGTCATGCCACGCACATAGCGATAGGTATCGGGAAAGAAGCGGCCTTCCGGAAAGACATCCGCGTGTCCAAGCCGGGCCATCAGTTCGCTGTCGCTCAGCCCGGCCAACGTCTGTTCTAGCTTGGGCTGTTTGGCCAGTGCAGCGCGAACCTGCCGAAAATTCCAGCCCTCGACCAGCGTCAGGCTGTATTGCACAACTTCCTTGCGCTTCCACACACCAAACAGCGCCTGCACGTCCATGCCGGGCGACATGCGGTATTCGCCGCTGTGCAACGGCTGTTCCGCCAGGTTGAAACGCCAGTAGAGACGCAGCCAGAAGGCGTCCTTGATAACACCGTCAGCCTGCAGACGGTTCAACACCCCGGAAGGCGAAGAGCCGGCAGGTACATCCAGCAGTTGTTCACCGGCGACATTCAAGGGCTGGTTCAGCGCCTCTCTCTGCTTCCACCAGGCAAAGCCCAGCGTCAAACCTGCCAGGACTACAACGATTTCCAGCAATACCACTATTTTTCGGATCACGAATCAGTTATCCAGAAGGGCTCGAGCAATGCCTTGCAGTTTACGGGTGAGCGGACCAACCGGCCAGTTCAGCCTTGAGAAGCCACACACCGGCCACACGCCATAAACGCTATTGCACAGAAACAGCTCATCCGCCTGTTCAAGGTCGGACAAGTGCAGGTCACGGATATCGACAGCAATCCCCAGATTTCGTGCCTGATCCAGCAGTTCGGCACGCATGACGCCCGCCACACCGCAACGGCTCAGGTCGGCGGTCAGCAAGACACCATCACGCACCAGAAACAGGTTGCTGTAGACCCCCTCGATCACACGACCGGAGGTGTCGCACATGAGGCCTTCGGCATGCTCGCCGTCCCGCCACTCGGAACGGGCCAGGACCTGCTCCAGACGGTTCAGATGCTTGATACCGGCCAGCAGAGGCTGCTCGGCCAGGCAGGTGCGGCAAGGAAAAAGACGCACCCCCTGCTCGGCATGAGCGGCGGGATAGGCCGGAGCCGGCGAACCCTGAAGAATGCGACGCGGCTGCGTATCGGGAGCTGGCGCATAGCCACGCAGGCTGTCACCACGGGTCAGAATCAGCTTCATGACCCCTTCGCCCAGTTGCTCGGCGAAACGGGCCATTTCAGCCCGAAGCAATGAACGCTCGACCGGAATGGCCAAACGCTCACAAGATGTTTCAAGTCGCTGCAGATGTCGCTCGAACAGTACCGGCTGCCCTTTTCTGACAGCGATGGTTTCAAACACACCATCACCATAAGCCAGACCTCTGTCCCGAAGGGACAGAGCATCTGCGGGGCAGCCATCAACCCAGTCGAGCATCACTCGGTGAACCGGCGGAACACCAGCGAGCCATTGGTCCCACCAAACCCGAAGGAGTTGGAGATGGCGACATCGATCGGCATCCGGCGCGCCTCATGAGGCACGAAGTCCAGATCACAGCCTTCGCCCGGCTCATCGAGGTTGATGGTCGGCGGAGCAACCTGATCGGTGATCGCCAGCACGCTGAAAATCGCCTCGACAGCCCCTGCCGCACCCAGCAGGTGCCCGGTCATGGACTTGGTCGAACTGACTGCCAGCTTGTAGGCGTGGTCGCCAAAGACCGTCTTGACTGCAGACGCCTCGGCGAGGTCGCCCGCCAGCGTCGAAGTGCCGTGAGCATTGATGTACTGCACCTGCTCGACATTGAGCTTCGCATCACGCAATGCATTGGCGATGCAGCGCGCAGCACCTGCGCCATCTTCGGGCGGCGAAGTCATGTGATAGGCATCGCCGCTCATGCCGAAGCCCACCAGCTCGGCATAGATGGTGGCACCCCGCGCCTTGGCATGCTCGTACTCTTCCAGCACCATGGCACCCGCGCCATCGGAAAGAACGAAGCCGTCGCGCCCCTTGTCCCACGGACGACTGGCCCGTGCAGGATCATCGTTGCGCGTGGACAGGGCCCGTGCAGCGCCGAACCCGCCCATGCCCAGGCCGCAGGCCGCCATTTCGGCACCGCCGGCGATCATGACGTCCGCTTCGCCATAGGCGATATTGCGTGCGGCCATACCGATACAGTGAGTACCCGTGGTACAGGCTGTCGCGATAGAGTAGTTAGGCCCCTGTACGCCCAGATGGATGGACAGGAAACCGGAAATCATGTTGATGATGGAGCCCGGAACAAAGAACGGAGAAATCCGCCCCGGCCCCTGCTCATGCAACAGACGACTGTTGTTTTCGATGTTGGTCAAACCACCGATACCCGAACCCATGGCAACGCCAATGCGCTCGCGGTTGGCATCCGTGACCTCTAGACCGGCATTACGCACAGCCTGGAAACTGGCCGCCAGACCATATTGAATAAAGAGATCGAGCCGACGCGCTTCTTTAGGCGCCAGGTAATCTTCGACATTGAACCCCTTGACCGAACCGCCAAAACGGGTGGTGTAAGCCGAAAGGTCAGTGTGCTCGATAAGGCCAATGCCACTGCGGCCCGCCAGAATGCCCTGCCAGCTACTGGGCACATCATTGCCCAATGGCGAAAGCATCCCCATCCCGGTGACCACGACGCGTCTACGTGACACAGGACTCTCCTTCTCTATTGTTGACGAAACATCACATCGTTTTTAAAGAAAAAACCGCACGCCGGTAAGAGCAGTGCGGTTTTCCCATCACAGCAGCAAAATTACAAAGTCTTAGCCTTGATGGGCGTTGACGTAATCGATAGCTGCTTGAACGGTAGTGATCTTTTCCGCTTCTTCGTCAGGGATTTCGGTCTCGAATTCCTCTTCCAGAGCCATTACCAGCTCAACGGTGTCCAGGGAGTCAGCGCCCAGGTCTTCGACAAAGGAAGCGGCGTTAGTCACTTCTTCTGGCTTGACGCCAAGTTGCTCGGAAACGATTTTCTTGACGCGCTCTTCGATGGTGCTCATACCTAGTTTTAACTCCTAGTGGAAATATTCAGGCATCTGGCCAGTTGGTAAGTGTATAGAAGAGGTTTTGCTCATTTCAAGCTTAACGCTCCTCCACCGAACCCGACCCACCCGACGCCTATTTATAGATTGCAGTTTTACAACGGATTTTAGACAGCTCGCATGACACTTTTTGCAACGAACAGCCACATTCAGCTCATGTACATCCCGCCGTTAACCGGGATTGTAGCCCCGGTAACGTAACCTGCGCCTTCGGACGCAAGAAAAGCGACAACATGTGCGATTTCCTCGGCCTGCCCCAGACGCCCCAGCGGGATCTGAGTGACCAGGGACTGACGCTGAGCCTCTGGCAGCTCACGCGTCATGTCTGTGTCGATAAAACCTGGCGCAACCGAGTTCACGGTCACGGCACGCGAACCGACTTCACGAGCCAGCGCACGGCTGAAGCCTTCCAGCCCTGCCTTCGCGGATGCGTAGTTTACTTGACCGGCGTTACCCATTGCACCGACAACGGAACCGATACTGATAATGCGACCCCAACGCGCCTTGGTCATGCCGCGCAGAACGCCCTTGGACAGGCGGAACAGACTGTTCAGGTTGGTATTGACGACATCGTGCCATTCGTCATCTTTCATGCGCATCATCAGGTTATCGCGGGTGATACCGGCATTGTTGACCAGAATCAGCGGCGCGCCGACGCGCTCCTGGATCGTGGCCAGAACCGAATCGACAGACTCGGCATTGCACACGTCCAGCATCAGGCCGAAGCCTTCGATGCCGTTTTCCTTGAATGCAGCGCTGATGCGCTCGGCACCGGACTCAGAGGTCGCAGTCCCCACGACAACAGCACCATTGCGCCCCAACTCCAGCGCGATGGCTTGACCGATACCACGACTGGCACCTGTCACCAGTGCAACTTTACCTTGCAGGCTCATGCAAGCTTCTCCTAATCAGGCCAGTGCCGCACGCGCGGCGGCAAAGGCGTCTGGGGTATCCAGGTTGTAGGTAGTCACGCCTTCGGCGCAACGCTTGTTAAGACCAGCCAACACCTTGCCCGGCCCACATTCCACCAACTGGGTCGCACCATGGCTCGCCAGGCACTGGATGGACTCCACCCAGCGCACAGGCTTGTACAACTGTTCCAGCAGATCACGCTTGAGCGTCGCCAGATCGTTCACTGCGGAGGCGCTGACATTCTGCACCAGCGGAATGACCGGTGCCTGCCACTCGATCGCCTCGATGGACTCGGCAAAACGCTCGGCCGCCGGACGCATCAGCTCACAGTGGGACGGAACACTGACCGGCAATGGCAATGCACGTTTTGCGCCACGCGCCTTGCACAGTTCCATCGCACGTTTCACCGCCTCGGCGGCACCAGCAATCACGACCTGCCCCGGCGAGTTGAAGTTCACGGCGCTGACCACTTCGCCCTGGGCCGCTTCGGCACAGGCCGCGATGACATCGGCATCTTCCAGACCCAAAATGGCCGCCATGCCACCCTGACCGGCAGGAACAGCTTCCTGCATCAACTGGCCACGGCGCTCGACCAGCTTGACCGCATCGGCCAGACCCAGGCTCTGGGCTGCGACCAGCGCACTGTATTCGCCCAGGCTGTGCCCGGCCACGAACGCAGGTACAGCGCCGCCTTCGGCCAGCCATACATGCCACAGGGCAACGGAAGCCGTCAGAATCGCGGGCTGGGTCTTGTCGGTCTGGTTGAGCAGTTCGGCTGGGCCCTGCTGGGTCAACGCCCAGAGGTCATAGCCGAGGGCATCGGATGCCTGCTCAAAGGTATCGAGGATCAACGGATGCTGTGCGCCCTGATCGGCAAGCATGCCGAGCGATTGCGATCCTTGACCCGGAAAGACGAATGCGAGGGATGCAGACATGTAACAGGCCCCTGAATTGTTGTCGTCGAAAAAATAGGCGCTCGACCATGTCGAACGCAGGAATTCAAATTTGCATGACTGCACGTTTGGATGACTGGCCGGTCAATTGCGTCACATTTTCAGGAACCGCCATCCCGAAGCAGCACTTCAAGCCGCCCGTGCAGACGCTGCGGCAGGTTCTCCCGCACCTCGACCAGGGCACGTTGAATCGCACTCTGGAATCCTTGCGCACTGGCTGAACCATGGCTTTTTACAACAATACCCTGCAAGCCGAGCAGGCTTGCACCGTTATGCCTGGCCGGTGCCAGATCGGTCTGCAGACGTTTCAGCAAAGGCAACGCCAGAGCCCCGACCGTCTTCGCCAGCAGATTCTGCCTGAAGAGTATTTCAATTCGTTCGGCAATCATCGTCGCCAGACCTTCGCTGGACTTGAGCAGGACATTGCCGACAAAACCGTCGCACACCACGACATCCGCTTCGCCACGATACAAGCCATCGCCCTCGACGAAACCGATGTAGTTGATCCCCTTCGCCGCCTGCAGCAAGCCGGCCGCCAGTTTCACCTGCTGATTGCCCTTGATGTCTTCGGTGCCGACATTGAGCAAGGCAACCCTGGGATTCACAACCCCAAGCGCCTCGGCCGTGACCGCCCCCATGACCGCGAACTGATAGAGCGCCTCGGCCGTGCAATCGACATTGGCCCCAAGGTCCAGCAACTGACAATAGCCCTTCCGGGTCGGAATGGCGGCAACCATGGCCGGACGATCGATCCCCGGCAAGGTCTTGAGCACGAACCGCGACAACGCCATCAGCGCACCGGTATTGCCGGCACTGACACACGCCTGCGCCTGCCCGTCCGCCACGAGCCCCAGAGCCACGCGCATCGAGGAATCAGGCTTGCCACGCAAGGCCTGGGATGGGCGCTCATCCATGGTGACCACTTCGCTTGCATGAACGACATGCAGGCGCGAGCGATCCACACCGGAATGGCTGGAGAGCAGTTCTTCAATCAGGGGAGCTTGGCCGACGAGGGCCAGATGAAGCGATGGTGTTGCAGTCAGACACGCAAGGCTTGCCTGAACAATGTTGCGGGGACCGAAGTCCCCGCCCATTGCGTCGATCGCGATGATCGGAGCGGACAAGAAATTACTCGTCAGCGCCCTTGTCGATCACTTTGCGGCCACGATATACGCCTTCTGGCGATACGTGGTGACGCAGGTGAACTTCACCAGTGGTCTTTTCTACGGACAGAGTGCTTGCCTCAAGAGCGTCGTGCGAACGACGCATGTCACGGGCAGAGCGGGATTTTTTGTTCTGCTGACCAGCCATAATTGTTTATCTCCTAAACGTTTGGGTCACGCTTTAACTGCGCCAATACACTGAACGGGTTGGACCGCGTTACCTCGTCCACGCTCGGTTCGGGCTCATCGAGACCCGCCGGTTGCTGGCATTCTTCCGGATGATGAGCAGGCACAATCGGCAAGGCGAGCAAAAGCTCCTCCTCGATCAATGCCAGCAGATCCAATGGATCCTCGCCCAGTTCCAGCACGTCATAACCTTTCGGTAACGACTGGGTATTCGCACCCTCCTTCACCACCGCGTAACTGCATTCGCTATGGATCGGCAGGGTGACCAGCTCAAGACAACGCTGGCAAACCATCTTGACCGGGACATCGATGGAACTGTGGATAACCACAGCCCGGCGCTCGTCACGCTCAAAAACGAATTTAGCCTGCACCGTACCGACATTGTCGGCAAGCGGGTCGCAGAGTCTCTCCAAATCGGCCAGCAGCACTTCGCCCTGAAGGGTGGTGCCGCGATCAGCCAATTTGCGCGGGTCAACGTGAGGTGGAATCGGGTCATTCAACATAGGCGCAGCATTCTAGGGATGCCCCCTTGGCATGTCAAAGGAAATTCAGGCCTGTTCGCAACTCCGGCACATCATTAGAATCGCCGCTCAGCCCTTGGAGAACCTCATGCCACCTCTGCTCCTAGCCTCCAGCTCACCTTATCGTCGCGAATTGCTTGAGCGCCTGCGCCTGCCATTCATCTGCAAATCCCCCGATATCGACGAAAGCCGACATGCCGACGAGAGCGCCACAGCGCTTGTGCAACGTCTCGCTCGCGAAAAGGCGCAGGCGCTTGCCAGCGAATATCCGGACCATCTGATCATCGGTTCGGATCAGGTCGCCGTCCTCAACGGGCAAATCCTGGGCAAACCCCACACCTTCGAGCGCGCCCTGGAGCAACTTTCCGCCGCCAGCGGTACGACCGTCACCTTTCTAACCGGTCTCGCCCTGCTCAACAGCAAAACCGGCCACTGCCAGGTCGACCACGTCCCCTTCAGCGTCCACATGCGAGAACTGGACAAGGCAAGCATCGAACGCTACCTGCACGCCGAGCAGCCTTTTGACTGCGCCGGGAGCTTCAAGGCGGAAGGACTTGGCGTAAGCCTGTTTCGCAGCACCGAAGGCAGCGACGCCACCAGCCTGATCGGCCTGCCGCTGATCCGCCTGACAGACATGCTTATAAAGGAAGGCATCCGCATTCCCTGAGGCCAGAAACAAACAACCCGACCAAAGGTCGGGTTGTTTGCCAAAGGTATCGCTTAACGCAATGTCGGTCCGGTAAAGCCAGCCCACATTGCAATTCGCTCCGCAACACTGGCACCCAGTTTCTTGGAGAAACGATCGAACGGCGATTCCTGAATCGTGTAATCGACGATTTCCTTCTCGCCGATCAACTCGCGAGCCACATAACTCGCACTTCCCAGACCATCGACCAGCCCCAGGGATACCGCCTGCTCACCCGTCCAGATCAGGCCCGAGAACAGCTCGGGATGATCCTTGTCCTTCAGGCGATCACCACGTCCCTGCTTGACGCTGGCAATGAACTGACGATGCGTCGTATCCAGAACACTCTGCCAGAAACGGGTTTCATCAGCCTTCTGCGGCTGGAACGGATCAAGGAATGCCTTGTGTTCACCCGAGGTATAGGTCCGACGGTCCACACCCAGCTTTTCCATGATGCCGACAAACCCGAAGCCGGTTGCCGTCACACCGATGGACCCCACCAGACTGGCCTTGTCGGCGTAGATCTGATCGGCCGCACTGGCAATGTAATAGGCGCCCGAAGCACCGAGATCGGTAATGACCGCATACACCTTGATATTTGGTTTTTCGGCACGCAGACGACGGATCTCGTCATAGACATAACCCGACTGGACAGGACTGCCGCCCGGGCTATTGATGCGCAGAATCACGCCCTTGGTCTTGGCATCATCAAAGGCCGCCCGCAGACTTCCGACAATATTGTCGGCACTGGCGGACTCCTTGTCGGCGATCATGCCCTGCACTTCGATCAACGCGGTATGGCTTGCGCTACGGGACGCTCCCTTCTCGAAATCCATCAAGGGCGTGAACAGCAGCAACATGGTGAACAGGTAAGCGAAGGTCAGAAACTTGAAAAAGATCCCCCAGCGCCGCGCACGCCGCTGCTCCTGAACGCCCGCCAGCAGCGTCTTTTCCAGCAATTTCCAGCTTTTTGCATCGTCCCTGCCTTCAACAGCCTCATCTGCTTTTGGCGAGGCAGGCGCTTTCCATTCGTCAGACATATTTCATTTACTCCAACCCCGAAGACTAAACGCCGCGCTCACCCAACCAGGTACGCAACTCAGGAAAACTCTCGATAGCCAACCGCGGCCGAAACTCACGCAACGAATCCAGAGACTGCGCGCCATACCCGACCGCCACCGAATCCATACCGGCGTTACGCGCCATCAACAGATCGAATGACGAATCGCCGACCATCAGGGAACGCTCAGGCGGCACCTCACAGTGCGCCATGATCTCGTGCAACATCAGCGGATCCGGCTTGCTGGCCGTTTCATCGGCGGCACGCGTGATATCGAAGAAGCCCTGCCAGTCATTGGACTTCAGGACCCGATCAAGACCGCGGCGCGCCTTGCCCGTGGCAACCGCAATGCGATATCCCTCATCGCGAAACGCCTGGATGGACTCCCTCACCCCCGAAAACAAAGGGGATGGCGTCTTGTCCATTTCCATATAACAGTCGGCATAACGCTGACGGAACTCGAGCAGTTCGCTCGGAGAAATCCGCGGATAAAGCGTACGAATCGCTTCCGGCAACCCCAATCCGATAATGCCCTTGATCGCTTCGTCATCCAGGGATTCAAACCCTCCCTGCATGGCCGAAACACGCATGGACTGAACGATGCGGCCGACAGAATCGGCCAGCGTACCGTCCCAGTCGAAAATCAGCAGATCATAGTCACGACGCACTCAAACGCTCCACGGTAGCGGCCCACATCTCATCGACCGGGGCCTGCAACTTCAATTCGCCACCATCCGGCAAAGGCACGGTCAGCATATAGGCATGCAGAAAAAGGCGCTTGCCCCCCAGATCGCGAATCTCGCGACTGAAATCCTCATCGCCGTACTTGTTGTCACCGGCAATCGAATGCCCGGCATGCAGCGTATGCACCCGGATCTGATGAGTACGCCCGGTCACAGGCTTGGCCTCGATCATCGTGGCAAAATCACCGAAGCGGCGCAGAACCTTGAAGAGCGTCAAGGCCTCCTTGCCCTCGTCATTGACCTCGACCATGCGCTCGCCGGAACGCAGGTTGCTCTTGAGCAATGGCGCACTCACCTGTTTGCGGGCCGTCGCCCAGTGACCGCGAACCAGCGCCATATAGCGTTTGTCCACACCATCACCGCGCAAGGCGGCATGCAGATGACGCAGCATGCTGCGTTTCTTGGCGATCATGAGGAGACCGGAGGTGTCCCGGTCCAGACGATGCACAAGCTCCAGCTCCTTGGCATCGGGACGCAACTGACGGAAGGCTTCGATGACACCGAAATTCAGACCACTGCCGCCATGCACGGCAATACCGGCCGGCTTGTTGAGCACGATCAGAGCCTTGTCCTCGTAGACAATGGCGGCCTCAAGGCGCTGCAACAACCCCTGGGCGACCGGCACCGGCTCGTCGCGCTCGGGCACACGCACAGGCGGAATGCGCACGATGTCGCCCGCCTGCAACTTGTACTCGGGCTTGATCCGCCCCTTGTTCACACGCACTTCGCCTTTGCGCAAGATGCGATAGACCAAGGTTTTGGGCACACCCTTGAGGTAAGTGATCAGAAAGTTATCGATGCGTTGACCGGCAAGTTCCGGGGCAACCTCTACCAGCTGAACGCCAGGGGTTGGGGGGGCAATATTCGTCATGCGACAAATCATAACAATTTTTTATGGATTTGAAGCACTTAATGATTGCTGCTATAGTCGCGAACACCGCCAAAAGCGGCCGGACAGCGGACAAACGGTTGACAACCGGCCCTGACCAACGCAATTCACGAGGACGGGAGGCCGTCCTACGAGGCTTTCGGTGACAACGGAGCACGCTGGAAACGTAACGAGCGCAGGTGACATGAGGCCTGAAACACGCCGGATCGCAGAGTAACCACTCGCCTTCAGCGCGAACAATTCACGGCCAGTTCACAAAGTGCAGTCGTTTCAAGACGCGACGAGCGAATGTTTCGGGAACAACGCCTCAAGCCATGATGCGCGACCTTTCCTGTGAAAGATCGCGGTAAATGCCAACCCGCTGCGGATTCTGCGCGCGGCAGCACCCGAATTATCAGGGATACGTGTAGGGCGGAGACGCACAACCATCGGACTGTGTAGTACAAGGCTTGTTTCAGACGCTTCATCTCGTCCGCTACCGATGGTTGATTCCTCCTCCTGAGAAAGCTTTTGCTGAAAAGGGTGCCTTTTGTCACCACAGCAAGCAGGAAACGTCGTCGCGACTCTCCACCCCTTCTGGTCGAGAACATCGCTAGACACTGGAGTGCTCAAGCACTCCTGACGCGCCCTGACACCGACCGTGAGAAGTCGTGTGTGCCGAACGCCGTTTCCGGCAGCCCGGAAACCGACGGTACTACATGAAAAGAATGCTGATTAACGCAACTCAACCCGAAGAGTTGCGTGTTGCCCTGGTAGACGGCCAGCGCCTCTACGACCTGGACATCGAGTCCGGTGCACGCGAGCAGAAAAAGGCCAACATCTATAAAGGCCGGATCACTCGTATCGAACCCAGCCTTGAAGCCGCCTTTGTCGACTTCGGCTCCGAGCGCCATGGCTTCCTGCCCCTCAAGGAAATCTCCCGCGAATACTTCAAGAAGGCCCCCGAAGGCCGCGTGAACATCAAGGACGTCCTGAGCGAAGGCCAGGAAGTCATCGTTCAGGTCGAGAAGGAAGAGCGCGGCAACAAGGGCGCAGCCCTGACCACGTTCATCAGTCTGGCCGGCCGCTATCTGGTCCTGATGCCCAACAACCCTCGTGCCGGTGGCATCTCGCGTCGTATCGAAGGCGAAGAGCGCAACGAACTGCGCGAAGCCCTCAACGGCCTGATCGCCCCTGCCGACATGGGCCTGATCGTTCGCACCGCCGGCCTTGGCCGCAGCAGCGAAGAAATGCAGTGGGACCTCGACTACCTGCTGCAACTCTGGACCGCCATCAAGGAAGCGTCCCAGGATCGCGCCGCTCCTTTCCTGATCTACCAGGAAAGCAACGTCATCATCCGCGCCATCCGCGACTACCTGCGCCAGGACATCGGCGAAGTGCTGATCGACAGCGTCGAAGCCCAGGAAGAAGCCCTGACCTTCATCCGTCAGGTGATGCCGCAGTACGCCAGCAAGATCAAGCTGTATGAAGACAGCGTTCCGCTGTTCAACCGCTTCCAGATCGAAAGCCAGATCGAAACCGCCTTCCAGCGCGTTGTCGAACTGCCTTCCGGCGGCTCCATCGTCATCGATCCGACCGAAGCCCTGGTGTCCATCGACATCAACTCGGCGCGCGCCACCAAAGGCAGCGACATCGAAGAAACCGCCCTGCAGACCAACCTCGAAGCAGCCGAAGAAATCGCCCGTCAGTTGCGCCTGCGCGACATCGGCGGCCTGATCGTCATCGACTTCATCGACATGACGCCTGCCAAGAACCAGCGCGCCGTGGAAGAGAAAGTCCGCGAAAGCCTGGAAGCCGACCGTGCCCGCGTCCAGGTGGGTCGTATCTCCCGCTTCGGCCTGCTGGAAATGTCCCGTCAGCGTCTGCGCCCTTCCCTGGGTGAAAGCAGCGGCATCGTCTGCCCGCGCTGCAACGGCACCGGCATCATCCGTGACGTCGAATCCCTGTCGCTGGCCATCCTGCGCCTGATCGAAGAAGAAGCCCTGAAAGACCGTACCGCCGAAGTACGTGCTCAGGTGCCGATCCCGGTTGCCGCGTTCCTGCTCAACGAAAAACGCAACTCGATCACCAAGATCGAACTGCGTACCCGTGCCCGTATCGTGATCCTGCCGAACGATCACCTGGAAACGCCGCACTTTGAAGTCCAGCGCCTGCGCGACGACAGCCCGGAAGCCCACAACAACCAGTCCAGCTACGAAATCGCTGCTGCCGCTGCCGAAGTGGAAGACGTTGCAACGCAAGCTGCGGCCACCCGCACCCTGGTTCGCCAGGAAGCCGCGGTCAAGACTGCACCGCCTCGCGCCAACGCCCCTGTTCCGACACAGGCTGCCGCTCCTGCCGCCGCAACACCTGCCGCTCATGAGCCAAGCCTGTTCAAGGGTCTGGTGAAATCCCTGGTCAGCCTGTTTGCCACCAAGGAAGAGCCTGCCGCACCGGTCGCCGTTGAAAAACCGGCCAGCGAACGCCCTGCCCGCAACGAAGAGCGTCGCAACGGTCGTCAACAGAGCCGTGGCCGCAACAACCGTCGTGACGAAGAACGCAAACCTCGCGAAGAGCGTGCGCCACGTGAAGAGCGTGCAGAACGTGCTCCACGCGAAGAACGCGCCCCTCGTGAAGAACGCGCCCCACGCGAGCCTCGTGAAACCCGTGACGACTCGACGCCACGCGAAGAGCGCCCGGCTCGTGCACCACGCGAAGAACGTGCACCACGTGAACGCAAACCACGTGAAGAGCGTGTACGCGAACTGCGCGAACCTCTGGATGCCGCTCCGGCCAGCACCCGTGAAGAACGCCCTGAGCGCGCTCCACGTGAAGAACGCCAGCCACGTCCGCCTCGCGAAGAGCGTCAGCCACGTGCCGAACAGGCCGCCGCTGCCGCCAGCGAAGAAGAACTGCTGAACAATGAAGAGCTGAACAGCGAAGACAACCAGGAAGGTAACGAAGGCGAACGCCCTCGCCGCCGCTCCCGTGGTCAGCGTCGTCGCAGCAACCGCCGCGAGCGTCAGCGCGATGCCAACGGTAACGTGATCGAAGGCTCCGAAGAGAACGAAGCCAACGGTTCCGAGGTCGCTGCCGGTCTGGCTGTCACGGCCGCCGTCGCCGAAAGCGTCATCAGCGCTCCGGCCGAAGCACAGGCCAACCGTCAGGCAGAGCGCGCCAATGCCGCTGCCGAAGCGCCAGCTGAAGCAACCGCAGAAGAGACGCCGGTCGCCGTCGTCGAGGCTCCAGCTGTCGAAGCACAGCCGGTTGTCGAAGCACCTGCTGCCGAAGCTCCGGTTGTTGAAGCGCCTGTTGCCGAAACCGCTCCAGCCACCGCTCCGGACGTCGAAGTACAACCTGCTGCGGTAGAAGCACCCGTGCGTGCCGCTCAGGCCGAACTGTTCGAAGCGCCTCAGGCTGAAGTTGCGCCGTTCACGCCAACACCAGAGCCAACGCCTGAAGCACCGGTCGAAGTTCCGGTTCCGGCCGAAGTACCTGCGACCGAATCTGCCGAATTGCCAGTGCCTGCACCGGTCGTCGAGCCTGTGATCGTGAAAGAGGAGCCTGCTCCTTATGTCGCGCCACAAGCCGTCGAACCCGCCCCTGCACCACAGGCAGAGCCAGCAGCAGCCGAAACACCAGCACTGCCGGTCAGCAGCAATGGTCGCGCGCCTAACGACCCTCGTGAAGTTCGCCGCCGCAAGCGCGAAGAAGAAGAGCGTCGTCGCCTGGAAGCCGAGCAGGCTGCTGCCAATGTCGCTCCAGCCACCGAAGCCGCACCTGTCGTGGCCGAAGTCGAAGCGGTTCAGCCTGCCCAGGCGACCGAAGAGAAGGCTGAAGACGTGACAGCACACGAGGAAAAGGACGAGACCAAACCTCTCGTCTGATCCACGCCCATGAAAAAGCCCTACCTGTGTGAGCAGGTAGGGCTTTTTTGTACCTTTCGTTTCAGCTTGCCATCGGCCAGTCTGAAAACGGAGCCTCAGTACAGATTGGGCTCCATTTCCAGCGTCACACCAAAACGCTCGGCAATATCGGCCTGAATTCGACGGGCCAGGCTCAACAGTTCCAGCCCCGTGGCCTGCCCATGGTTGACCAGCACCAGCGCCTGAAGCGCATGCACACCGGCATCACCTTCGCGAAACCCCTTCCAGCCCGCCTGCTCGATCAACCAGCCTGCTGCCAGCTTGACCTGACCATCGGCCTGGGGATACCCCACCAGCCCCGGATACCTGAGCTTGATGGCATCGCTCAACTCGGCCGTGACCAACGGGTTCTTGAAGAAGCTACCGGCATTCCCCAGAACGGCAGGGTCCGGCAGCTTTTCACGACGGATCGCACAAATGGCCCGACTGACATCCACCGGAGTCGGCTGCTTGATACCCATGGCATCGAGGCGCTGGCGAACCGGCCCGTATTCCAGATGCAGGGAAGCACTGCGGCTCAAGGCAAAACGCACCCGCAGGATCAGCCAGCGATGGGCCTGTTGCTTGAAGATACTGTCGCGGTAACCGAACTGGCAGTCTTCAAGAGAAAACTCGCGCAGCTCACCGGTCTGGCGATCCAGAGCCGTCAGGCTGTGGAAAACATCCTTGATCTCGACGCCATAGGCACCGATGTTCTGCATGGGTGCCGCACCGACCGTGCCGGGAATCAGGCTCAGGTTTTCCAGCCCGGAAAACCCCAGCTCCAGACAGGACTGCACGAACGGATGCCAGGGCTCCCCGGCCTCCGCTTCGACAAGCCCCTGCCCGCAATCCTCCTTCAGGATGCGGATACCACGGCTGGCCATGCGCAACACCAGCGCCTGGACATCCTCGGTCAGCAACAGGTTGCTGCCACCGCCAATGACCAGCACGGGCAGGTCGTGCTCTGCACCATAAGCCAGGGCCTGACGCACGTCGTCGTCGCCATGGGCCTCGGCAAACAACTGCGCACGCACGTCCACACCAAAGGTATTGAACGCTTTCAGGGAAACCCCGGACTGCACCTGCAAGGAAACAGACATCAAACCTCCAGCAAGCGTCTTACGCGCTCAAGGTCTTCGGGCGTATCGACACCGGCAGGCGGTGCCTCCAGTGCATCGGCCACATGAATGCGCACACCATTCCAGAGCGCACGCAACTGCTCAAGACTTTCGGTGCTTTCCAGCCAGCACGGCCCCCAGCCGACGAAGTCATGCAGGAAACCGGCACGGTAGGCATAAATGCCGATATGGCGACGGTAAGGCACGCCTTCAGGCAGCACGTCCCGATTCGCGGCCAGCGCATCCCGCGCCCAGGGCAAGGGTGCCCGGCTGAAAGTCAGGGCCAGGCCGTTGATATCGGTCACGACCTTGACCACGTTCGGATTGAACAACGCGGTTACATCATCGATCGGCTCGGCCAGAGTGGAAATACCTGCTTCGGGGTGCCCTGCGAGGTTCGCCGCCACCTGATCGATCACGGCAGGCGGAATCATGGGTTCATCACCCTGCACATTGACGACGATGGCATCGGCAGCCAGCCCCAGTTGCCCGGCCACTTCAGCCAGACGGTCGGTACCCGACTCGTGATCGTTGCGGGTCATCAGCACCTGAGCGCCAAATGCCTGGCAGGCCTCGACAATCCGCCCGTCATCCGTGGCAACCACGACACGCTCGGCGCTGCTTTTACAGGCCTGCTCCCAGACATGCTGGATCATCGGCTTGCCCGCAATGGTTTCCAGCGGCTTGCCGGGAAAACGGCTGGAGCCGAAACGTGCCGGAATGACAACAGTGAAAGCAGTTGTCATTTATCCAGACGCTCCTCGGCAGACAAGGTGCGTGCTTCACTTTCCAGCATGACCGGAATGCCATCACGAATCGGGTAAGCAAGACCGGCGCCCTTGCTGATCAGTTCAGTCTTGTCGGCACTGAGCTTCAAAGGGCCTTTGCAGATCGGGCAAGCGAGGATATCGAGCAGTTTGGTGTCCATGGGGAATCCTGAGGCAATCATGAAGAAAGACGTGTCAGTTGCTCATCGAACCAACTGACGAAAGCTGCGCCCGGCACGGCATCCACCGCCAGATACCACCAGTCGTGCGCCGCGAAAGACCGGCATTTCACGGCATCCTTCTCGGTCATGACCAACGGCAGCGATGGCGTGAATGTAAGCGACTGGGGGCTGTAGACGGCATGGTCGGCGAAAGCGTGAGCCACAGGCCGCCAGTGTAGTCCTTCGAGGGTATTGAAGAAACGTTGCGGGTTGCCGATGCCTGCCACGGCATGCAGCGCCTGACCGGCCGGAAAATGGTCCACCGGCTGACGTTCGCCGTTGCGCAGGTTGATCAGCGCCGAGGGCTTGAGCACAAAGCCATAACCGTCGTCGCGATCGGTCAGGGCGCCGTTGTAGAGCAAGGCATCGACACTGTTCAATCGCTCGACCGGCTCGCGCAACGGCCCGGCAGGCAGGCAGCGACGATTGCCCAGGCCTCGCGCCGCATCGATCAGGACCAGCTCGAGGTCACGGGCCAGACGATAATGTTGCAGGCCATCATCGGACAGAATGAGGTCCAGCGGCTCGGCGGCGAGCAAGGCGCGGACGGCGCGGCTGCGATCCGGGTCGATCATCAGCGGTACGCCGCAACGCTGCACGATCAGCAAAGGCTCATCGCCCGCCTCGTCGGCCGTCTGGTCTGGCAGCACTCGCCACGGCAGGCTCGGCGGTTTCGCGCCATACCCGCGACTGACGACACCCACCCGCAAACCACGGCTGCGACAGTGTTCGATCATCCACAGAATCAGGGGCGTCTTGCCTGTGCCGCCGACAGTAATGTTGCCCACCACCACGACCGGAACCGGCGCTCTGTAGATATCGCCCTCACCGGCCAGAAAGCGCTCACGCTTGCCGTTCACGACACGCCGGTAAAGGCTCTCGAGGGGACGCAGCACCATCAGCGCTGGATGGCCGTTGTACCAGGCCTCGAGCAAACGATCAGAAAGTGCCATCAGTTAGCCTGACCAGCCTCGACAGTGGTCATGCGCAAATGGCTGAACCCCAGCTTGCCCGCAGCATCCATGGCCGTGATGACCGATTGGTGAGGTGTCTTGCCGTCGGCACTGATCGAGAGCGGCAAGCTGGTGTCACCCGCCGATTCGCGTTGCAGTGCCTCGATCAGCGTGGCCAGATCGTTTTTCGGCAACAACTGGTTGTTCAGGGAAAAGATGCCGTCGGCATTGATGGCGATATCCAGGTGCTTGAGGTTGGCCTCGGTATCCGGCGTACCGGTCACGGCCTGCGGCAGGTCCACCCGCAACTGGGTTTCGCGGGTGAAGGTCGTGGTGACGATGAAGAACAGCAGCAGGATAAACACCACGTCGATCAACGACACGAGGTTGATGTCGATGTTCTCCCGTGGCTTGCGACGGCGAAATTTCACTTCTTCTTGCCCCCGGTGCGGACCTGGGCTTTCGAGTCGGCCTGTGCATCGACCAGATCGACATCACGGTCGCCCTGCACCACTTCCACCAGACGAATCGCCTGCTGCTCCATGCCGACTACCAGCTCATCGACACGGCTTTGCAGGAAGCGATGGAAGAAAATGGCCGGAATCGCAACGATCAGGCCCGACGCCGTACAGATCAGCGCCTTGGAAATACCGCCCGCCAGAGCACCGGCATTAGCCGTGGCCCCGGAGCTGTTGAACGAGCCGAAGATATCGATCATGCCCAGCACCGTACCCAGCAGCCCCAGCAGGGGTGCCATGGCCGCAATGGAGCCCAGGGCGCTGAGGTAACGTTCCAGATCGTGGATGACCCGTGCAGCCGCCTCCTCGATGCACTCTTTCATGATCTCCCGACCATGCTTGGAGTTGGCCAGCCCGGCCGCGAGGATTTCGCCCAGTGGCGAATCGGCACGCAGCAGCTTGAGCTTTTCGTTGTCCAGTTTCTTTTCCTGAATCCACTGCCAGACCTGCCCCAGCAGGTGCGGCGGCGTGATACGGCTGGCACGCAACGTCCAGAGACGCTCAATAATGATGCCGGCAGCCGCGATGGAACTCAGAATGATCGGCAACATCATCCAGCCGCCGGATTTGACCAGTTCCCACACAATGACCACTCCCTGAAAAATTGGCGCCACTCTAACATAGGCTCACCGGCTGTCCGAAATCCCGGATCAACATCCATTGGTTCATTCACGCCAGAAACGTCGTCTGGCCTGTTCGACCCGAGGTTCCGCGAACGCTCCCAACTGCACGGTGACAGCCCCCGACTCGGCGCTGTCGTAGTGAGCGATACCCAACCATCGATAACGCGACATGACCAGAGGGTGCGGATGCCCGAACGCATTATTGCGCCCACGGGAAATCAATACGCCCACCGGTGCCACGGCATTCAGGAAACGCCGGGAGGACGATGTCCGGCTGCCATGATGCGGCGCCTGCAACCAGTGGGCCCGCACATCGAAGTCACTGTCCAGCACAGCCTGTTCCGCCTCGACACCGATATCGCCTGTCAGCAGCAGTCGCTCACCATTGGCCTCGACACTCAACAGGCAGGACGACTGATTGCCCTCCCCGGCCTGCTCCCAGCGCCAGGTCGCGAAACGCACACCATCCCATTCCCATGTTTCATCATTGCGGCACCGTTGAGCCTTCAATCGAGGGTCCAGCCTGGCCAGTTCACCACTCAGTATCCGGGAAACCGGCAGCGCCTGATAAACCGCCAGCGCGCCTCCCGCATGATCGGCATCGGCGTGGCTGAGCAGCATCAGGTCCAGGCTGCGCACGCCCGCCCGGCGTATGGCAGGCATCACCACTCGCTGACCGATATCGAATTCACCGAAACGCGGCCCGGCGTCATACAGCAAGGTGTGATGACGCGTACGCAGAAGAATCGCCAGCCCCTGCCCTACATCCAGTTGCAGCACCTCGACCTGCCCGTGGGGCACCGGCTTGAGCGGCGGGAACACGCACAGCAACAGCAGCGGCCAACCCAACAGGCGCATGGGCATGCCATGAGGCAACAGCAACAACACCGCTCCCAGCAGGCTCAACGCCCAGGCCCAGCCCGGCACGCTGCTCGGCAACCAGGCGGGCAGTTCTTCGGCTACCACGCCCAGAACGACGAACAACCCGTCCAGCGCGCCACCGGCCAGCCAGAGCAAGCCTTCACCGACACCCGGCACGGGCAGCAATAACGTCCCCGACAAGGCAAGCGGCAATACAATCACGCTGACCCAGGGCACCGCCAGCAAGTTGACCAGAGGACCACTGAGGCTGACCGGCAGGTTCAGGGCCAGCAGAATCGGCAGAAGGCCAATGGCAATCAACCATTGCGCACGTGTCCAGCCTTGCCATCGCCCCCAGGCACCGAGACGTCCGCCAAAGATCAGGATCAGAATCGCCACCGCTGCAAACGATAGCCAGAAGCCCGGTTGCAGGCTGACCAGCGGCTCGAAGATCAGAACCACATTGAGCGACAGAAGCAGCGGCCAGAACAGCCCCAGATGCCGGAAGCGCAAACGCCAGAGCAACACCATACCGACCATGACACAGGCACGACGCACCGGCACATCGAACCCGGCCAACAGGCCATACCCCAACGCCGCGCCGAATGCCAGCACACAGGCCCAGGGCAGCCAGGGCAAGGCTTTCGGCCATGCGCCCCAACGGGCCAGCCCCGCGACGAACAGGTAAACCACGGCCGCCAGCAGTCCGATGTGCTGCCCGGAAATCACCAACAGATGCACAGTGCCGGTGTCCTGCAAGACTTGCCAATCTGAACTCGACAGACCGGATCCGTCACCCAGCACCAGAGCCGCCAGACCGCCTTCACGCCCTTGCGCGTCCACAGCCAGCAAACGCTGACGAATCCCGTCGCGCCAGGCCGAACGGGCTGGCATCAACAGTTGCCCGTCCACCACCGTCCCGGTCGCCCCGATACGCCGGGCCAGCAGCCAGGCCTGATAATCGAAAGCCTCGGGATTGACCAGACCGGCAGGCCGCTTGAGCTTGACGGCCAGCCGCCAGTGCTCGCCACTGCGTACCTCCGGGCCGCCATACCAGGCCACACGAATCAGTTGCGGCAACTTCGCCCGTCTTGAGCGGGCATCCTGCAACTCGAAGCGCACGACGCCGTCGGCCACACTCGGCAAACCGACGACCTGGCCTTGCAGCCATAACGTCTGGCCATCGAGTCGAGGCAAGAGTCGGTCATTCAACGCCCCTTGTGCCAACACACAGGCCCAGGTGAAGCCGAACAGGAAAAACGCCACTGGATAGCTGCGAAACGGCAGCAGCATCAACGCGACCACTGGCATCAGCAGCAATAGCCAGGCAGGTGGCAATACAGGCAGGAAACGCAGAGCCAACAGACCCAGCGCAAGCGCGATCATCCCTGTGCGCATGGGCATTCCTCAAAGCAGTGAGCCTTTAAGGATTAGCGCAGCAGGCAGAATTCGACGGGATGGAGTGTTACCGGCTTTGTGTCCGCAGGAGCGAATTCATTCGCGAGAGGCCTGTACATTGGCAAACCGTCTTCGCGAATGAATTCGCTCCTACAGGTGTTACTGGCGCATGCCGCGACCGCTGACCAGCAAACGGGCGCAACCGATGTACAGCACCACGGTTGCAACGACCATGAAGGCCAGCGCAATGCTGATGCGGATATCGGACACACCCAGAATGCCGAAGCGGAAGGCATTGACCATGTGCAGGACCGGGTTGGCCAGCGATACGGTCTGCCAGAACGGCGGCAGCAGGGTTATGGAATAAAACACCCCGCCCAGGTAGGTCAGAGGCGTCAGGACGAAAGTCGGGATGATCGAGATATCGTCGAAGTTGCGTGCAAAGACCGCGTTGATAAAGCCCAGCAACGAGAAAATGGTCGCTGTCAGCACCACCACCACGATGGTCACGCCCAGGTGATGCACCTGCAGGTCGGTGAAGAACATCGACAGCAGGGTCACGATCAGGCCGACCATCAGGCCACGCAACACACCGCCCAGGGTGTAACCCACCAGAATGGTGTGCGGGGAAACCGGAGAAACCATCAGCTCTTCGATCGAGTGCTGAAACTTGGCACCGAAGAAGCTCGACACCACGTTGCCGTAGGAGTTGGTGATCACCGACATCATGATCAGGCCCGGCACGATGTATTGCATGTAGGTGAAGCCACCCATGTCACCGATCTGCCGACCGATCAGGTTGCCGAAGATCACGAAGTACAGAACCATGGTGATCGCTGGCGGCAGCAAGGTCTGCGGCCAGATCCGCATGAAGCGCCGGACCTCACGGTAGACGATGGTGTTCAGGGCAATCATGTTGGGACGGAATTCACCGCTCTGGCCGGTCATAGAGCCACCTTCGCCAGATTTTTTTCCACCAGGGACACGAACAGCTCCTCAAGTCGGTTGGATTTGTTACGCAGGCTCAGCACTTCAATGTTCTGCAGGGCCAACTGGCTGAACAAGGCCGTGATACCCACGCTCTTGTCGACCTGGACTTCCAGGGTATGGCTGTCCAGCAGCTTGCAGGGGTAGCCGAGCAATTGCGGCGCGCTCTGGTAGGCATTCTTCAGGTCCAGCACGAACGTCTCGACGGTCAGGGTGCTGAGCAGTTGCTTCATGCCCATGTTCTGGACAATCACGCCGTGGTCGATGATGCCGATGTTGCGGCACAACTGCTCGGCCTCTTCCAGGTAGTGAGTGGTCAGGATGATGGTGATGCCTTTCTTGTTCAGGTCGGTCAGAAAGGTCCACATCGAACGACGCAGCTCGATATCCACACCCGCTGTCGGCTCATCGAGGATCAACAGGCGCGGCTCGTGAATCAGCGCACGGGCGATCATCAGGCGACGCTTCATGCCACCGGACAGCGAACGGGAAGGCACATCGCGCTTGTCCCACAACCCCAGCTGGGTCAGGTACTGCTCGGCGCGCTCCTTGGCGACCTTCATCGGGATGCCGTAGTAACCGGCCTGGGTCACGACGATATCGAAGGTCTTCTCGAACTGGTTGAAGTTGAACTCCTGAGGCACCACGCCAATGGAGCGCTTGAGTGCCGCCGGTTCGCGATCCAGGTCGTGGCCGAAGATATTCACCGTTCCGCCGGTCTTGTTGACCAGGGTCGAGATGATGCCGATGGTTGTGGATTTGCCGGCACCGTTGGGGCCGAGCAAGGCGAAGAAATCACCTTCGGCGACGTCCAGATCAATACCACTCAGGGCCTGGAAACCGTTGCCGTAGGTTTTGGTTAGCTGCCGGATGGACAGAGCGGAACTCATATTGAAAAACACACCAGTCAAAAGAAAAAAAGAAATGACTCTTGGATGAAATAACTGCTTACAAGTCGTTGCAGCGTGGCAATGGTGCTTGGCCACGCCGCACAAGTACAGATACATCCATTGATAGTAAGTATTAACAGCAGCGCAAAGTCTCGGCTGAGCACTTTCCGCGATTCACGTCAGAGGTGTCATGACCGCCTTCTGATAGGCCGGGCGCGTCTTCAGACGCTCATACCAGGCTTGGAGGTGAGGCAACGGAGGACGTTCAATCGGCATCTCGAACCAGCCATAGGCAAAGCAGCCCAGCGGGATATCCCCCATACCGAACCGCTCACCAGACAGATAAGGCTGCCGGGACAGCGCTTCGTCGGCTACGCGTAACAGGCCGTGCAGGGTCTGGATACCTTCGTTGATCTTGCCCCAGTCCTGTTTTTCGGCTGGCGTGCGAACCACACCCCAGAACACCGTGCTGAACGGGGCGGCGATGGTCGACGTGGTCCAGTCCATCCACTTGTCCGCCTGAGCACGGGCTTTCAGGTCGCTCGGGTACAAATCGGTGTCAGGAGCATGGCGTGCTGCCAGATAACGCACGATGGCGTTGGATTCCCAAAGCACGAAATCGCCGTCCTCGATCATGGGAATACGGCCATTGGGGTTCTTGGCCCGGTACTCGGCCCCGTCGACCAGCCCGAATGCACCACCGGCATCCCGGGTTTCGTACGGAACGCCGACTTCTTCGGCAATCCACAGCGCCTTACGCACGTTACTGGAATTCTTGCGGCCCCAGATCTTGAGCATTGCATTCTCCCTGACAGCGTTCTGAAAAAAATTCGCTCACCAGTCTACCCTGAGAACACCGCAACTTCCTTGACCATGAAGGGTCACTAACGATGTCGGCACTGACCTGCCAGGCGAACAGCCCTTGTCAGAGGCCTGTGTCATCACGGGGGAATACTTATGCTGTTGCTGTGGATTGTTGTTCTGGTGGTCGGGATTGCCTGGCTGGCCCATCGACGTACCGAACCGCTGCCTGCATTGGGCATTGTTGCGGTTTATCTCTTGGCGATGGGCATCTTCAGCCACGCTCCGGGCTGGCTGCTGACCGTTTTCTGGGTGCTCTGGCTGGCCGTTCTCCTGCCCCTGGCCTTGCCGGACCTGCGACGCAAGTTTTTCACCGCCCCGATGTTCGCCTGGTTCCAGAAAGTGTTGCCGCCCATGTCCGATACCGAGCGCGACGCCATCGACGCCGGGACGGTCTGGTGGGACGGCGAACTGTTCAGCGGTCGCCCGGACTGGAACAAGCTGCTGGCCTACCCCAAGGCCAGCCTGACCGAAGAAGAGCAGGCCTTTCTCGATGGCCCGACCGAAGAACTGTGCGCCATGGTCAGTGACTGGGAAATCGGCCAGGCCATGGACCTGCCGCCCGAAGCCTGGGCCCATATCAAGGAGCACGGTTTCTTCGCGCTGATCATTCCCAAGGAGTTCGGTGGCAAAGGGTTTTCGGCCTACGCCCACTCCCAGGTCGCGATGAAACTGGCCACCCGCAGCGGCGACCTGGCCTCCACGGTCATGGTGCCCAACTCACTTGGCCCGGCCGAACTGCTGCTGCATTACGGCACCGACGAGCAACGCAATCATTACCTGCCTCGTCTGGCCCGTGGCGACGATATCCCCTGTTTCGCCCTCACCGGCCCGCTGGCGGGCTCCGATGCTGGCGCCATGCCCGACACCGGCATCATCTGCAAGGGCCAGTGGCAGGGTGAAGACGTCATCGGCCTGCGCCTGAACTGGGAAAAGCGCTACATCACCCTCGGCCCGGTGGCGACACTGCTGGGTCTGGCCTTCAAGGCTTATGACCCCGATCACCTGTTGGGCGACGAAGAGGATCTGGGCATCAGCCTGGCCCTGATCCCCACCGATACGCCCGGCGTGGACATCGGTCGTCGCCACTTGCCGCTGGGCGCGGCTTTCATGAACGGCCCCAATTCCGGCAAGGATGTGTTCATACCCCTGAACTACCTGATCGGTGGTCAGGAAATGCTCGGCAAAGGCTGGATGATGCTGATGAACTGCCTCTCGGTGGGGCGTTCGATCTCGTTGCCTGCCGTTGGCACCGGTGCCGCCAAGTACACCAGCCTGGTAACCGGCCAGTACGCTCAGGTTCGCGAGCAGTTCAACGTTCCGCTGTCGGCTTTCGAGGGCATTCAGGAGGCGCTGGCGCGGATCGGCGGCAATGCCTGGCTGATGGACAGCGCAAGGATCCTGACAGCCAACGCCGTGGACCTGGGAGAGAAACCCTCGGTATTGTCCGCGATCCTCAAATACCACCTGACCGAACGCGGCCGCGAATGCATCAGCCACGCAATGGATGTCCATGGCGGCAAAGGTATCATCATGGGCCCGAACAACTACCTGGGGCGCAACTGGCAAGGCGCACCGATCTTCATCACGGTGGAAGGCGCCAACATCCTTTCCCGTAACCTGATGATCTTCGGCCAGGGCGCCATTCGCTGCCATCCGTTCGTTCTCAAGGAAATGGCCCTGGCAGGACGCGAAGACAAGGACCAGGCACTGGTCGAGTTCGATGCCCTGCTGCTCAGGCACATCGGTTTTGCCGTGAGCAATGCGGCCAGCACGCTGATGCTCAACCTGGGTTTCGGCCATTTCGAGAAGACGCCGGGCGACAGCCTGAGCCAGGGTTACTTCCGGGCGCTGAACCGTCAGGCAGCGGCATTCGCCCTGCTGGCCGACCTGAGCATGATGCTGCTGGGCGGCGAGCTGAAACGCAGAGAGCGCCTGTCGGCCCGGCTGGGGGATATTCTGAGCCATATGTACCTGGCCTCGGCCGCGCTCAAGCGCTATCACGACCTCGACTCACCCGACGCTCTGCGACCGCTGCTGCGCTGGGCCATGGAGGAAAGCCTGGGGCAATCCGAGCGGGCGCTGGACGAATTGCTGAGCAACTTCCCGAGCCGTGTGCTGGGCTGCGCACTGCGTGTGCTGGTCTTCCCGCTCGGCCGTCGCCACAAGGGTCCGTCGGACAAACTGGGTGCCGATGTGGCGCAGATACTGGGGCGCGCCAAGGGCGATCCGGCGTTGGAGGCCGTTCTGGCCGGCTGCTATCGTCCGCAAGCGGAAGGTGACCCGGTTGCGGCCTTGCAACAGGCCAGCGACCTGCTCAAGACCGCCCATCCCCTGCAAAGAAAACTGCAGCAGGCGATCAAGAGCGGACAACTCCAGCCCGCTCCCGGCGAGCACGCCATCGATGCCGCACTGCATGCCGGTGTCTTGATGCCGACAGAGGTGCAAACCCTGAAAACGGCTGAAGCCGCACGCCGCAAGGTGATTGACGTGGATGATTTCGACAAGGAGCAACTGGCGCCGACACCCGGCAAGATCAGATAACCCCAAGCTTGTCCCCACAGCGAGCGCGCAGAGCCTTATACTCTCGCGCTCGTTTTTGTCTTTGAGGATCACACCATGGCCGATGCCATTCTCGACCACCATCTCAGCCTGCTGACGCATCTGCGCAGTATTCTGGTCGCGCTGGGCGAGGCCGATCAGGTTCCGGAGGAAAGCCATGCACTGTTCATGGAGCGCTTCGACGAACTGATCACGCTTCTGCCGCAGGATCCTATCGAAAGTCAGTACCTGGGCCAGGACATCATCTGCCAGGTCATTCAACGCTACCCGCAAATCGCGCATCTGGTGCCTCGCGACCTGCTCTGGTTCTTTGCCGGTGACTGCCTGCACTTCATGCCGGATGAAGAAATCGACCTGTATCAGGCGCTTGAAGAACGTCGTTACGAAGCCGAGCAGAATGATGAACCGTTCGACTGGAACCAGGAGAAACAACTGCTGGCCATGTCAGAGCAAAGCAGCAAACATTGATTCGTTGGCACCATCGCGAATGAATTCGCTCCATCTGTAGGAGCGGATTTATCCGCGAAAGGCCGGGACATCCGGCGCATATCTGCGATCTTCGCGAATGAATTCGCTCCTACCGGGGGCAATCTGTAGGAGCGGATTTATCCGCGAAAGGCCGGGACACCCGACACATATCTGCGATCTTCGCGAATGAATTCGCTCCTACCGGGGACAACCTGTAGGAGCGGATTTATCCGCGAAGGGCCGGGACTCCGGCACATGCCTGTCGATCTTCGCGAATGAATTCGCTCCTACCGGGGGCAATCTGTAGGAGCGGATTTATCCGCGAAGGGCCGGGACATCCGATACATTTCTGCCGATTGTCGCGAATGAATTCGCTCCTACAGTAGGCTGTTCAGCATCTCACGCGCCATCTGGCGGTGTTGCTCATCGGACTCTTCGATCACCTGCCGCAATATTTCCCGCGCTTCTTCGATCTCGCCGTCATCGATCAGCATCTGCGCCTGATTGATGCGGGTCAGTGGGGCTTCGTCCAGGTCCAGCAGGTCGAACTCCGAATCGTCATCCATGAAACTGTCGAGAAACTCGTCGCTCAGTGAGTCGCTGTCCGCGGGCTCAACGACTTCAACCGTTTCAATGGTTTCCGGCTCGGAAAAGTCGCTGAGGAACTGATCGTCAGGCAGCTCGAACACTTCCGGTAGCTGGGTGAGGTTCGAGGAAAAGGCCGGATCCACTTCCGGCGCAGCGGGTGCCGCTGGGGCAGCGGTTTTGTTGCGCGTCGGCGGATTGTCGAACGGGTCGACCAGATCCCAGTTGGCATCCATCGACAGGTCATCCAGGTTCAACTGAAACTCATCTTCGGGATTGAGCGCCGCCGCAGCGGTTTCATCGAGCTGTGCTGCAGGCTCAGGCTCAGGTTTCTGTGCCGGAGGTTGCGGCTGGCCTTTCTCGAGAACCACCGGAGCCACGACAGGAGCCGCAACAACAGCCGGAGGGGCCTGCTCGGGGGCTTTCATCTGTGGGTAACGTGCGCGGACGTCCTCGATCAGTTGCGGGTCGACACCCTGCTCCAACGCTGACGCTTCTTCCTGGGCGAACCCGGCAACATCGCCCTGCTCGGCCAGCAATTCAAGCATCCGGATACGGATGTCCTCACGCTCCGGCTGTTTTTCCAGTGCATCGCGCAAGATGCCCAAGGCCTCGCTGAAACGGCCATAAGCGATATAGATGCTCACACCATCGAGTGCGTCCGGAGCCGTACCGGCCATGCGCGGCGCGACAGGAGCCTTGGCCGGTATCGGTGTCGGCGCGGCGGGTTGTGGCTCGGCAACGGCCGGCACTTCAAATACTGGAAGAATGGTCGACTGGGCAGGCTTGATCAACGGCTCGTCCGGCACCACGACCGGCGTCACTTCCTGCCTTTTCCCCTGACGGTGCCGTACATAGACAAGCGCCATCAGAAGCAGAGCGGCCATCACGCCGCCCAACCAGACGATCCAGTTGGAGAAGGAGTCCTCCACAACCGGAGCCTTGGGCTGTTCAACAACCGGGGCCGGTGGAGGTACGACTGCGGCGGGTTTGGCGGCGACCTGTGCAAGCGCGGTTTGCAAGGCAATAATCTGTTTTTCCTTGCCGGCCACCAGCTCTTGCAGCGCCAGTTCCCTGGCCTTGCCGTCTTCCACCACTTTCTCTAATTGCTGGCTTTCGATCTCTGCGGCGGCCAGCCGGTCCGCTGCCTGCCGGGCTTCGGTGGCCTGGGTATCGGCCGGAGTGCTCGCAGCCGGTGCAGCGCTGGGCAATACCGCGGCATCGGGCAGCAGCAACCCCTGGCCGACTTTCAGGCTGGAGTTCGCCCCCCCGGTAAAGACCTGCGGATTGAGCGCCTGGATACCCTCGGCCAACTGGCTGGACGAAACCTTGCTTCCCGGACCTTGCAGTCGCCTGGCAATGCTGTTGAGCGTATCGCCTTCGGCCACCGTATAACGCTTGCCTTCCTGGGCTGGCGGCGGAGCGACCGGCATGCGCGATTCAGGTGCCGTCTGAGCCACACGCTGCTGTTTTCTGCCGCTCGTCGCGGCCCGTCCCTCGGGAGAGGTGGCGGGATCGAGCAGCAAGGTATAGGCATGCAGCAGATCGCCATTAGGCCTGACCAGTTGCACCATGAACCCCAGATAAGGCTCCGTGACCGCCTTGCTCGATACCACGTGAATCACGCCGCGGTTGCCACGGATGATCGGGGTAAAACGCAAGTCATTGAGGAAGAACGCCCGTTCCATCCCGGCCTTGGCAAAAGCCTCGGGAGAAGCCAGCTTCGCGATGATGTCATCGGCATCCAGGCCGCCCGTCTCCAGCAACTCGATCTCGGCATCCAGCGGCTGGTTCAAGGCCGAATGCAAGGTGATGTCACCCAGCCCCAGGGCCGATGCCAGTGTTGAGTAAAACAATGACGAGAAGACAAAAGACGCAGCCATCAGGCGCTTGTGAACACGGGTTCCAACGTTGCGCCCTGTGCGACCGGCACTCTCGAAAGCGGCCTGAGAACTCTTCAGCATGCGAACCCTTATGGAAATCTTGGTGTAATCAGTGACGGACTTCACTGTCCATCGGCCAGTATGAGCGAGAATCCGGCAACCTGCCTCAGGATCTTTCCAGATTGGCCAGTATGCGCGAGTGAACACTCATGCACACCCGAAGCTCCTCCTCGTCCACCCCCTCGAACAGCTCGACGCGCAATGCATTGGCGATGGTTTCGATCTTCTGGATCAAAGGACGCGCCGTTTCACTGAGGACGATCTTCTTGGCTCGTCGATCTTCGGCCACCGCCTGGCGCTGAACCAGTTGCTGCCCCTCGAGGCTATCGAGCAGACGTGCCAGGGTCGGGCCTTCGACGCCAATGCTTTGTGCCAGTTCGCGCTGGGTAGGCGGAACCTTGTGACGAGCCAGATGCAACAGTACCAGCCAACGCGCCTGGGAAAGCCCCAGATCGGCCAGCCTGCGATCAAGCTCGGCGCGCCACCCTCGGGAAATATGGGCCAGTTGCATCCCGAAACGGTGTTCATCAGTCAATGGCATAGAAAACTCATGTTCAAAACTAATTGTTAGCGAGCTAAGCATGCTCCCTGTATTCAGGCAAGCACGACACCGTGACGTTTCGTCGCACGATGTTACATCTCGAATTCCGATTGCAGCGCTGCCCGCACGCAATACAGCACGCCTTCCGGCACTCGCCCGGTGAACTGTTCGGCCACGGCCGCGACTGAAGGCAACTCGCCTTCGCCGTCCAGGAAGGCATCCTGCACTTCACCCAGCAGGTCTTCGGGAAGATCCAGCGCCTGCTCGATGGACAACTGCTGTTTGCCGATCGCCTCGGCAAGCATGGTGTAGACATTCTTTTCAGAGCACTGCAATTGCCCGGCGATCTGCAAGGGTGTCATGCCGGCACGGGCCAGGCTGATCAGTTCATGGCGTACATCGGCCACCACGCGAGGCGCTTCTGCCGCGCCTCCCAGCACTTCCAGGAAGGCTTCGCCGTAACGCTCCAGCTTGCGGGCACCGACACCGCTGACCCTGGCCATCTGAGCCATGGACTCAGGCTTGCTGCGCAGCATTTCCAGCAGGGTCGAGTCGGGGAAAATGACATAAGGCGGAACGCCATGTTCTTCGGCCAGTTTGCGACGCAAGGCGCGCAGGGCTTCCCACTGTTCGCGCTCCTCGCCACGCACCAGTTGGCTGGCCGGGCTGCCGGAGCTGCTTTTGGACGTGGTCTGCGGTTTCAGGTCGCGACGCAGCTCCAGCGTGACTTCACCGCGCAACAACGGGCGACAGGTGTCGCTCAGGCGCAGGCCGCCGTAACCTTCAAGGTCGATATCCGCCAGCCCCCGCGCCACCAGTTGCCGGAACAGCGAACGCCACTCACCTTCGGTACGCGCCTTGCCGACCCCGAATACCGACAGGTTCTGATGACCGAAACTCTCGACCTTGTCGTTGGACTTGCCCAGCAGGACATCCACCAGATGGCCCACGCCATAACGCTGGCCGGTCCGGTAGATGGCGGACAAGGCCTGACGCGCAGGCTCGGTGGCGTCCCAGGTCTGCACGCCGTCGACACAGTTGTCGCAATGGCCGCACGGCTCGGGCATGTCTTCGTCGAAATAGGCCAGCAGGGTCTGACGGCGGCAGCGGGTTTCTTCGCACAGTGCCAGCATGGCATCGAGCTTGTGATGTTCCAGACGCTTGTGACGCTCGTCGCCTTCGGAGTTCTGCAACATCTGCTTGAGCATCAAGACGTCTTGCAGGCCGTAGGCCATCCAGGCATCGGCAGGCAGACCGTCGCGCCCTGCCCGACCGGTTTCCTGGTAATACGCCTCAAGGGATTTGGGCAGGTCCATGTGCGCGACAAATCGCACGTTGGGTTTGTCGATGCCCATGCCGAAGGCAATGGTGGCCACCATGATCAGGCCTTCCTCATTAAGGAAGCGCTTCTGGTTGTGGGCACGGGTTTCGGCGGGCAGACCGGCATGGTACGGCAGCGCCGGATAACCGTTGTCACTGAGAAAGACCGCCACTTCGTCGACCTTCTTGCGTGACAGGCAATACACGATGCCCGCATCGCTGCGCCGCTCGGAGAGAAACGCCAGCAACTGCTTGCGTGGCTGCTCCTTGGGCACGATGCGGTAGAAAATGTTCGGCCGGTCGAAGCTGGACAGAAACCGCTCGGCGTTCTGCAGGTGCAGCCGGGTCACGATTTCTTCCCGGGTCCGCTTGTCGGCGGTGGCGGTCAGTGCGATGCGCGGTACATCCGGGAACAGCTCGGCCAGTTGCCCCAGTTGCAGGTATTCGGGCCGGAAATCATGCCCCCATTGCGAAACGCAGTGCGCCTCGTCGATGGCGAACAGGGCAATCTTCAGGCTCTGCAAGAAAGCCAGCATGCGCGGCTGAACCAGACGCTCAGGCGCGAGATAGAGCATCTTGATCTCGCCCTGGCGAAGCCGGTGAGCCAGCTCGCGCTGTTGATCCGGGCTGAGGGTCGAGTTCAACGAAGCCGCCGGAACCCCCAGTTCGTCCAGTGTCGCCACCTGATCTTCCATCAGGGCGATCAGCGGTGAAACCACCACGCACAGGCCATCGCGCAACAGGCCGGGCACCTGAAAGCACAGGGACTTGCCGCCACCGGTCGGCATCAGCACCAATGCATCGCCCCCGCTGGCTACGCGCTCAATAATGGCACCCTGACGACCACGAAAACTGTCGTAGCCGAAGATGTCTTTAAGTACGCGTTGTGCCTGTTCAAGCATAAAAACCCCGGATTGTCCTGCTGCACTGCAAAGCGCGGCAGTATACCCGAGCGTTCAATCGCAGAGGGTGCCCGGGACATGAGTGGTCAAAATTAACGGCGATCCACCTCCGCGCTGGCGCCACGGGCGCGCAAGGCCTAGAATTCAGCATTGTTTTCTTCCCAAGGTAGTCCGTCCATGTCCTTCGCTGAGCAACTAACCCGCCTGCAAGTCTTCCTCGATGCAGATGAACTGCACGAAGAAGCGCTGGACTACGTGGCCGCTCATGGCTACCTGACCGCCATTTCCATCTGCGCCGAACAAGTCCCGGAACGCGAATGGATCGATGCCCTGTTCTCCGAGCCACCGCACTACACCGACGACGCCCAGCGCACCGAAATCGAAACCACCCTGAGCCTGTTGCAGGCCCACATCGCCCGCCAGCTGGCCTCCGACGAAGAGTTCGAGCTGCCTTGCGACCTGGACCTGGGCGACGACCCGGACGACTCTGACCTGCGCGGCTGGTGCATCGGTTTCATGGAAGGTGTCTTCCTGCGTGAAAACGCCTGGTTCGAGAGCGCCGAGGAAGAAGTCAGCGAAATGCTGCTGCCGATCATGGTCGGTTCGGGCCTGTTCGACGAACAGCCGGAATTCTCCGACATCGCTTCCGACGCCAACCTCATGGACGACATGATCGTTCAGATCCCTGAGGCCCTCACCGCCCTGTACCTGCTGTGTCAGGCTCCGGACGAAAAACCGGCGATCCTCAAACCTCGTCACCACTGAGTCAGCGCCTATGGCGCAGGACCTTCCGCGCACCAGCCGTCACCGGTCGGTGCGCTATCTGCTGGTGGCTGTCGGCTGGACAAGCGTAGTGCTGGGCGTCATCGGGATTTTCCTCCCGGTGCTGCCCACCACGCCTTTTCTGTTGTTGGCAGCGGCCTGCTTCGCCCGCAGCTCTCCCCGCTTCTATCGCTGGCTGGTCAATCACAAACGGCTCGGGCCGTGGATTCGTGATTACCTGGACGGTCACGGCATTCCCCTCAAGGGCAAGATCTACGCCATTGCCCTGATGTGGGCCAGCATCGGCCTGTCCTGCTATCTGGTGCCGCTGCCCTGGGCACGAGGCTTCATGCTGGCCAGTGCCGTGCTGGTGACGATTTACATTCTTCGGCAGAAAACCCTGCACAAGCCTTGAGCGTCAGACCGTATCGACCTTCAGGGAATGATCCCCCAGCATCCCGTTGATGATCGACGCGGTGTCCGCCCCGTTCGCGACCCAGCCGCCCGCTCCGGTTGCCACCCCGTAATGCCCGGCCAGATCGATCCCCGCGAGGTCGATGGTCTGGCTGGCCGAGGTGTCAGTGCCCCCGACTTCAATGCTGGACACCCGATTCACGCCACTGCCCGAGACTTTGAAGTGCAGGTAATCGTCCAGCGATTCGGCTTGCGCACCGAGCCCCTGCAATAACTGCGACAGGTCCAGTGTGTCGGCCCCAAAGGTGAAATCGACGACCCGGTCATGCCCGCTGTCTCCCGCCAGCCACATGAAGGTGTCATGACCTGCGCCACCGACCAGCGTGTCATTGCCCGCCCCTCCGATCAGCAGGTCGTTGCCGTCGCCGCCATACAGGCAATCATTGCCACCTGCGGCCAGCAACACGTCGTCGCCTTCGGTGCCGATCAGCGTATGCCCCTGCTGATAACTGATGCTGACCTCTGCCGTATCGCTGCCGCCATGGGCGTCCTGGGCAGTGTAGGTGCCCTGATAGGTCGGCGTGGTGTCCACGGCGCTGTAATCGATGGACAGGCCAATCTGATAAGTGAGCCCTTCGTTGCACACGCCAGGATCAGGCTGATGAATCAGAATCAGGCGATAGATATTGTCCTCGGTGGCGGTGATCGTGCCGTTCTCGGCCAGCATCTGGAATTCGCCGTTGTCCATCTGCCAGGCCAGCCCCACCTGATCGGACAGGTAGCGTGTATCGACCGTCAGGGTTTCACCGGCCTTCAGGTCGATGCTGTACAGGTCCTGATGATTGTAGGTATCGATCTGCCAGGCCCCCAGATAGCCATTGAGCACCAGCATCGCGGTGGCGGCACTGTTGACGTAGAAGTCGCTGCGTTGCAGGTCCTTGACCTGATTCTCGACCTTGTCCCGCGTACCGCAGAAGTCGATCGTCCGGGGCATGCAGGCCGTGAAGTCCGCGCCGGGCGCACGCCAGCCCGTCTGAAAGACCGTCGGCGTTGCGCTCAAGGCATCGCCATTGGGCGAACGGTCATTGGCCAGCAACACCGCACCGGGCACCTCGATGCAGGGAGCCAGTATGTTCGTGATGATGTGATCGGCCACCGCCTCAGGCCCAGGCAGCACAGGGACATGAATCGACAGATCGGCCCCGGACAGGTCGCCATCGTTGTCGCTGAGCACAAAACCGATCTGCTCGGTCATCGACGCCCCGTCAGCGCCCGGCGTGTAGCTGAAGGCACCGCTGTCCATGTTCACGGACAACGTCCCGCCCGTGCTGCTGACCAGTGTGAGTTCGTGGGTCACCGGGTCGAAACCGACCAGGGTCGAACCGCCGCAACCAGTGCCGTCCACGACACGAATGCCACCGCATTCATAGAGATAGGTCACCCCTTCCAGCGTGATGGACTGGACGAACCCGCCATCCGCGCCAAACGTGCCGCCCGTCAACAGGCTGCCATGGACCACGCGGGCGTCCACGCCATCACAGGGGGATGGCGGGCACACTGTCAGTTCGATATCGGAGGCCAGCGGCACATCATCGATGATGGAGATATCCAGGCTGGCCGAACCCGAATCGCCGTCCAGATCGGTAGCAACCACCTCGATCTGCTCACCGGCATTGTTTGCGCCCCCGCCCGCCGGATGTTCAAGCGGATTGAGCAGGGTGTAGCTGTAACTGACTTCGCCGCTCAGCGGGTCATATCCGGTAATGGTCAACGTGTTGCCCAGCGCGGTGAGTGCCGACAGGGGAAACCCCGCCACGACACCGCCTACGATCACCGGGATGCCGCCCACCGTGAGGGATTGCAGCCCGTCAGGCGCACTGACCGTGAACGTGCCGTACTGCGTGACTTTGCCGGGATCGGGTTGCGAACCACCGCACAGATTGGCCTCATTGAGCGTCAGCGCGCTGCAAGACACCCTGACGCCGTGATCGACGGGAGGCTCGACAGGTGGATCAATGATGGGAGGCTCCACTACGGGCGGTATCACAACGGTATCCGGCGTCTGGCTCGTCAGGCCACGCCCGTATTCGGCCTGTCCTTCGGGAAACAGCGGGACCATGACCAGCCCTTGAGTCGCGAAGCCTATGACCGGCGTCACCTCGGCCCCCGTTTCGCTCAGGATCACGACGGTATGTCCACCGCCCTCTCCGGTAAGCGCTTCATCGCCGCTCTGTGCAGGCTCCGTATTCAACACAGTGACCGGCTCGACATCCGTCAGCAGCCCGAGTGTCGGGGTCAGCGGGTCGAGTGTTTCCACATGGGCGGGCTGGCCGTTCAGAATCGACGTATCCAGCAATAAGCGACTGTCGCGCCCCAGTGTCAGATTCCCCCCGCCTTCAAGCGCAACGGCCACTGCGCCTGTGCTCCCTGTTTGCAGTTGCTCGCCCGCAAACACACGATCACCTTCCATCAGCACCCGCTGAGTACCGTTGCTCGACACTGCTACAACATCGCCGACCGCCTGTCGTACCGTACCGATCACCCTGGCCATATTCACTCCGTCTGTCTAAATGATCGCCCCCCGGACACGGAGGGCCTGTTCTTGATTCCGCTCACCGGCGTAACACCCAAGCCTTGAAAAAAACTCTAACGACAAAATACCGTCATCCCCTTGGCCGGCTGTATTCACGATCTCTTTCGTGTCTTTACAGGCCGACATGATTCCGGCGAAAACCAATAACCACCCAAAAACTTCACTCAAGTAGCTGAATAAAAAGCGCGACAAAAAAACAACCATCGCCTGTATTCCGAAAATGGCATAAGTTTTTTTGGGCATAAGCCCTATGAAAAAAACGTCTGAGTTTTCCCGAAAGTTGTTCTTAGCTGTGTTGTTACAAGCCTGACACGGCTGACCGCACAAAAAAGTCATTTTATTGACCAGCAGAATAACTTTACGAAGGGAGACGTACTCATGCGCGATTTGACACCGCTCTATGGCGCGGTTGTGCTTGCGGTGGCCTGTGCACAAGCGCAAGCCATGACATTGACCGAAGCGATCCAGAACACCCTCGATCACCATCCCGAAATCCAGGCCAGCAAGAACGAAAGGCTGTCGGCCGGAGAGGAATTGAACGTTGCCAGAGGCGGCTATCTGCCAACGGTCGATCTGGTCGCCGCCTACGGTCGGCAAAAGACCGACAGCCCCAGCACCCGCGCCCTCTACGGCCATGACGCGCAGATCCTGAATTACACCCAGTCCGAACTGCGCCTGCGCCAGTTGCTGTTCGATGGTTTCAATACGCCCAACGAAGTGGGCCGCACCAAAGCCGTGGTCAACTCCCGCGCCTATTACGTGCAAGGCACTTCCCAGAGCCTGGCCCTGCGCGCCATCGAGGTGTATCTGGAAGTGCTCAAGTGCCGGGAATTGCTGACCCTGGCCCGAAACAACCTGCAAGCTCACCTGCGCATCAATGATCAGATCACGCTGCGCAGCGAACGCGGCGTGGGCAGTACGGCAGATCGCGACCAGTCACTGGCGCGCCGTGCCCTGGCCCAGAACAACTACCATACCGCACAGGTGGAACTGGAAGATGCCGAAGCCCGTTTCGCTAGTGCCGTGGGCCGCCTGCCGGACGAGCTGGAAACGCCGCCCTCGATCAGGGGCGAGGTTCCGCTGAGCCTGTCCGATGCCCAGCAGAGCATGCTGCTCAACAATCCCTACCTGAAATCGGCCCAGGCCGATGTGCAGGCCGCCGAGAAACAATATGAAAGCGCCAAGGCGCCTTTCTATCCGCGCTTCGATGCCGAACTGGCCGTCGGGGCCAATGACAACCTGCAAGGCGAGGAAGGCCACGACAAGGAATGGCGCGCCGCCGTGGTGATGAATTACAACCTGTTCAACGGCAACCGGGACAAGGCCCGCCTGAGTTCCAACGCCTACAAGACCGGCCAGGCCCTGGACATCCGGAACAACGCCTTGCGCATGCTTAACGAGAACATGTCGCTGGCCTGGAATGCCATGAACAACGCCCGCCAGCAAACCCCGATTGCCCGCGACTACGTGGCCTCGACCACTCGGGTACGCGCCGCGTATCAAGACCAGTTCGGCCTGGGCCAACGCACCCTGCTCGACCTGCTGGACAGCGAAAACGAACTGTACAACGCCAGCCGCCGCTACACCGAAGTGCGCTACACCGAAGAACTGGCCATGTATCGGGTCCTGGCCAGTGAAGGCGAATTGCTGCGCAAACAGCGGGTGGTACTTCCCGCTGAAGCCGTCGCACTGACCGAAGTGGAAAACCAGGCTCGCTTGCCGTCCCTGAAATAACCCCCACACCCGGTAGGAGCGAATTCATTCGCGAAAAGGCGATGCACCGTCTTTTCGCGAATGAATTCGCTCCTACGATGTGTTCCTCTTCAGGAAACCTGCCTGTGAACCGAATGAAACTGTCTGCCGCCCTCGACCCCGTGCCGGATGACGACGATCCCTTGCTCGACGGCCTGTTGATCCTGTGCAACCTGCACGGCTGCACCACCAGCCGCGCCAGCCTGTGCGCGGGGCTACCCATAGCCCGACAGCGCCTGAGCACTGCGCTGCTGCCACGGGCCGCCGCCAATGCGGGGCTTCATGCCCGCTGGCTGAGCCGCGACCTTGAGGCCATCGACCGCCTGAACCTGCCTGTCTTGCTGTTGCTGGATCAGCAACGCTGTGCCGTTCTGACCCGCTGGGGCGAGGACGGGCAGGCGTTGATCCTGCCCAGTGAAAACGAGGGCGGCGAGCAATGGATCAGCCGGGAAGAACTGGCCCGGCGCTACACCGGCCAGGCCTTGTTCGCCCGCCCGCGTCACGAACTGGAGCAACTGCGCACGCCTTTGCTGCCCAGGGTCAAAAGCTGGTTTCGCGACACCCTGAAACGGTCTCGCGGCCTGTACAGCGATGCCGTCCTGGCCAGCCTGTTGATCAACCTGCTGGGCCTGATGGTGCCGCTGTTCGTCATGCAGACCTACGACCGTGTCGTGCCCAACCAGGCCACGGCGACCTTGTGGGTGCTGGCCATCGGATTGCTGATCGGTACCCTGTTCGAGTTGGGCCTGCGCCTGATTCGTGCCCGCTTGCTGGATCAGGCCGGCAGCAAGACCGACCTGATTCTCTCCGCAACGCTGTTTGAGCGCATCGTCGGCATGCACCTGAAACACCGCCCGGCCACGGTGGGCGGTTTCGCCCAGAGCATTCATGACTTCCAGGGGCTTCGGGAATTTCTCACTGCCGTCACCCTCACCAGCCTGATCGACCTGCCGTTCGCCTTGCTGATGCTCGGCGTGATCGGCCTGTTGGGCGGCTGGCTGGTGCTGATTCCCGTGCTCGCCTTCCCCGTCACCATTGCCTTCGCCTGGGCCATCCAGACGCGATTGCGCGACACGGTGGAAAAAAGCCTGAGCCTGGGTGCAGCGCGACAGGCCTTGATGGTGGAAACCCTCGGCGGCCTGGAAACCCTCAAGGCCTGCAATGCCGAAGGCGAGCGTCAACACCAATGGGAAAGCACCCACGGCGCTCTCACCCGTCTCGACAACCACGCCCGCCATCTGGCGGCACTGGCCAGCAACGGCACGCTGTTCGTCCAGCAATTCTGTGGCATGGCGACGCTCGTTGCCGGGGTCTACAGCATCATCGCGGGCAACCTGAGCGTCGGCGCGCTGGTCGCCACCTACATGCTCGGCAGCCGCGTACTGGCACCGCTGGGGCAGATCGCCGGATTGATCACCCGCTATCAGCAGGCACAACTGACCATGAAAAGCACTGACAGCCTGATGGCTCTGCCTCAGGAACGCGATGCCCATCTACGCCCGCTGCAATGCCCGCCTCTCAAGGGTGCCGTGACCATCAGCCAGGTCAGTTTTGCCTACGACCCACAACAGGCACCGGCACTGAACGGCATCAGCTTCCGTGTCGAAGCGGGCGAGCGGATCGGCATCATTGGCCGCAGCGGCTCAGGCAAAAGCACCCTGGCGCGCCTGTTGATGGGCTTCTACACACCCGATCAGGGCCAACTGCTGCTGGACAACCTCGACCTGCGGCAACTGGAAATCACCGCCCTGCGCCAACAGATCGGCTATGTAGCCCATGACCTGCCGCTGCTGGCCGGCAGCCTGCGCGACAACCTGACCCTTGGTGCCCGCCACACCCACGACGCCCGCCTGCTGGAAGTCGCCCGCCTGACCGGCGTCGATGAACTGGCCCTCAAGCATCCCCAGGGCTTTGATCGCCCTGTAGGCGAGCGCGGCCAATTACTCTCCGGCGGGCAACGTCAGGCCGTGCTGCTGGCACGGGCGCTGCTGCGCGATCCGCCGATCATGCTGCTGGACGAACCCACCAGCCACATGGACAACGCCAGCGAAGAACGCCTGCGCCACCACCTGCACGCGCTGATGCCCGGCAAGACCTTGTTGTTGGTCACCCATCGCCTGTCGATGCTGAGCCTGGTGGACCGCCTGCTGGTTCTGGACAACGGCAAACTCGTGGCCGACGGCCCCAAAGCCGCCGTGATCGAAGCGCTGCGCAAGGGCCAGACCGGCCCGGCACCGATTTGAGGAACATCGCCATGTCAGTCACTTACGGGCTGCGCAACCGCCTGAAACCCGATCCCCGTTTTATGAGCGAACGCGACAGCGCCATGGCCCAGAAATCGCCTTGCTCGATGCGGATTACCGTCTGGATGACCGCAGCCCTGATCCTGACCGGCCTGATCTGGGCCAAATATGCGGTGTTACAGGAAGTCACCACCGGCGAAGGCAAAGCCATTCCGTCGAGCAAGGTCCAGGTGATCCAGAACCTGGAAGGCGGCATCGTCACCGAGATTTTCGTCCGCGAAGGGCAAGTGGTGAACAAGGGCGACACCCTGCTGCGCCTGGACGACACCCGCTTTCTGTCCAACAAGGGCGAAAGCGAAGTCGACCGCCTGACCCTCACCGCTCAGGTCGAACGCCTGGCCGCCGAAGCCGAAGGCCGGCCTCTGGTATTGCCGCAGGAAGTGCTCGACAAAGCCCCGCAAGTCGCCGCCGATGAACGCGCACTCCATGAATCCCGCCAACGCAGACTGGAGGGCGAACAACGCACCCTCAACGAACAATTGCGGCAAAGAACCCAGGAACTGGCCGAGTTTCGCGCCAAACAGGAACAATTCCGCAGCAGCCTGGCCTTGGTGCAGCAGGAACTCGACATGTCCGTGCCGCTGGTGGGCTCAGGCGCCGTGTCCCCCGTGGAAATCCTGCGCCTCAAACGCAACGCCGTGGAAATGCGCGGCTCGATGAACGCCAATATCCTGGCCATCCCAAGGGCCGAAGCCGCCATCAACGAAATCAAGAGCCGCATCCAGGAATCGGAACTCACCTTCCGCAACGAAGCCTCCCGCGAACTCACCGAAAAACGCACCGACCTGGCCAGAATCAGCGCCAACCGCATCGCCATCGACGACCGCATGAGCCGCACCACCGTCACCTCCCCGGTACGCGGCATCGTCAAGACCCTCAAGGTCAACACCATCGGCGGCGTCGTCCAGCCCGGCAACGACCTGCTGGAAATCGTCCCCCTGGAAGACAACCTCCTCATCGAAGCCCGAGTCCGCCCCCAGGACGTCGCCTTCCTGCACCCCGGCCAGAAAGCCATGGTCAAGTTCAGCGCGTACGACTACACGATTTATGGCGGGTTACCGGCAAAGCTGGAGATGATTGGGGCGGATACGGTGACGGATGACAAGGGGAATAGTTTTTACCTGATTCAGGTAAGGACCGACAGAAATCATCTGGGTGGGGATGAGAGACCGCTGCTGATTATTCCGGGAATGGTAGCGACGGTGGATATTATTACCGGGGAGAAAAGCGTGATGGATTATTTGTTGAAGCCGGTGTTGAAGGCTCGGGGGGAGGCGTTGAGGGAGAGATAAAGGGGTAGCCGCCTTCATATGAATGCGGCGAGATGACCCCATCAAAATATGGCTTACCGATCTATCGAAGCGACTTCCAGCCGTGCCTGACGGCGCACGCTTTCAGTATTTTCACGAACGATGCCAGGAATCAAAAATGCATCCACCAGGACCCACACGCCGGTAATGATGAGCGGGAACACAGTAAAACACCCCACGACAGTGATGATGAGCTGGGCAACTGCCGTACCGGTTTTGCCTAAGTAAAATCGGTGACCGCCAAAGCCACCCAGGAAAAACCAAAGCAGATATGCCACTCCAGTCGATTTCTGAGCGTTAGCCACTTTTTGCTCGACGAGCATTTCGGATTGCAGGGAAGACATACTGGTTTCCTTTCCCGAATGGGGTCCATGCGTTGGATTACGCTCTCAGGATTGAAGACTCAACTGTAGCAATTTGCAATCATTTTTCAGCTCTGATAAATGGTTTGCCATGCGCTGGCATCAAATCTACCTCTTCGCCGTCACTCACTTCCAAGGCCACCATGCCCGTAAATCTTGATGAACTGCTGAAAACTGTAAACGATGAACAATCATTTATCGGATTTATTGAGGCTCTAGGTTCTGTACGAAAAGTCGGCGAGCGAAGGTCAGGCAAGGCAAAAAACGGCGAGGAAGCGGAGTTGACTGGTTGTCAATGAGCATTCTGAGCCGGTTTTTAACGCCGCCTGACCGAGCGCAGCCACTTTACGTACAAAACCTAGGCAGGGACTTCTCTGAGGAGCGCTTACTGGAAGAAACATCCCCGTCATCGCCCTATGAGCGTGGAGTTTTGGGATGGGAAAACGGGGCTATTGATACTTTCTTTGATGCTGCTGCCGCTTGGGCGACTGCCAGTTCACAGAACTCCCCTGTAAGCACTTGTAGATCAAACGCATGGCAACGTTGTGCGGCTATTTTGCTGGCGGGTAAATTTTATGAGTGAGTTAGAAGTGATGATGACATTGAATTGATCGTGGGCAGGCTCTTGAAGATGAGGCAACCAGGGTCGCCGCTAAACGAAATAAAAATGGCAGCTTTGACGTGGGTTAGCAGACCGGTAGCAGTCGGTTAGAAAACTTTATATTAGCCATCATCAGGCTTGCGGCTGGTCAGCTTGATTTTGAACCGCTGAATGGCTGCTTTCGGCCAAAAGCGGACAGTCAAGATCAAAGCTAGGAGGAGCCCAGAGCAGATTCTGGGCTCCTGTTTCTCCCTCTCCTTAGCAAGTAAAAGATAAACTGCTAGAAGAAGGCGAAGGTTGTTAGTTTCATCTATGGGAAAGGCTGCTTATATTTAGCGAGACGCACCAGCCTCCTCAGTAAAAGGATTAATTATGGAAAGGCGACTTGGCAGAACGTGCGCTGACACCCAAATGCCTTCAGCGACGGGCGTTTCATCATTGCTTTGCTCTATCGCAAGAACAACCGGAGCGCCCTTGCGTTCGCCTACCGCGATGGCCTCCTCAGCGACATTTGTCAAATGTACCATACGCCGCGCCATCGGTATTACTCCGTCCCTCACGATCCTATCGAGTACGGACCAGCTAGACCCGTGATACAAAGCAGTTGGTGCTCCCAACTTGATACCGGCATCGATAACGACTTCCAGTGTATGCCCGTAAAGAGCTCTAATTCGGCCGTCTCTTACCTCGAATCTTGGCTCGCCGGGATGTTCTGCAATAGCGAGTAAATGACTCGAATCCACTTCGAGTAAGCGAGCTAAATCCTCCATGCTCGCAAACCCTGTGTTATCCAGAGGTATTCCGTTGCTCGGGCCGTAATGGCGGAGTTGATAGGCCATTGCCTTACTCAATCGCCTATGGTCATGGCTAGGCGCGGATTCAGTTACTTCATTCTGTTCTATGCGGGAGAGAGCCTGAAGCAGTTCCCGCGCCAAATTTTGGATTAAGTCAGTGCAGCATTCTGAGATCAGACCACAGAGCTCCCGCGCATGACGTCTCAGGTGCTTCCCTGCCTCTTTTTCCGTTCCTAGTCGTAGGGCCCGAGTAATAGCGAACCACCCGTATGCGACAATTAAGTCTGATTCACTAAGTGCATGGCACATTCGGCCGAGATATCTTTTCATAAGCGCAATTCGCATGCGCCAGCCGTCCAGGTTCGCTTGTATAAGCGCATTATCTTCTATGAGTTGGACAACATCGTATCCAATCGGTATGAACTCACTAGACTCAAGATCAATGGCTACGATACGCCCAGCCGGGTCAACTATCCAGTTTGATGCATGACCGTCTCGTTTTCTAACCAGCGGTAGCTCTCCAGGAAAAAGTGTATGCAGGGAGTCTACAAAACGGTCAGCTTGTTCTTGCTCGAAGAGGCTCCTCGACCACATTTTGAGGTAGTCTTTTAATGGTCGCCATGCTGATTTACCCTCCGGAGGTCTTCCTGCAACGCTATGATAGATAGCGAGCAAGTCTGTGATCGGCTCTAGTACGGCTAAAGCCTCTTCCGCAGAAAGCTCGCTCACCAATCGTCCCGCTGCTCGCTGAGATACGTGTACCCATCGCCGCTCATCTTCAGACGGAACTTCAACAATCGCGAGCGAACGAGGCACTTCAAACAGACTCGTATCTCCCCGAGAAGCGATCACCTTGCGTAACGAGGTCAACATCCCCGCCTCGTGCTCTGCCTTTTCTTTAGTGGTACGCTTGAAGACGAACGTTTCAGAAAGAAATCCGCGAGCGTCAGCAACAGCGAACACCTCGTTACGCCCACCCAAATTTGATCTTGCGTAAATTGGGGAATTTAAGGCTAGGATAGCTGCCTCACGCCAACTGCCTGAGGTATATGACGTTTCACCACCTGAAAGCCCATCTAGGTAGTCCTTCACTCGCGCTATACCGATTCTCGGAAGCGGCCAAGTGGGATGTTGATTGCAAAGTTCAGAGAATATATCTTGAGCACGATGGGCCAAGTTTAAATCGTTAGTTCGCTTAGCTACTGAAAGTGCCGCAGCCCCTGCCTCCCATTGAACGTGCCGGTTAGACCGAACCATTGCAGATAGTGACCTTGTTACATTTACGTACCTAGATAGATCATTAGGCTTAAGTAGATCTGATGGACCATCTACCATTTGACGTAGAAACTGTGCACTCAACACGGCAGCTGGTACAGACCCTCTATCTGTCAGCAGGTATTCTAAATTATTGATTACACATCTAATAATTCCCCACAATTTAGGAGAAGGTTGTGTAGCCATTAATGCAAGCAGTCCCCTTGGTATTGCCATCGACCTTGCTGGCAGGCTCAACTGCGTTTGTTTGGCCGCTTCAACTATGGTGGATAGAACGCGGCAACGCGCTTCATCAACTGATCCCCTAGGACGAGAGTAGGCCAGCTTACGTTTCGCTATTTTTAGCTGTTGGAGTCTAACGCTTCCAATGCCGGAGCCTGAGAGCAACGCTAGACGGAGGCGGGCCTCAGCCTCTGCAAGTTCTGATCCCTCAACGATATTTGGATTCTCTGAAAGTAGCTTTAGCGCATCTTGCAGAAGGTTTTCGTCACCAGTTTGGTCAAATTGTTGAACCAAGAGCTCAAGTCGGTAAGTAAGTGTTTCAGGTTTCAGATTCCCAAGAGTCATAGACTCTTTAGAATAAGATAATGCTCTTGACACAGTGGCAGGCGAAACTTGAACCCATCGCCCGATCATTGCGACAGCAGTTGCATACTTACCGGTAGCTATTCGCCTAGCAGCCTCACGTAACTCTTGACTTTCGATGGAGAACCTAAACTCGGAAAGGGCAACCCGGTACCGTGCAATGGCTACGTCAATCTCATGACTTGCGAAACTCCCCTTAGCATCTTCATATAATGCGTCAGCGGTTCGATGTGCAATATTGGCTAACGACTTTGAAAAAAAGTCTATACTAACAGACCTTAATGAATTATTCATATCAATAGGGTTTCGTCGCATATGTTCAAGTATCAACATAAACACTGGCGATGGAGCTATCTCTTTAGCTTTCAGGATTTTTCGCCACATCTCTGATGCTGCAGCATGTCCGTCTGCGTTGAAAAGTAAGAGTAAATCCGAATGCATTGGGCTTGAGGTGAGCCAAACTGTTGAGGAGGGTGAGCCAAGGTAGCCAAGAGTACTAAGGACTTCTCCTAAATTTGGCGCCCAAGCGTTCAATGCATTTAAATATTCGTCATTTGGCGTCATGATCAATCCATTTTCCACGAGCTGTTGAGGTTCTTTCGATCACAAAAAACAAAATTTTCTGTTAGTTCTGAGCTACATAATGCTTAGCTTCAATGCTCAGGGTAAAAGACTATTTGAACATTGAATGCGACCAACGGTATCTAGGTGTTCGGAACCGATTGGGATCGTAGAAGCGCAACGCTACTATGGCTCAATCCTCCTCGGTTACTGGCATTCCATCCACGCTGGATGTTTGGACAGCTAAATGGTATTTGGGCAACTGCTGTTGCGCTCAGCAACGCCTTTGATCCGAGCACATTCAAAAGACTACTTTTGGCCGATTGCTGCTCTTCGCCAGAGACCGCTCTGGGTCGACTCCTGCCGGTCAAGGACATACGGCACTCTGGTCAAATGGAATGCAACTCTCCACGTATGAACAACCGACGAGAAATAGAAAAACCAAAACAGACCTCATGCGAACTGCAACTTCTTAACCTCCCCCGCCAGACGCGAAACATCATCCTTCAACCCTTCCAGCCTTTTATTCAAATCTCCATACCCCGCCTTCCAGCATAAAACCCCATTCTTATAACTCCGCCCAAGAGTCAGATCATTGAAAGACCCCATCCCACCAAAAGCTGACAACACAGACGCTATTCCTGCGTAATCCGAGTCAAGCAACTGTGCCCGAGCATTTCGGAACCATGCACTCCAATGCTCCTCATCGTCGCTTTCAAGAACGGCAATCAACTCATCAAGAACTCGGATCAACTCTTCGGTTTTTGCACCCATATTTAAATACCGCCTGGACGTTGCACGAAAAGCAATATTGCCAATGGCCAGCGTGCAAGCAAGTAAAACCATTTATTCAAGATTTCACCCGCCTGCATGTGCGTCCCTAATCAGCCACTCTCATTCAGCCACCCTGCTCACCTCATCAATCCCAAGCCGCCTGCGTCGGGCAATCAGTGCTCGACGAAATGACAGGTCGGCATAATCCAGAAAAAGCCGCGCCATGTGGTTGAGGGCCTTTTCCTCGCCTTCACTGCCCACCATGAAATCAAAGCCCAAGGCCCGCTTGTTCTCGTCGGGTAACGCTTCCCAACTCGTCATCAGGTAGGCGTACATGGCGCTGACAATTTGCAGTTGGGTCGTGGATGCCTTCAGGCTGCGTTTAGAGGAGCGAGCGCACGCACTGCTACGGGATGATTGCCTGGGTTTACGGAGGAAGGTGCGTGTTTTCATCGATTGTGTCCTTTCAGATAGGGCTTCCAGATTTCTCGGCACTCGGGCAAACCAAAAGCTCTGCCCGGAATCAAAATCAAGAATATCTGAAAATCAGATATCTGGAAATCAGTTATAGCTTGTGAGGCTGTTCAAAGAGAACGGCACCATGACAAAAGCACTTTATCGACGAGAACATCTGGTCCTGATCAAGCTACTGCGGACGATCAGAGAAAATGCCGACCTCACGCAGTTAGAGTGCTCACGGGCGCTTGGCCGACCGCAGTCATTCATGAGCGATGTAGAAAAGGGAGTCCGACGTCTGGATATCGTCCAGTTGCGAGACTTGTGCGCCGTGCTGGGCTACGCGCTGCCGCAATTCATCAGCGAATATGAAGAGGCGTTGGCGTCTGGAGAGTGAATCTCACCCACTTTGAAAATGGGCGGAACGAAAGGGCCTCATCGTTCAGCAGAGATAGTTTCAGTCCCCCTACTTCAAAGGCCAACGACTCAACCCCTCCTCTCCATACTCCCTCAGGTAGGGATCATCACTGCCCGTCATCAACTCCAGGACCGCACGTGACTCCGCCGTTCCGATGCGTGCAAGCGCGTAAGCGCACTTGCGCTGGAATTCGTGGAGGTTGTCCCATTGAACCAGGCTGGGAAATGGAATAGTGACCGCCTTCGCAATCGCCGGTACGGCTGACGCATCGCCCAGAAGACCGAGTTCAAACACGAAGTCTTCGTGATGGTCATGCCTGTCATCGAGCAGCAGCCGAGTGAGCAACGGTACGCGCTCACGGCCTGTAGGAAGAACGTCCAGTTCTTCAAGGAGCGCCGCAATGTCGCCAGATTCTTTCGTGCTGGTCATTAAATGAATCGGTCCTGACTTTATCGGTATCTGATATTCGCGATCGGTCTCTCTCGACACGATCGAATCTCCATTCAGGCTTTTGCAATGAACAAAAGCCAGCCATCGCTCCTGCTACTGGCCCGTTCGACGGTGGTAGGCGGCTATGTAGTTATCCCGCGATGGCTTGAGGTGATCACTGCAAAGCCGGGCAAGCTTCTCCACATCGCCGTCCTGCAGTGCCTCGATAATCAACCAATGCTCACGACGGGCTCGTTCAAGTTGATCCGCCACGACCAGGGACGATGAGCGAACCGAGTGTGCGCGTTGCGCATGATCTTGAATGGCCGCCACCAGTACCGGGTTGTCAGACAGCCCGAACAGCAGCTCGTGAAAGCGCATGTTGGCCCTGAAGGCTCCCCGCAGGTTTTCGGACTGGACCATTTCATCATGCAGCCTCTGTACGGCCATCAAGGCATCCAGCGCATTTTGCGGTACCGGAAACTTGATCAGGCGCACGCATTGGCATTCCAGTAGCTCGCGAACGGCATACAGGTCTTCAACGTCTTTGGCGGTGTATGCCTTGACCAGTGCCCCCACATTTCGCTTGCGCTCGACCAGCCCCATCCGCTCCAGCTCAACCAGAACCTGCCGCACCACATGCCGCTTCAGCCCGAAGCGCTCAAGCAGGTCGTCCTCGACCAGACGCTCACGGGGATGAAGAAAACCCAGGACGATCTCTTCCTCAAGGGTACGAACGGCCTCTTCCAGGCTCAGGGGGCTAACGGTTTCAACGAGTTGCATGGGGTTGATGCCTTGGCGCTGCATGTTTGATGAACGCTGAGACTGCCACAAAACCCGGACGTCCGCAGCAGGAGGATCACGACCGGGCATGAGCGATGAAGGGGCTTGCGGAGCATCGCGGATCATGTTTTTATCGGCATCACTGGATTATCAATAATCCTATCGACTATAAAACCAATAATTAATCCATAGGTGATCTCATGCCTGACGAATCCCCTCTCATCAAGCCAACCGGCATCCGCAAAGGCCTGACCAATTACGGCGATACCGGTTTTGCGCTGTTCCTTCGCAAGGCGTTCATCAAGGGTGCCGGTTACAGTGACGATGCGCTGGATCGCACCATCATCGGCATCGCAAACACGGGAAGCGGCTATAACCCCTGCCACGGGAACGCTCCGCAACTGATCGAAGCGGTCAAGCGTGGAGTCATGATGGAGGGCGGGCTGGCCATCGACTTCCCGACCATTTCCATCGCCGAAAGCTTCTCCCAACCCACCAGCATGTACTTGCGCAACTTGATGGCCATCGACACGGAAGAAATGATCCGTGCCCAACCGATGGATGCAGTGGTGCTCATCGGCGGCTGCGACAAGACGGTGCCTGCCCAGCTCATGGGAGCGGCTTCCGCCAATGTGCCCATGATTCAACTGGTCACCGGTTCCATGCTGACGGGCGGCCACCGTGGCGAGCGGGTGGGAGCCTGCACCGACTGCCGTCGTTTCTGGGGCCGTTACCGGGCCGAGGAAATCGACGAGCAAGAGATCAGCGAAGTGAACAACAAGCTGGTGGCCAGCATCGGCACCTGCTCCGTGATGGGGACGGCGAGCACGATGGCTTGCATCGGTGAGGCCCTGGGTATCGTGCTGCCCGGAGGTGCGACGCCTCCGGCCGTGACCAGTGATCGTATTCGTATTGCCGAAGAAAGTGGGCGACGTGCAGTGATCATGGCCCGCACCGGCCTGACCCCGGACAAGATCCTCACCGAAAAAGCGTTCGAGAACGCCTTGCGCGTGCTGCTTGCGATTGGCGGTTCCACCAACGGCATCATTCACCTCACGGCGATTGCAGGTCGCATGGGTTATGAAATTGACCTTGAGGCGTTCGACCGGATGAGTCGGGAAACGCCTGTGCTGGTGGATCTAAAGCCGTCGGGACAGCACTACATGGAAGACTTGCACCGCGCAGGTGGATTGCAGTCCGTATTGCGCGAGCTCAAACCCCAACTGCATCTGGACACCCTGACGGTCAGCGGCCGTACGCTCGGGGAAGAACTCGACGACTTCCCTGAATACAAGCAGGACGTGGTGCGGAGCTTTTCCAACCCGATCTACCCGGCCGGTGGCATCGCGTTCCTGAAAGGCAATCTTGCTCCGGACGGCGCGATCATCAAGCAATCGGCTGCGGACCCGCGCTTGATGGAGCATGAGGGTCGCGCAGTGGTGTTCGAGAACTCCGAAGACATGGCCAAGCGCATTGATGACCCGGAACTGGACGTCAATGCCGATGATGTTCTGGTGTTGAAAAATATCGGCCCCATCGGTGCTCCAGGCATGCCAGAGGCGGGATACCTGCCTATTCCGAAGAAGCTCGCCAAGGCCGGGGTCAAGGATATGGTCCGCATTTCCGACGGGCGCATGAGCGGCACCGCGGCGGGCACCATCGTCCTGCACGTCACCCCCGAAGCCGCGCTCGGTGGGCCTTTGGCCCTGGTACGCAGCGGCGACCGGATTCGTCTGAGCGTCGCAAATCGAAGCATCGAACTGCTGGTGAAGGATGAAGAGCTGCAATCACGCCGACGTGATCTGAAGTTACCCCAACCCGTGGATGCCGAACGTGGTTACCGCAAGCTCTTCTATGAGCAGATGACCCAGGCCGACAAGGGTTGCGACTTCGAATTCTTGCGTCCCCCTCGGATGATCGCCCGTGTTCCCGTGAAGTAAAAACATGACTCGACCTGCTGGCCGCGGCGCCCCGCTGCCAGCCATACAATAACAAGAGGTCCTCGCTATGACTGCGCAACCCACCCGTATCCGGTATGTCATCCTCCTATTGCTGTTTCTGGTCACAACGATCAACTACGCCGACAGGGCAATCCTTTCGATTGTGGGCTCCTCGATGCAAAAGGAGCTTGGCATCACGCCCGTCCAGATGGGCCTGCTGTTCTCGGCGTTTGCCTGGGCTTATGTATTGGGCCAGATTCCAGGAGGCTGGTTGCTCGACCGCTTCGGCACAAAACGGGTGTATGCCTGGAGCATCTTCCTCTGGTCAACCTTTACGATCCTCCAGGCCTCCGTCGGCTGGTACAGCGTATCCGTCGCCGTCATCGTCATGTTTGTCCTGCGCTTCATGGTGGGGCTCGCCGAATCGCCCTCCTTCCCCGGCAATAGCCGAATGGCGGCGGCCTGGTTCCCTTCGGCAGAGCGTGGCACCGCTGCCGGTATATTCACCTCCGCACAATACTTCGCCACGGTACTGTTCGCGCCGTTCATGGGCTGGATCGTTTACACGTTCGGCTGGCACTACGTCTTCGTGGTCATGGGCGGCCTGGGCATCATCATGACCGGCGTCTGGCTGAAAACAGTCCATGTGCCTAAACAACACCCTCGAATCAACGACGCTGAGTTGCGGCACATCTCAGAGGGTGGAGGTCTGATCGATATGGATCAGACGGGCGTTAAAAACGACGCCCCGAAACCGAATTGGGCGAATTTCAAACAGCTGCTGACCCATCGCATGATGATGGGCGTCTTCATCGGCCAGTACTGCATCAACACGCTGTCCTACTTCTTCTTGACCTGGTTCCCCGTCTACCTCGTTCAGGACCGTGGCATGTCGATCCTCAAGGCTGGGTTCATCGCCTCCATCCCGGCGATATGTGGATTCCTTGGCGGCGTATTGGGAGGGGTTATCTCTGATGCTCTGATACGAAGCGGCAAGTCCCTCACCTTCGCACGGAAAACACCGCTGGTGCTGGGCATGCTGATGTCCACAACCATGGTGGCCTGTAACTATGTCGAGGCCGAGTGGATGATCGTGGCAATCATGGCTTTGGCCTACTTCGGCAAAGGTTTTGGCGCGATTGGCTGGGCTGTAGTGGCAGACACTGCACCCAAGCCGATTGCGGGCCTGTGCGGGGGCGTCTTCAATGCCTTCGGCAATACGGCTGGCATTACCACTCCCATCATCATCGGCCTGATTCTCCAGGCCACAGGCTCATTTGAAATTGCCTTGGTTTTTGTCGCCGCCAACGCTGTGGTTGCCATGTTCTGCTATCTGGTGATCGTTGGGAAAATCCAGCGGATGGACCTCAAGCAGGACAGTCACCATTCGCCACTGTCCAGCAGCGTATCGAGTTAGGCCCTGCCGCGACCACCGCCGCTCCGCCAGATTTTTCGCGCTCCGGTCGTGAAAAACGGGTGGAGCGGCACTGCATTTCAACGGCTAAACACCCGGATTTCAATGAACGCCCAAGAAGGTAACAAAAGACTTACAACTTCTTACCCATTCCAGATTTGACAACAACCGGTCTCTGTACCACTCTGACTCAGCCGAATAATGGCAAATACACATCACTCAAATGAGTGTATGAAACCATATATTCTCGGTAACTGTTCAAAGTGACAGTTTCATGAAATTCGATTACACATCTGTCCATCTATTGATAAATTTCAGGGATACGAAATGGCATACGCTCAATGGGGTACGTTTGTAATTCACGCCGTAAACTTTGATGTCACGATTAAAAATGTCGCTCATTCATGGGGCAAGTTCTACGACTCGAAACAGATCGGTGTCGCAGGCGGCAACAAGGACAACGAATACGAGCCGAGCGCCATCGAAGGCAAGGTCATCGAATCCGGCACGGCGTTCGCTATCAACGCCTGTGGACGCTCAGATGCCTCTTCTGGAACGGAAGGTTCCTTCGATCTCTATGACGGTAAAACCTACATCGGCACCTACACCTGGGATTGCCCGTGGGGCAGCAAGACAAACTCTTCGACGTGGACGGCAGCAGGTTCCCAGCCACCGCACAACTCTTATATCACCCAGCAAAGCGGAGCGAACCTGAATGGCGGCGCACTTGGCACCGTGACCATTCAGACTGCAAAGATTCCTGCTTTGAAACAGCTGTAAGTCCTATTCCGGATTTATAAAATAGTCGCCACCGATGTGTTCGGTGGCGGCACTGAATGATGAAAGCCATTCAATTCAAACGGTAATTGACCTGAAATTCTTGATTATGGCCAACACCTTTCCTAAGTGAGCTCAAATAACGATTAAAGCCATTTAAGGCGATGCTCTTTACATATGAGAGTGTCTTCGCGGATAAATCCGCCCTCATAAAACAAAACGCAATATCATTATTTACAATCTCTTCTGTGGGAGCGAATTTATTCGCGAGAGGCCCGTGAGGCAGAAGAGAATCTATAGCCTTCAATGACGTCTCGCGAATAAGCGGATTGCCGCCCGATTCGCTCCTACAGTTTGCGCGGCGTTTGGGCGATCTCCGACACCAGAACGTGCAAGCCCATTTTATTTCTTCTTGTCCCTGGCAAACGCCCTCTCCAACGCCTCATTCAACGTCCGCAATACCTTCACCCGCGCCCAGCGTTTGTCATTGGCCTCTACCAATGTCCATGGCGCAATCTCGGTGCTCGTACGGTCCACCATGTCCCCCACGGCCTGTCGGTATTGCGGCCATTTCTTGCGGTTGCGCCAGTCGTCTTCGGTGATTTTGTAGCGTTTGAAGGGGATTTTTTCCCGGGCCTGGAAGCGTTCCAGTTGGGTCTGTTCGTCGATGGCCAGCCAGAACTTCACGACGACGATACCGGCGTCGGTGAGTTGTTCCTCGAAGTCGTTGATCTCACCGTAGGCCCTCGACCAGTCGGACTCACTGCAAAAGCCTTCGACACGCTCCACCAGCACCCGGCCGTACCAGGAGCGGTCGAAGATGGTGAATTTGCCGCGTGGCGGGATCTGTCGCCAGAAGCGCCACAGGTAAGGCTGGGCCAGTTCGTCCTGGGTCGGGGCGGCAATCGGTACGATGTTGTAGTGACGGGGGTCCAGCGCGGCGGCGACCCGGCGAATCGCACCGCCTTTGCCCGCGGCATCGTTGCCTTCGAACACGGCCACCAGGGCATGTCTTTTCATGCGTTTGTCGCGCAGGTTGCCAGACAGTCTCGCCTGCTCGGTAATCAAGGCTTCTTCGTAATCGTCCTTGCTCAGGCTGAGGTCCAGATCAAGGCTGTCGAGCAGGGTCCGTTCGCCGTGGTTGGCTGGCAATGGCCCTACCGTCAGTGGCCTGGCCTTGGCCTTGGGCTGTTTGAGCGCGGCCTGCATGCCTTCAAGCAGCAAGCGGCCGACGGTCAGGCTGCGGTAGTTGGCGTCCATACCCTCGATCACATGCCAAGGCGCATATTCGCGGCTGGTGCGTCGCAGCACCCGCTCGCCGAAGCGCACGAACTTGTCGTAGGTCTTGGATTGCTGCCAGTCCAGCGGGCTGATGCGCCAGCTGTGTAGAGGGTCGTCCTTGAGGGTCTTGAGCCGCGCTTTCATCTGTTTCTTGGAAAGGTGGAACCAGAATTTGAAGATCAGCGCGCCTTCGTCACAGAGCATCTTTTCCAGACGCTCGGCACCGCCTATCGCTTGGTCGAGTTGTGCATCCTTGAACAGGCCATGCACCCGCCCCTGCAACATCTGGCTGTACCAGTTACCGAAGAAAATCCCCATGCGTCCCTTGGCTGGCAATTGCCGCCAGTATCGCCAGACAGCGGGATGCGCCAGCTCTTCGTCGGTCTGTTGGTCGAAGGTGCGGACTTCGATGAAGCGCGGGTCCATCCACTCATTGAGCAGTTTGACCGTTTCTCCCTTGCCTGCTCCTTCGATCCCGTTGATCAAGACAATGATCTGACGCCCGGCCTGCTCATGTAAATCGTACTGGGCTTCCAGCAACGCTTCGCGCAGCGCGGGCACTTCAGCGTCGTAGGTTTCCTTGGCGATGACATGACCGATTTCAGCGGACTCAAACATTAGCGGCTCCCTTCAAATGATCTGCGGCTAATGTAGACCACTCATGCCATCTGGCTATCCTCCTGGATCAATTAAAAAGCGGGATGGGAAAACCAGCCAGGCCTGACACCCGGCAAACCGGTTTTCCTCGATCACTCAATCAGGCCTGTTTTTTCTTTTGCTTGCCTGACGGCTCTTCCTCTTGATCGTCCTCGGGCTCCTCCTCTTCCGGGTCCATCGTGGCGGCCTGAGTCCCGCCCTCTTCGGCAATTGCCGTGAGTTTTTCATCGGCAGCCTTTTCTTCTTCCAGGGTATCGCCCAGCAAGCTCGCAACATCGTCAAGGCCCAAATGTCTGGCCATGGCGATCAACGTTCCGTAGCCGGCAATTTCATAGTGCTCGACCTTCTGGCACGCGGCGATCAGCCCTGCATCCAGCACCGGGCCTTTTTCTATTTCATCCAGCAGTTCCTTGCTTTCTTCGATCAACCCTTCCATGGCAATGCATTTGACGCGCTTGAGCTTGATCTCGGACTGCTCGACCAATTGATCGATACGCTGGATCTGGCCCTGTGTTTCTTCCAGATGTGAATTGAACGCTTCGGCCAGTCTGGGGTTTGTGGAAGCCCTGGCCAGCCGGGGCAATGCCTTGGTGATCTGTTTTTCAGCGCTGTAGATATCGGAAAGCTCGTGAATGAACAGATCCTCTATGGTTGTTCTGGTCTTGCTTGATGCCTTGTTCATCGGGAACCTCGTGGAGTGAGTCCTGCTTCGGATTGACTGCCTTGAAGGGTCCGACTGCTTACCCGTCAGAGGATCGACTGGGCAGGAAAACAGCCGTTCAAGCCATAGAAAAAGAAGCCGACGAACAGCCAGGACAGACTCTGTACACCATTGCCAATGGCCAGTAACCGTTAATCCCCTGCCCTGAACCAAATACGGCAACCCTCATTCCTCTGAGGCAAGACCAGACGCCTTCTGGCAGAAGCGAGGATTGATCATGAGAGCATTGACGTATCACGGAGCACACAGTGTAAAAGTCGATAGCGTGCCGGACCCGGAAATTCAGCAGGCCGACGACATCATCCTGCGCGTGACGGCCACCGCCATCTGTGGCTCGGACCTGCACCTTTATCATGGCAAGGTCCCGGCCATGGAGCATGGCGATATTCTGGGTCATGAGTTCATGGGGGTCATCGAAGAAGCAGGGGCCGGTGTGAGCGCTGTCCAGCGTGGCGACAGGGTTGTCATTCCGTTTGTGATTGCCTGCGGGGACTGCTTCTTCTGCCGACAGGACCTGTTCGCCGCCTGTGAAACCACCAATACCGGACGTGGCGCGATCCTCAACAAGAAGTCCATCCCGCCCGGTGCCGCGCTCTTCGGCTACAGCCATTTGTATGGTGGCATTCCCGGCGGGCAAGCCGAGTATGTGAGGGTGCCCAAAGCCAATGTCGGCCCGTTCAAGGTGCCTGGCACACTGGCGGACGAACAGGTGCTTTTTCTGTCCGATATTCTGCCCACCGCCTGGCAAGCGGTGATCAATACCGGTATCGGCCAGGGGTCGAGCATCGCCATCTATGGCGCAGGCCCCGTCGGGCTGCTCAGTGCGGCATGCGCCCGGATGCTCGGGGCCGAGCGGGTTTTCATGGTCGATCATCAGCCCTATCGGCTGGCTTACGCGCAGAAGACTTACGGAGTCGTTCCGGTCAATTTCGATGAAGATGACGACCCGGCTGACACCATCATTCGCCAGACACCCGGCATGCGCGGCGTCGATGGTGTGGTGGACGCCGTCGGTTTCGAGGCCAAAGGCAGCACCACGGAAACCGTGCTTGCCACTCTCAAGCTGGAAGGCAGCAGCGGCAAGGCGTTACGCCAGTGCATCGCCACTGTACGGCGCGGGGGTGTGGTGAGCGTACCGGGGGTCTATTCGGGGTTCATTCACGGCTTCATGTTTGGCGACGCCTTCGACAAAGGCCTGACCTTCAGGATGGGGCAAACCCATGTCCAGCACTTCATGCCTGAATTGCTGGGTCATATCGAAACCGGTCGCCTGACCCCTGAAGCCATCATTACCCACCGAATGTCCCTGGAAGATGCGGTCATGGGCTACAGGATCTTCGACAAGGGGCAGGAAGACTGCCGCAAAGTGATCCTCACACCGGGCAGCCGTTCGATCAGCCTGCCGGAACCGGATACCGGGGCGGAAGTCCCTGCGACCGTATCGCTTTAACGTGAACGCAAGTTTGTGAACTCCCTGCCGATACAGCGGATCACCGCCAATACCCGCCTGCGCTCAAGGAGTTTCACGCCCATGAATTGCTGGTCTGTTCTGGGCCTTGAACCCGATGCCGATGCCCGCAGCATCAAGCGTCAATACGCCGCCCTGCTCAAGCAGCACCGTCCAGACGATGACCCTGAGGGTTTTCAACGCCTGCGTGAAGCCTATGAGCAAGCGTTGTACCGGGCTGACAAGCCTCAGGTGTCAGAGGCTTTTGATCCCGTCACGACGTTTGATCCATCCCTTTTCCAGCCCGTGAACGACGAAGCGATTTCAGCCTGGAAACGGGCAGAACAATTGGTCGAAGGTATCACTGCCGATAATCTGGTTGCCCGTATTGAGCAGGCGCAAACGGACGGTTGCGATGCGGAGTTTGAACAAAGGCTGTTGCAACTCTGCCTGTCAGACGCCGACGTCATGAGGGAAATGGCAGAGCCTGCCGTGGAGCACCTTTATTGGCAGACGTCCTGGCAGCGTCAGGATCTTTCCTATTCGGCCACCGAGCCCGTGTCGAACTATCTGCTGAACAATGCCGAACGCCAGTTGCATGACACACTGAAGACTAGAAACACCCAGCGCTTGCTGGAGCTGTGCCACACGCTGGAACAAAAAGCCTGGCTACAAACACTCGACCGCCGTCACTGGTTCAATGAATGCCTGGCTCGCCAGTTACTCAACATCCAGCCCTGGTCCAACACCTTGTTTGAAACCCTGTGCATTCGGCAGGGCTGGAAACAGACCGGCAACCTGACGCCCTGCCCCGAACCCTATTGGAGCGAGCTGCTGCATCGCAGCCACAAATCGTCCTTTCTGGAAGAGCAACAACGTCTCGCCGCACAAGACGATAACAGCCCCGCCTCCAGAGCCGCCCGCCTGTTTTTCCGGCCCATGCACGAGGACGCCCGCGTGCAATTCACGGCTGCGTTCAATAAGGCCGACTGGCAAATGTGCGAAAAGCTGGCCAGTACCCTGCTGCAGCGCTATCCGGAACTGGTGAATGAAATGCCGGGAATGGACCCTTATTTCTGGCGTCCTCTGCAGCGCATCCCTTCGGTATGGGCTATGCCCTTCGCCATTTTCTGCACATCGGCCGAGATGGCCTTCAATGATTTCTTTCGCCAAGGTAGCAGCCTGCTTGCAACACTGGCCGCGATGCTGCAAATAGTGGGAATGTTCGGTCTGCTGGCCTGGGGCCTTCACTGGTGCTGCAGGCACCTCGGTCTGAAAGTCTGGCGCGTGGACATGTACCTGATGGAACGCTGCGGCAAATGGCTGAGCTTACGGCGGCCAGTACCATTGCCCATACGCGATAGTCTGGCGGTCTGGCTATTTACAATACTGGTTTATCTGTCTGGAGGACTGAGCGCACTGCTGGTCTATACGGCCCCCCTGCTGGGCCTGTCCTTATGGAGCCGTACACGCCTCAGTCAGAAGGTTGTAAAACTTCCTCCGGGCTCATGGCCGAGAGAGATTGTAATCGGCGTTGTCTTCGGTCTGCTGGCCTCATCGCTCTGGGGAACAGTCGCCATCATCAACTACCGTCCGCTGAACCAGAATCAAGGCCTGCAAGCATGGCCAATGCGCATCTGCGCGATCGCTACCGACTCTGCCTGCAAGGTCCCGGCAACCCGCGAGCAATGGTACTCACCTGTCCCAAACAAGGAGGCGGGTCATGATCAGTAATCGCGCCTTTGCCATTGCAGTATGTGTATTCCTGGGGATTGTCTGGAGCTACAAGATGCTCGTGCCGGCTCGCGAGAGGCTCAGTGACGAATCGGTCAGGTTGCTGGAGATGAATCACTGCCTGGCTTATAGCGATACGGTGCTGCGTATTCGCTTTCTCGATTACCAAACCTACTTCGACACGCTGATTGACCGCAAGAGCATGCCAATATTGCATTTCGCCGGTTTCGGCATGGGCTCTGGAGACCGGTATTCCACGAATGAAAAGCCTTCTCCCTGCACCTTTTATCAGAGAAGCCTGCATAAAGCCTCCAGCCCTCTGGACATTGCAGCCAATGCTTATGTCCAGGCCTATGACAAGATGCGTCCGGAAGCCCGTGCAATCGAACAACTGTACGCCAGACGATCCCCCGAGGTACCTCAAGCGCTCCAATTCCATCAGGCCATTGAAAAGGCCATGGAAGAACTGCAAGCGCGGGCAATCCCCTTCAATCAGGCGCTTGAGTCCCCCATGTTGACATTGCGCGCCAGCCAGCTGGAGCAGATCGAGGAGCGCCTGGGACGTGATCAGCACTGGTACACGCTCAACTTCATGCTCATGGCGCGCCAGGGCATCGATCAATTGACTGAACTGGCAGGCAACAAGCGCCTGACCCCTGATCAGGTTCAAGCCTTGCATCATTCATTGCTAGCCGCCTGGAACGACGCCGAAGGCTACTTCAAATCATTACCCCGCCTGACTTCAGCCGAGGGCGGCAAACCTGTATGGAGCGGCATCAGAGAGCCCGCCAAGGCCTGGATCGATACCCTGGCAACCCTGCAACAACACTGGACAGCCCAGGCAGAACCGATTCAATTGAGTAGCGACTTTGAAGTCATGGGCCAGGGCTATGACCGGATGTGGATGCGGTACAACCTTGCCGTCCAGAACCAGTACTGAGCCTTTCACCGTCCCAAATACGCAAACCGCCCCTTGAACGGCTTGCCGATAGGGTCGGCCAGGTCGCCATGTTTGCTGGTGGTCAGCCCCAGGTCCACCAGCGATTCGGCCAGTTTCACGGCGGCGCTCACGCCGTCTATCACCGGCAGACCAATCGCGTCGCTGAGCTGGCGATTGAGATCGGCCATGCCGCCGCAGCCCAGCACAATGGCACCCGCGCCTTCTTCGTCGCGGGCGCGGCGGGCCTGTTCGGCCATGCATTCGATCAGTTCCGGGCCGCTTTCTTCCAGGGCCAGGACGGGCAGGTCGATGCAGCGCACCGAAGTACACAACTCACTGAAGCCATAACGCTGAAGCAGGTGTTCGGCAATGATCCGGGTACGGCTCAAGGTGGTGACGACGGCGAAGCGCGTGGAGATCAGGCTTGCCATGTGGAAGGCTGCTTCGGCAATGCCGATGACCGGTGCACTGGCGCATTCCCGGGCGGCCAGCAGGCCGGGATCGCCGAAGCAGGCAATGATGTGCGCATCGACCTGCTGTTCCCGGCCCTTGCGCACTTCGTCCAGCACGCCCAGCGTGGCGATGGCTTCGTCGAAATGCCCTTCGATGGACACCGGACCGTCCTGAGGGCTGCACGCGATGATCTGCGTGCCCGGCCGTGCGACCGCCTGGGCGGCCAGCCCGATCTTGTGGGTCATGGCGTCGCTGGTGTTGGGGTTGATCACTTGAATACGCACAGGGCCTCCTTCAGCGCCGCTTGAAAATAGTATGAATCCACTGCTGTGCCGGGCAGCTCAATGGCCATCAGCTCACGACAAACGCAGATGATTGTATACAAAAATAATGCCGCAATGTGTTATCGCCCCCATCTGTGTCTTTCTCCCCAAAAGCCCTTCCCTTTGAACCAGATGCCCCTTAATCGAGCAAAAACGCCCTCTTTGCGTGCAAAAAGGCACGAACCATAAGCTATCCAATCCGTCAGCTTTTCTGCCATGAGCCCAGCGCACGCAATGCTCTGGAGAGTTCTGGAACGGTAAATCAACCAATGGCATACGTTTTGCGTACAGAATCGTATACAAAATGCCATTGTTCGTTCCCGCTGCAGCAATGGCCCAACAAGGAGGGAATGCCATGACAGACCAACGCCCGGCCGGGTACAGCCCGCGACTGCACAATCATGACCTGGGGCCGATCCCTCAGAAGTGGACCTGGTACAACATCTTTGCCTTCTGGATGAGCGACGTTCACAGCGTCGGCGGGTATGTGTTCGCCGCCAGCCTGTTTGCCCTGGGGCTGGCGAGCTGGCAGGTGCTGATCGCGCTGTTGGTGGGCATCTGCATCATTCAGGTGATTGCCAATCTGGTGGCTAAACCCAGCCAGCAGGCGGCGGTTCCCTACCCTGTCATCTGCCGTCTCGCCTTCGGGGTGTTCGGGGCCAACATTCCGGCGATTATCCGCGGGCTGATCGCGGTGGCCTGGTATGGCATTCAGACTTACCTGGCCTCCAGCGCGCTGGTGATTGTGGTGCTGCGGTTCTTCCCGGAACTGGCCGCCTATCAGGAGCAGAGTTTTCTGGGGCTGTCGTGGCTGGGCTGGTTCGGCTTCCTGGCGCTCTGGGTCGTGCAGGCCGTGGTGTTCTGGTCCGGCATGGAATCGATCCGGCGTTTCATCGACTGGGCAGGTCCTGCCGTGTATGCCGTGATGTTTGCGCTGGCAGGCTGGATCGTCTGGCGCGCGGGCTGGGACAACATCAGCTTCACCCTGGCGGAAAAGGAGCTGTCTGGCTGGGCCGCTTTTGGTCAGGTCATCATGGCCATTGCATTGGTGGTGTCGTACTTCTCCGGGCCGACCCTGAACTTCGGTGACTTCAGCCGCTATTGCCGAAGCATGCAGGACGTGCGACGCGGCAACTTCTGGGGCCTGCCGGTGAATTTCCTGGCGTTTTCCCTGGTCACCGTGGTGATCGTTTCCGGCACGCTGCCGATCTTCGGTGAGATGATCCACGACCCGATCGCGACCGTGGCGCGCATCGACAACACCACCGCCGTGCTGCTCGGCGCGTTCACCTTTGTCACGGCCACCATCGGCATCAATATTGTCGCCAATTTCGTCTCCCCGGCCTTCGACTTCGCCAACGTGGCACCCAGCCGCATCAGCTGGCGTGCAGGCGGCATGATCGCGGCGGTCGCCTCGATCTTCATCACGCCCTGGAACCTGTTCAATAACCCGGAAGTGATTCACTACACCCTGGATATCCTGGCCGCCTGCATCGGCCCGCTGTTCGGCATTCTGCTGGTGGATTACTACCTGGTGAAGAAACAACAGATCGATGTCGATGCCCTGTTCAACGACACACCCAGCGGTCGCTACTGGTACACCAACGGCGTGAACCGGGTGGCGGTCATTGCGTTGCTGCTGAGTGCGCTGGCGGGCCTGTGCTTTACCTTCATTCCGTGGTTCAAGCCGATTGCCAACTTTGCCTGGTTCACCGGCTGCTTCCTGGGCGGTGCCCTGTACTATGCGCTGACCCTGTTGCCAGGCAAGCAACCGGACAATGTGAGCAGCCCGGTCGTCCAGCATTGACAGGCCGCCGGACAAGTCCTGCAAAGGCCTTGTCCGGCGCTCTGCTTGCCCTGGGTCAATCTGAAGCACATCCCCTGCCGCTTTTGTCTGCACAGACGGGTAAAATGCCGGCTCTGCCAACGCCGAGCCGAACATGACCATGACCCGCCACGCCCAGATCGACTGGGACGAACAAGGCAACCCGCATTCCCGCGCCTTTTCCGATGTGTATTTCTCCACCGAATCCGGCCTTGAAGAAACGCGCCATGTGTTTCTGGTCCAGAACGATCTGCGCGAGCGCTTTACCGCCTTGCCTGCAGGCGAGCGGCTGGTCATCGGTGAGACCGGTTTCGGCACCGGGCTGAATTTCCTCTGTGCCTGGCAGTTGTTTAAGGAGTGCGCTCATCCCGAGGCGCGGCTGCATTTCGTCAGCGTCGAGAAATTTCCGCTCAACCGTACCGACCTGCAACGCGCACTGGCTCTGTGGCCGGAGCTGTCGGCGTTTACCGGTCCGTTGCTCGATCAATACATCGCGGTGCATGAAGGCTTTCAGCGTCTGGTATTCGATGAGGGCCGTGTCACCCTGACACTGCTGATCGGCGATGCCTTGCAGATGCTGCCGCAACTGGACGGGCAGATCGACGCCTGGTTTCTCGACGGATTCGCCCCCGCCAAAAACCCGGAGATGTGGACGCCGGAGCTGTTCGCCGAACTGGCCCGCTTGTCGGCACCGGATGCCAGCATTGGCACCTTTACCAGCACCGGCTGGGTGCGACGCGCCCTGAACGCGGCAGGCTTCAAGATGAAGCGCGTGCCGGGCATCGGCCATAAATGGGAAGTGCTGCGCGGCAGGTTCATCGCCTGGCCCGAAGACGTTGCGCCTCCTGCACCCATCAAGCCATGGTTTGCACGCGTGCCTGCTCATCAGGGCGAACGCAAGGCGCTGGTGATCGGTGCGGGGATGGCCGGTTGCACCACCGCCAGCAGTCTGGCGAAACGCGGCTGGCAGGTCAGCCTGCTGGAGCGTCATGCCGAACCGGCTCAAGAAGCCTCGGGCAATCCACAAGGCGTTCTTTACCTGAAACTGTCCGCCCACGGCACGACGTTGTCGCAGTTGATCCTCAGCGGCTTCGGCCACACCCGACGTCTGCTTGAACGGCTGCAACGCGGCGTTGACTGGGACGGCTGCGGCGTCCTGCAACTGGCCTTCGACGACAAGGAAGCCCAGCGCCAGCAGCAACTGGCCGACGCCTTCCCGGCGGAGCTTCTGCATCGTCTGGACAAGCCTTCGGCCGAAGACCTCAGCGGTATCGCGCTGAATGGCGGCGGTCTGTTTTTCCCCGAAGGCGGCTGGGTTCACCCGCCCGCGCTGTGCCACTCACAGATCGCACATCCGAACATCAGACTGATTGCACAGCATGAAGCGCTGGAGTTGCGCCGTGTCGAGGGTCAATGGCAAGCCTGGAATGGAACGCAACTGATCGACAGCGCACCCGTGGTCGTACTCGCCGGGGCTGCGGATATCAAACAGTTCCCGCTCAGCGCCGACCTGCCGCTCAAGCGCATTCGCGGGCAGATCACCCGCTTGCCACAGACGGATACCAGCCAGAGCCTGAAGACGGTTGTCTGCGCAGAAGGTTATGTGGCCCCGTCGCGGCTGGGCGAACACACACTGGGTGCCAGTTTCGACTTCCACAGCGAAGACCTGACACCCAATACCGCCGATCACCTGGGCAATCTGCAACTGTTGCAGGAAATCTCCGAAGACCTGGCTGTGCGCCTCAACACAACAGAGCTGGTGCCAGAAGATTTGCAAGGGCGTGCGGCGTTCCGCTGCACCAGTCCGGACTACCTGCCCATCGTCGGGCCGCTGGCCGACAAGGACGCCTTCACCCAGGTTTATGCCTCACTCGCCAAGGATGCCCGGCAGATCCCGGACACGCCCTGCCCGTGGCTGGAGGGGCTGTACATCAACAGCGGCCATGGGTCACGCGGCCTGATTACCGCACCGCTGTGCGCCGAACTGATTGCCGCGTGGCTGGATAACGAGCCCTTGCCGCTACCCCGCAGCGTGGCCGAAGCCTGCCATCCCAACCGGTTTGTCTTGCGGGGCTTGATTCGCAGGCAGGGAAAATAAACACCCAGACTATGTAGGAGCGAATTCATTCGCGAGAAGCCCGTGAAACGAAAAGAAGATCTATCGCTTTCAATGACGTTTCGCGAATGAATTCGCTCCTACACCACCTCCTACACGCCTGATATGGCGAGTAAGGGTTATCCTCAACGTCTGACCACTTCAACCGGGCATCCCCATGTTGCATGTGCACAACGTGTTCAAAAGCTACTCCTCGGCTCAAGGCCCGGTCGAAGTGTTGCGTGGTGTCGAGCTGCATCTGCAACACGGCAGCAGTCTGGCGCTGATGGGGGAATCGGGCAGCGGCAAAAGCACCTTGCTGCATCTTGTCGCCGGGCTCGATAAGGTCGACAGCGGAATCATCAGCGTTGCAGACCGACCGCTCAACAGCATGAGCGAGTCTCAACTGGCCAACTGGCGGCGCACCGAAATCGGGCTGGTGTTCCAGCAGTTCAACCTGATCGAAAGCCTCAGGGTCGAAGACAATCTGGCATTCCAGGCGCGTCTGGCCGGACGTCATGATCCTCAATGGCAGGCCCGATTGATCGAGCGTCTTGGTCTGGGCAATCTGCTCGACCGCTACCCGGAGCAGTTGTCCGGCGGCCAACAGCAGCGTGTCGCCATCGGACGGGCCCTGGCTTCACGTCCCGCTCTGCTGCTGGCCGATGAACCCACGGGCAATCTCGACGAAACCACTGGCGATGAAGTGCTGCAACTATTGCTGGATCTGTTGAACGACAGCACCACCAGCCTGCTGATGGTCACACACAGCACTCATGTCGCAGAACGACTGGCCCATAAGGTCAGGTTGCACAAAGGGCAGGTAGTCGTCGAAGGCGAAGGCTGACATGCGCGTGTTTTATTGGACATTGCACGCCCTGCTCAGCCACTGGCGGCGTCATCCGGTGCAGCTTTTCAGCCTGCTGACCGGGCTATGGCTGGCCACCAGCCTGTTGACCGGCGTACTGGCCCTGAACAGTCAGGCACGGGAAAGCTACCAGAGGGCCAGCCAGTTGATCGGCGGCGAACCGCAAGCCAGTCTGGCCTCCCCCGACAATGCAGCCTTCCCTCAAGCGCTGTTTGTCGAACTGCGCCGGGTCGGCTGGCCCGTGTCGCCCATGGTGCAGGGGCGTATCACGCTGAAAGGGCTGGAAGATCAGCGTCTGCAACTGATCGGCATCGAACCGGTCACACTGCCCAGCGGCGCTTCACTGGCTGGCCAGACGCTGGATACCCGGCAGGTCGTCGACTTTCTCGTACCGCCGGGTGCCACCTGGGTTGCACCTCAAACCCTGCAAGCGCTGGGTTTGCAGGAAGGTCAGCGCCCACAGGCCGAAAGCGGCCTGATGCTGCCGCCCTTGCGTATCAAACCGGAGATGGCACCCGGTGTCCTGCTGACCGATATCGGTTTTGCCCAGCCCCTGCTGAACCTGCCCGACCAATTATCCCGTCTGTTGCTGCCCAAGGACTTTGCTGCCAGTCAACCGAGCCTGCCAACGGCCCTCAACGAACGGCTGGTGATGAAAACAGGCGGTGAAGAAAACAACCTGGAGCGCCTGACCGAAAGCTTTCACCTGAACCTGAATGCACTGGGCGTGCTGTCGTTCGTGGTCGGGCTGTTTATCGTGCATGCCGCCATCGGGCTTGCTCTGGAACAGCGTCGAGGCCTGATCCGCAACCTGCGGGCGTCGGGTGTCAGTGCCCGCCTGTCGATCGCGGCACTGGTACTGGAACTGGGCGTCATGGCACTGCTGGGCGGGCTGCTCGGCGTGATCAGTGGCTACCTCTTGGCCAGCCTGTTGCTGCCCGACGTCGCGGCCAGCCTGCGAGGTCTGTATGGGGCCGAAGTGGGCGGGCAGTTGAACCTGAATGTCGGCTGGTGGTTCAGCGGCATTGGCCTGAGCCTGCTCGGGGCCTTTCTGGCCGGGGCCAACAGCCTGTTGCGTGCGGCACGCCTGCCCTTGCTGGCGCTGGCCCATGCGCAAGCCTGGCAACAATCCCATGCCCGCTGGCTACGGCGTCAGGCCTGGGTCTCGGCAGGCAGTGCTTTTGTGGCGCTGGTGGCCTGGGGCGTCGGCAACAGCCTGACTCTGGGGTTCGTGTTGATATCCGCGCTGTTGCTGAGTGCGGCACTGGGCTTGCCCGTTCTGCTCGATGCGCTGTTGAGGGGATTGTCGAAACGACGCCACTCCGTTCTGGGCCAATGGTTTCTGGCCGATTGCAGACAGCAGCTGCCGGCCCTGAGTCTGGCGCTGATGGCCTTGCTGCTGGCGATGGCCGCCAATATCGGCGCAGGCAGCATGACGTCGGGGTTTCGCCATACCTTCACGAACTGGCTGGAACAGCGCCTGACCGCCGAGCTGTACGTCACCCCGCAAAACCCGGAGCAAGCGCACGAACTGCAAGGCTGGTTGAGCAGCCAGCCGGGGATAGACGCCGTACTGCCCAACTGGCAAGTGCCCATTCAGCTTCATGGCTGGCCTGCCGATCTGTTCGGCGTCATCGATCACGACACCTATCGCCAGCACTGGCAGTTGTTGGAGGCGACGGCAGAAGATCCCTGGGATCAACTGGTCAGCCAGGACAGCATCATGCTCAGCGAACAGCTGGCCAGACGGCTTGAGGTCAGGCTGGGCGACACCCTGAGCATTCAGGCCCCCACAGGCAAATGGTCGCCCCGTGTCGTCGGCATCTACGCCGACTACGGCAACCCAAAGGGCCATCTGCTGGTCAACGCCGGGCACCTGCTCAGCCACTGGCCTCAGCTGGCCCCCAATCGTTTCAACCTACGGATAGATAATGCGGCGATTGCTCCGCTGGTGGCCGGACTGCAACAGCGCTTTGCCCTCGACGACAACCGTATCGTCGATCAGGGCCAGCTCAAGCGCTGGTCGAGTCAGGTTTTCGAGCGCACCTTCGCCGCCACTGCGGCCCTCAACAGCCTGACCCTGGGGGTGGCGGGCGTGGCGCTGTTCATTGGCCTGCTGACCCAGAGCCAGAGCCGACTCGGCCAACTGGCACCGCTCTGGGCTATGGGGGTTACCCGACGTCAGTTGATGCTGCTCAATCTGGCCCAGACCTGGCTGATGACAGTGCTGACACTCCTGTGCGCACTCCCCCTGGGGCTGATCCTGACCGGCTGCCTGAATACGGTGATCAACGTCCAGGCATTCGGCTGGCGCCTGCCCTTGCAGGTTTTCCCGCTGCAACTCTTGCAGTTGATGGCGCTGGCCATGCTGGCCACCTTGCTGGCCTCGGCCTGGCCATTGTTGAAGCTGTATCGCTCCCGACCGGCAGACCTGCTCAGGACCTTCGCCCATGAAAACTGACTGGCGTGTGCTGACAGCCTTTCTGTTGTTGCTGACCGCCTGCGACCCGCAACAGCCTCCTGACACCGGCTTTGCCGGTATGGGTAGCCAGGCCGGTGAGTTCACGCCAGTCAAGGCCGGACGGGTGTTTTCATTCCCCGAGGATCACGGCCCGCATCCGGGGTTTCGTATCGAATGGTGGTACATCACCGCCACCCTCAAGGATGAGCAAGGCCAGGATTTCGGTGTGCAATGGACCCTGTTCCGCAACGCACTGCGCCCCGGCACGCCGGGCACGGGCTGGCATGACACGACCGTCTGGCTGGGCCACGCCGCCGCAACGTCTGCCACCCGGCATCATGTGGCCGAACGCTATGCACGCGGCGGAGTCGGTCAGGCTGGTGTCACACTCGCACCGTTCAGCGCCTGGATAGACGACTGGTCACTCAACGGTGAAACGCCAAACCCTCTGACGAGCATGCAACTGCGGGCCAGCGGCAAGGATTTCCGCTATGACCTGCAACTCACCTCCAGCAAACCGCTGGTGCTGCAAGGCCAGCAGGGCTACAGCCAGAAATCGGATCAGGGTCAGGCTTCGTACTACTACAGCCAGCCCTTTTTCGAGGCCAGCGGTACGCTGGAAATGGACGGCAAATCCTACCAAGTCAGCGGCCATGCCTGGCTGGACCGGGAATGGAGCAGCCAGCCCCTGACAGCCAATCAGACCGGCTGGGACTGGCTGTCACTGCATCTGGCAAACGGCGAGCGGCTGATGCTGTATCGCATGCGCCACCGAAAGGGCGAGCCCTATCTGAGCGGCACCTGGATCGAAGCCGATGGCAAGGCGCAAAGCCTGCTGGCCAGTGACATCGACATGAAGCCGCTGAACGAAACGGAAGTGGCCGGACGTCATCTGCCCACCCGCTGGTCGATCAGAATTCCCGGCAAGCATCTGGAGATCACCACCGACGCCCTGAATCCCAAGGCCTGGATGGACGTGAGCATTCCCTATTGGGAAGGGCCGGTGAAGGTCAGTGGCAGCCAGAGCGGGGTCGGGTATCTGGAGATGACGGGGTATTAGGTTCTGTACGTAAAGTGGCTGCGCTCGGTCATGCTGCGTTAAAAACCGGCTCGGAATGCTCATTGACAACCCGTCAAGTCGAGCGCGACTCCGACCGTTCCTCGCCGTTTTTTGCCTTGCCTGACCTTCGCTCGCCGACTTTTCGTACAGAACCTAGCTGCGATCAGCTCAACTGAAAACGCATTCACCTGCCGGGTACACCCCCGATACCGCCTGACCGCGATCGTCTCCTTGCGGAACGGATACTTCAAGACGACGCAAAGGGTTACCGGCCTCATCCATCTCGACGATAAACGACAACTTGTCTCGGGTCTGTGTCGAATCGGCACAGGTCAGGCTGAACTGAGTCCCCTCCAATCTATAAATGTATGAACAGGCCTGCTCAGGAAGGAACACACACTCGCGCTCATCGACGTTGTAAAGAGTCGGCACCGGTTTGAAAAAGCTTGCCATCAGTGAGTTGTCTATATCGGCCCACAAGTGCACATCATCCGTTGCCGATGTCATTGCCAACACTGAACGTGTTGCGGGAAAGTCATCAGCAACGCTGATTTCATAAAGATAAGAGCCATTTTCACCCTGAGCGTGATTGATCCAAAGTGAAAACACAGGGTATTCCACCTTGTCTGGCGAACCACCCACATTGATATCGGACCATGCACCGCTGCACACTTTCACTTCAATCGTAACGCTGGGATGCCCCCACAAGACGCCGAATCGATACACAAATCCATCGTGATACACCATATGGATATCGTTTGCTGTAATCGTCTGCCCCACTGCAACGTCATGCTCCTGCCCTTTCAGATCGAGATAACGAACAGCCCCCTTGAGCATGCACTGATTGACACTGGTCACCACGGGATGTGTAGCAGCAGTGCTATTGATCCTGGTGCCGATGCAAACGATATGATCGTCCAGCGCCATAACGGTCTTGTAAGCATGAGTCACGTTCTCTCTGGATAACTCCATGGACAAGAGGCTTCTTTTCCCGTCACTGACTCCGCCCGAAAAATCATGGCTGCCCCACATGTTTACCCCCCAGATATCGGGCCATGTAAAGTCAGGCACTTGCTCAACAGTGGTGCCCGGCAGGCGCTGCCAGTCCCAGACAGGCTGGATACCTTCATACTCCTTACCGTGGCGAGTCAGGAAATAAGTGCCCGCCCCCATGTAATACCCTTTGGGGTTTTCTCCAATTCCCCCTTCCCCACCCACTGTTCGGGTAGAGATCGCCTTGGCCCACAAGCAATAGCGGGAGCCGATGTGGGCCATATAATCGTTGACCCAGAAAATACGACCTCCCTTGTAATACTGATTATTTGACTCATCGCCTTCGGCACGACGGATCAATTCGCTCAACGCCTGCTTGTTCTCCACGTCGGCAATGGGCAAAAGCGCTCTGGCCCAGTTTGCATAGTAAGAGCTCATCAGCACCCCGCGACTGATCGCCCTGCCACAGACATGAAAGTCGAGATGGCGGGCAAACCCCATCCACCCATTACCGTTCACAACAACCTTGGTCAACCCACTGAGTGCTGCATTCGTCAGTGCAAACTCCTTGCTCAGAACCGCCATGCTCTCAAAGATCCGGCCCAACAATTCGGCCCCATAAGTCCCCGAATAAAGCTGTGAGCAGTACACATCATTGTGTAAAACGTTGTGCTGGCTGATGGAAAAATCGGCGCTGATTCCCTCTCCATGCTGTACCCCATTGCGCTCCACGGGCAGGCATAACTCGGACAACACATCGGCTGACGCCCTCAAATAGAGAAGGTATGTGTCCTCATTCGAGTTTTTCCAGGCACAGAGACTCCAGGTAATCTGAATGGATGCAAAGTCGGCAAGATTGGCCCCTGTCTGTGTGAAGCTGTAAGTGTTGGTTGTCCTCATTGCATAAGGCACGAAAACCCCCATCAACTCCTGCTGTTTCACATGTTTGGCAAGCAACAGCCCGGCCCTGCCAGCCAGCTTGGCCAACCCGATGTTCCGGTACCACCAGTTGGCCGTTCTATAATCTTGCGCCGCGAAGAAAACCAGAGCTTCAAGCGCTTTGACCTGATAATCGACTGGCAACGGAGAGGTCTGCTGGTACAGGTAGCTGGCTATTTGTAAAGTACGTTCCAGATGGGTAATCAACGGCGTGACATCGCTCACGGGGATATCCGAGGCTGGATAAGAAAGGTCCTGGAACTTTCCATCGGCAAACCCCTTCAGCCATCCCTCGATCACCTGTGGGGTGGGTGGCTTTACCATCACCTTGGCACACAACGCGTTATAAATACTCAACGCACTGACCAACGCGCTGCTGGACACTGAAACCTGATAGTGAGCCGATAGAGGGAAACCGGAAGGCCCCCACAGACGATTTTTACCGCTGCTGCCGACCGGGACAAAAGTCTTGCTGGATGTGTTTTTTTCACCGGCCCTCAGCAAGTTGCTCGCCGTATTGATTGAGTGGCTCAGAAAAGCGGGCCAGGAATAACGATCACACTGATCGTCTGTAATCGGCACCATCATGGTCTGGTAGACGTCGCCATGATCCTTGCTCGATAACCGGCACGTAATGGATGTCCCACTGGGTAATGAACCGACAGACGTTATCACCCCCAGATCCGACCAGCCGTCCAGATCACAGGCCGTCGTCAGAAAGGTCCGTGCCGTAGTACCGCCCTCGACCCACAACTCATTCAGGTAGTGGCTGAATTCAGCCTTGAATGACCCATCGGCTTGTCTGACTCCTGCCCGAATATGAGTTGCCATGAGATTGATATGTTCAGCCAGGCGCTGAGGCCAGGCGCATTGCTCCAGGCTGTCGGGAGGGGGACTGAATAGAACAATCTCAATCAGATCGCCGGTCTCACTTGCAATCAATCGGACCTGTAGTTTTTCCCCCTCGGTCAAATCGCGATCAGACGTGATACGCCCCAACGAGATCCAGTCAGTTGCGCTTTCCATAGCATGCTCCCGGGCATTCAGCGGGGTCAGGATCGACCCCGTCCGGCCTGAAAGATTGCGCCTTCAAGCGAATGAAAGGTACTGACAGTTATGACAGTCTGTGGCTGCCGGACTGAGAGGCAGAAGCATGGATCTCGGCCTTTATAACTTTTTGATCTAAAACTCCCTCTCCCCCTCCGGGTCAGTTTCTGGGTGACTGGACTTTCCGGTCACCTCCCCAACGGAAACCCGGTAAGGAATTATGTGCGGATTAGCAGGTGAATTACGTTTCGATCATCAACCGGCGGATCTGGCCGCGGTTGAACGCATGACCCATGATCTGGCGCCACGCGGCCCCGATGCCTGGGGCTTTCACAGCCAGGGGCCGATTGCCCTGGGTCATCGACGATTGAAGATCATGGACCTGTCGGACGGCTCGGCCCAGCCGATGGTCGACAGCTACCTGGGCCTGTCCATGGCCTTCAACGGTGCCATCTACAACTTCCCCGAACTGCGTGCCGAACTGGAAGGCCTGGGTTACCAGTTCCATTCCGGTGGCGACACCGAGGTCCTGCTCAAGGGCTATCACGCCTGGGGTGCGGACATGCTGCCCCGGCTCAATGGCATGTTTGCACTGGCCATCTGGGAGCGCGACTCCCGACAACTGTTCATCGCCCGTGACCGTCTGGGCGTCAAGCCGCTGTATCTGTCTCATACCGACCATCGCCTGCGCTTCGCCTCGACGCTGCCCGCCTTGCTCAAGGGCGGCGACATCAGCCCGATGCTCGACCCGATTGCGCTCAACCATTACCTGAATTTCCATGCTGTGGTGCCAGCACCGCGCACCTTGCTGGCGGGGGTCGAGAAACTGCCGCCTGCCAGCTGGATGCGTATTCAGGCCAACGGCACGATCGAGCAGCAGACCTGGTGGCATCTGCCTTATGGCCCCCATGACGATGAGCGAAACCTGACCCTGGAAGACTGGCGCGACCGTGTGCTGGACAGCACCCGTGAAGCGGTGGCGATTCGTCAACGGGCGGCCGTCGACGTGGGCGTGCTGCTTTCCGGTGGCGTCGATTCGAGCCTGCTGGTCGGTTTGCTGCGTGAAGTCGGCACCAAGGACCTTTCGACCTTTTCCATCGGCTTTCAGGATGCCGGTGGCGAGCGTGGCGATGAATTCCAGTATTCGGACCTGATCGCCAGACACTATGGCACCCGCCATCATCAGTTGCGCATTCAGGAAAACGAGATCATCGAGCAGTTGCCTGCGGCCTTCCGCGCCATGAGCGAGCCGATGGTCAGCCACGACTGCATTGCCTTCTACCTGCTGTCTCGCGAAGTGGCCAAGCACTGCAAGGTGGTGCAGAGCGGTCAGGGCGCGGACGAGCTGTTTGCCGGTTATCACTGGTATCCGCAGGTCGATGGCGCGAGTGATCCGGTGGCGGCCTATCGTGCCGCATTCGTGGACCGCAGCTACGACGAATACACCGCGACCGTACAGGCCCGCTGGCTGACCGCCAATGACGCCGCCGGAGACTTTGTGCGGGATCACTTCGCCCAGCCCGGCGCGGCTGCCGCCGTGGACAAGGCTCTGCGCCTGGACAGCACCGTGATGCTGGTCGACGACCCGGTCAAACGGGTGGACAACATGACCATGGCCTGGGGCCTGGAAGCCCGGACGCCGTTTCTCGATTACCGGCTGGTGGAGCTGTCGGCGCGCATTCCCGGCCAGTTCAAGCTGCCGGATGGCGGCAAGCATGTGCTGAAAGAAGCCGCGCGGCTAGTCATTCCCTCCGAGGTGATCGACCGCAAGAAAGGCTACTTCCCGGTGCCGGGCCTCAAGCATTTGCAGGGCGATACCTTGAACTGGGTGCGCGACCTGCTGCTGGACCCCAGCCAGGACCGAGGCCTGTTCAACCCGTCGATGATCGATACGTTGTTGACCAACCCTCAGGGACAACTCACGCCGTTGCGCGGCTCCAAGCTGTGGCAACTGGCAGCGCTGAATCTGTGGCTCAGCGAACAAGGACTTTGATCGATGAAACAGAATGCGACGGCTTATAGCCAACGGTTGTTGCGCATACAGTCGCCCTCCTACGAACGCCTGCAGGCACGTTTCGCCGAAGATGGCAGCCTGCCCGATGCCGAACCCCTGGCCGTGCATTGCGGCTGGGGCCGTCTGTTGATTGGTCACACCTACCCCGATGCCTCGGCACTGGCGCAGGAACTGATCAACGAAAAGCCTGGAGAACGGGATATCGCCCTGTATGTGGCCGCCCCCCAGCAAGTGCTGGCCCAGTCGCCACAGCAGTTGTTCCTGGACCCGTCCGACACCCTGCGCCTGTGGTTCAGCGACTATCGCCCGGCGCAACGGGTCTTCCGGGGCTTTCGCATCCGCCGGGCACAGAGCGAAGCGGACTGGCAGGCCATCAATAACCTCTACCTGGCGCGTGGCATGCTGCCCATCGATCATGCCCTGTTGACCCCACGTCATCAGGGCGGCCCGGTATACTGGCTGGCGGAAGATGAAAGCAGCAACGCCGTGATCGGCAGTGTCATGGGGCTGAATCATCAAAAGGCGTTCAACGACCCGGAAAAAGGCAGCAGCCTGTGGTGTCTGGCGGTAGACCCTCAATGCACACGCCCCGGCGTGGGCGAAGTGCTGGTGCGCCATCTGGTCGAGCACTTCATGAGCCGCGGCCTGAGTTACCTTGACCTGTCGGTGCTGCACGACAACAACCAGGCCAAGGCGCTGTACGCCAAGCTGGGCTTTCGGACCCTGTCGACCTTCGCCATCAAGCGCAAGAATGGCATCAATGAGTCGTTGTTCCTCGGCCCCGGCCCCCAGGCCAACTTCAATCCCTATGCGCGGATCATCGTCGAAGAAGCTCATCGTCGAGGCATCGACGTGCAGGTCGACGATGCCGATGCTGGCCTGTTCACCCTGAACTACGGCGGACGCCGGATTCGTTGCCGCGAGTCGCTGAGCGACCTGACCAGTGCCGTGAGCATGACCCTGTGCCAGGACAAGAGCCTGACCCATCGCACCCTCAAGGCTGCCGGGCTGCGCCTGCCCGCCCAGCAACGGGCCGCCAGTGCGGATGACAATCTGGCCTTTCTTGAAGAGCACGGGCAGATCGTAGTCAAGCCGCTGGATGGCGAGCAAGGCCAGGGCGTTGCCGTGGACCTGCGCACCTTCGACGAAGTGCAGAGCGCCATCGAACGCGCCCGCCAGTTCGACACTCGCGTGATTCTGGAAAGCTTTCATGAAGGCCTGGACTTGCGCATCGTGGTCATCGGTTTTGAAGTGGTGGCCGCCGCGATTCGACGTCCGGCGGAAATCACTGGCAATGGCCGCCACACCATCAGGCAACTGATCGAAGCGCAAAGCCGTCGCCGTGCGGCAGCCACCGGTGGCGAGAGCAAGATCCCCATGGATGAGGAAACCGAAAGAACGGTCCGCGATGCCGGCTACGACTACGCCAGCATCCTGCCGATCGGCCAGTGTCTCGCCGTACGCCGCACCGCCAACCTGCACACCGGCGGCTGCCTCGAGGATGTCACCTCGATCCTGCATCCCGTGCTGACCGATGCGGCCGTGCGCGCCGCACGGGCACTGGATATTCCTGTGGTGGGCCTGGACCTGATGGTCCCTGCCGCCGACCAGCCCGACTACGTGTTCATTGAAGCCAACGAGCGCGTCGGGCTCGCCAACCACGAACCTCAACCCACTGCCGAACGCTTCGTCGATCTATTGTTTCCGCACAGCTTGCCTGTGCATGGGTAAACAGTAGCGGCAAGCTATAAGCGTCAAGCTGCAAGACGGGTTATGGCCTACGCTTGTAGCTTGTAGCTTGTAGCTTGTAGCTTGTAGCTTGTAGCTTGTAGCTTGTAGCTTGTAGCTTGCCGCTGCTCCAAAGGAGTACCTCCATGCCTGCCGAGAAAATCCCTGACCCGGACCTGAACTACCTGCAGAAAGTCCTGCTGGAAATGCTCGCTATCCCCAGCCCTACGGGCTTTACCGACACCATCGTGCGTTATGTCGCCGAACGCCTGGAAGAACTGGGCATTCCGTTCGAGCTGACCCGACGCGGCACCATTCGCGCCACCCTCAAAGGCAAGCAGAACAGCCCGGACCGTGCCGTTTCCGCGCACCTGGACACCATCGGTGCCAGTGTGCGAGAGGTCAAGGACAACGGTCGTCTGGCCCTGGCAGTGATCGGTTGCTGGTCCAGCCGTTTTGCCGAAGGCAGCCGGGTCAGCGTATTCACGGACACGGGCATCATTCGTGGCAGCGTCCTGCCGCTGATGGCGTCCGGTCATGCCTTCAATACCGCCGTGGACGAGATGCCCATCAGTTGGGACCACGTCGAACTGCGTCTGGACGCCTATTGCACGACCCGCGCCGACTGCGAATCGCTGGGCATCAATATCGGTGACTTCGTAGCGTTCGACCCGTTGCCGGAGTTCACCGAAAGCGGTCATATCAGCGCCCGGCACCTGGACGACAAGGCGGGTGTGGCGGCGTTGCTCGCAGCGCTCAAATCCATTGTCGACAGCGGTATCGAGCCCCTGATCGACTGTCATCCACTGTTCACCATCACCGAGGAAATCGGCACCGGTGCAGCAGGCGTATTGCCCTGGGATGTCAGCGAATTCGTCGGCATCGATATCGCGCCAGTCGCCCCCGGCCAGCACTCCAGCGAACATGCCGTGAGTGTGGCAATGCAGGATTCGGGCGGGCCTTACGACTATCACCTTTCACGGCACCTGTTGAATCTCGGGGTCGAGAACGAGCTGCCCGTGCGTCGCGACCTGTTTCGCTATTACTACAGCGATGCGCATTCGGCGGTCACGTCGGGGCATGACATCCGTACCGCGTTGCTGGCCTTTGGCTGCGATGCTACGCACGGCTATGAACGCACCCACATCGACAGCCTCGCGGCCCTGAGCAAGCTGCTGGGAGCCTATATGCTCAGCCCACCGGTATTCGCCAGCGATGCCAAACCGGCCCAGGGTTCACTGGAGCGCTTCAGTCATCAGATAGAGCATGACGCCCAGATGGAATCCGAAACCCGTGTTCCGCCTGTGGACAGCCTGATCGGGCAGCATCGCGAAGAGGTGTGAGTCATTCGCGGATGAATCCGTAGGAGCGAATTCATTCGCGAATAAATTCGCTCCTACGGATATCATCGCAGGCTACTGATACGAGAGCCGCCATGCTGATCCCACACGACCAACTTGAACCCGACACCCTCACCCGTCTGATCGAGGACTTCGTGACCCGCGAAGGCACTGACAATGGCGACGAAACACCGCTGCAAACCCGTGTGCTGCGCGTTCGTCATGCGTTGAGCAAAGGCCAGGCCGTGATCTTCTTCGACCTTGAAAGCCAGCAATGCCAGCTGATGCTCAAGCATGATGTGCCCAAGGAGTATTTCGACTGAGCTCAGGCGGCCGGTGACTGTTGCTGCGAAAGCTTTTTGGCAATGCGTCGGAACACTTCGGCGCGGTGGATCTTGATGTCCTTGGGGGCATCGATGCCGAGCCGGACCTGATTGCCGTTCACCCCCAGAATCTGCACGGTGATGTTGTCACCGATGGAAAATGTCTCGCCAATTTCCCGCGTCAATACCAGCATTTTTCCGACTCTCTTATTGTTACAAAGAGTGCAGAGTGCGCCCCTGACAATGTCGCATCAATGAGCCGGCGGCAAATCAGTAACGTCCTTCAATCCCACAGGATCAGGCTTACGGAAGCGTCTTACCTGTGAGCCCTTACAGCCGGAAAAATCGCCATGCAACGCTGTCCGTCAGGACGCTGACCAGCGTGGTCCCAGCAGAATGATCGTGGCCCCGATGACGCACAAGGCAACGCCGAGCCAGTCCGAACCGAGCGGACGAATACGCTCGACCACACCCAGCCAGGCAATCGAGGCCACGATGTAGATCCCGCCGTAGGCGGCGTAGGCTCGTCCGGCATAAGCCGCTTCCACGCGGGTCAGCAGCAGGGCGAACAGGGTCAGGCTGATCAGGGCCGGGATCACCCACAAGGCACTCTTGCCCTGGCGCAGCCACATCCAGAAGGCATAGCAGCCGAAGATCTCGAACAGGGCAGCCAGGAAAAACCAGAGGTAGTTGAGCATGGAAATCCTCGTCAGAAGGGCCAGAAATGGCCGGCAACCCTAGCAGAAAAAACCCCTGAGGATGGCTGTGCATGATGTCGTGAGTGTGTACGGATTGCCGCGAAGATTATGCAAAGTCTAGAATGAGAGCCATTCTCACCAGATACACACTCTCGTCATGCCCGACCCAACGGACCGTGCTCCTGTTCAACAGCTCTATCAGGCTCACCACGCATGGTTGCTGGGCTGGCTGAATCGTCGAGTCAACAATCGCTGCGATGCCGCCGACTTGAGCCAGGACACCTTCGTCCGTCTGCTCACCTCTTCCCAGGCACTGCCGGATGTGCGCGAACCACGTGCCTACCTGGCGACCATCGCCAGACGCCTGCTGGCCAACCTCTATCGACGCCGCTCACTTGAACAGGCCTACCTCGAAGCGCTGGCCTCGCTGCCTGAGGACGAGATGCCCTGCGCCGAATCCCGTGCTGCCATTCTGGAAGCCCTGAACGAGGTGGCCAGGGTGCTCGCTCGCTTGTCGACCAAGGCGCGAACGGCGTTTCTGATGTCCCAGCTTGAGGGCTATACCCAGGAAGAAATCGCCGAGGTGCTGGCCGTCAATGTGCGTTCCGTCCAGCGCTACCTGCAACAGGGCTTCACGGAGTGCATCGTACTGGCATCGAGTGAATGGCCGTGAGTCCGAAGCATGCGCCGATAGACCGGAAAATCGCCAGCCAGGCCGCGTCCTGGTTTGTGCGACTGCAAGCCACCACCGCCACGGAACAGGATCATGAAGCCTGTGCCCAGTGGCGTCGATCACACAGCGATCATGAACGGGCCTGGCAACTGGCGGCTCGCTTCAACGAACAACTGCACACGATTCCTCCATCGCTCGGGCGCTCTACACTGTATCGCCCGACACCGATGAGCAGGCGCACGGCCGTCAAGGCCCTGACCTCGCTGGTGCTACTGGGTTCGCTGGGCATCGCAGCATCACGCACGTCGACCGTGGCGTCCCTGACCGCCGATATCAGCACCCGGACAGGCGAACGTCGCAAGGTGACACTGGTCGACGGCACGGAGGTTCACCTGAACACCGACACCGCCCTCGATATCCGCTACACCGACACCGCTCGCACGCTGGTGCTGAGAAAAGGCGAAGTCTTCATTCAAACGGCCAAGGACGATCCACGCCTGGCTCGCCCCTTCATGCTCGAATCCGCCCGGGGCTTTTTTCAGCCCCTGGGGACACGCTTCTCGGTGCGCCAGTTCGATGACCACGATCAGCTCAAGGTGATCGAAGGCACAGTGGCTGCCACACCACGAGAAACGCCTGCACACAGGACTGAAATCCAGGCAGGCCAACAGGCAGACATGACCGGCCAGCGTGTCACTCCCCTGCCCGGCAGCCCGTCGACCATCGACTGGGTTGAAGGCGTGCTGCGCGTGGACCGGATGCGTCTTGCCGATTTCGTCAACGAACTGGGGCGCTATCGACAGGGCTGGACCCGCTGCGAACCCGACGTTGCAGACCTGCGTATCTCGGGCGCTTTCCAGTTGCAGGACATCGACAGCGTGCTGGCGGCGGTTGCCATGACATTGCCCGTACGGGTCCGTTATGTCACACGTTATTGGGTGACACTCAGTGCGGTATAAAAAACGTGTCGGGTTTTTGCCCGCTCGCGTGTCCTCTTCCTGAATTCGCATTTTCACGCAATCAGGAAGCCCTTCATGCGTACCTGTACTTCCGCACCTGTTCCCACCCTGCTTCGTGTCGCCCTGCTCTCTCGCGCCATTGGCACGCCACTGCTTGTGAGCTTCGGCATCGGCGCACCACTGACCACCATGGCTCAACAGAGCGTACAGTCCCATGAAATACCGGCGGGTTCCTTGAGCGACGCTCTGGCGACCTTTGCCGCCAGGGCTGGTGTAACCTTGCCCATCGATCCCGCGCTGGTGCAGAACCTCGACAGTCCCGGGCTGCAAGGGAAATGGAGCACGGCTCAGGGGTTCGAGCAGTTGTTGAAAGGCTCGGGTCTGGAAGCCGTACCGCAATCCGCGAACATTTACACACTCCGGCTCAAACCCGTTTCCGGAGAAGCCTTGAATCTGGACGCGACGACGATTTCCGGGGCCTATGCGGCCAGGCCTTCAGCCATAGGCCCGCTTCACGGCTACGCCAATTCCCACAGCAGCACGGGCACCAAGACCGATACCGCCTTGCGTGACATCCCGCAGTCGATTCAGGTCATCTCCCGTGAAGTGATCGAGGATCAGCAGATCAACAACCTGGGGGATGCGTTGAGCAATGTCAGCAGCATCCAGCGCGGCAATACCCATGGCGGCACCACCGAAAGCTTTTTCATACGGGGTTTCCAGGCCACGACCTATGCGGTCGATGGGATGCTCACCAACTCGCTGGTGGTGCGACCGGAAATCCTCAGCGACCTGAGCGGCGTCGAGCGGGTCGAGGTGCTCAAGGGGCCGGCCTCGGTTCTGTATGGACGCGGCAATCCGGGCGGCCTGATCAATCTGGTCAGCCGCAAGCCGACCTTCACACCCCATGCCCAGGTCAAGGCACAGGCTGGCTCGTTCGATTACCAACGCTTGCAAGCCTATGTCAGCGGACCGCTCGACCCGCAGCAGTCACTGGCAGGCGGGTTGGCCATGGCCTGGCAGACCAAGGGCGGCTTTCGTGATCACTACCATGACAGCACCCGTCACTACATTGCGCCTTCGTTGCTGTGGGACGCATCCGACAGCACCCGTGTGGAAATGGGGCTTGAATACACCGAAACCGATGCACCTTATGATCGCGGGCTGCTGGAATTGAACGGCAAGGTCGACTCACGCTCGACCGTCTTTCTGGAAGAACCCTGGTCGCGGGCCGAAAGCGACAAGAAGGCCCTCTGGTTACGGGTGGAACATACCGCCAACGACTGGCTGACCCTGCGGCAGGTGACCCGCTGGGACAAATCGACCAAGCAGATGCTCAACGTCTCCCAGCGGACCCTGCAAAGCGATGGCCGCACCATCGTCCGTCGGGCCACCGATTTCGACGAATCGGCACAGTCCCTCAGCGCCCAGTTCGAGGCCATCGCCGAGTTCACCACGGGAGGGCTGGCACACAAGGCGCTGGGGGGCGTCGAGACAGTCAACGGCCACCGTCGGGTGACCATGCTTCGCGCCACACTGGCGCCGCTCGATATCTACGAACCGGTTTACGGGGCAATGCCCGGCCCTTTCACCTTTGGTGAGGACTCCCGGTTCGACCAGAACAGTTATGGCGTTTACCTTCAGGACCAGATCGACCTGAACGAACAGTGGAAGCTGCTGCTCGGCGTACGCTGGGACAAGATCAATCAGCGCAATCGCAATTACACCGCGACGGGCAGCTACACCGATATCGACATTGCGCCTTCCGATACCTCGCCTCGTGCGGGTCTGGTCTATCAACCCACCGAACGCCTGGCGCTCTACGCCAGTTACAGCACGTCATTCGCCCCCCAGAATCGCCAGACCCGGAATGGCAGCGTGCTGGATCCCGAGACCGGTGTGCAGTACGAGATCGGGGCCAAGTACGAGCTGATTCCGAACCGCCTCGACGCCACGCTGGCCGCCTTTGAAATCCGCCGGGAAAACCTGGCGGCAACCGACCCGCAGGATTCCGACTACTCGATCCAGACCGGTGAACAGCGCGTGCGCGGGCTGGAACTGGATGTCAGTGGCGAAATCCGTGAGGGCTGGAATGTCATCGGCAATATCGCCCTGCTGGACGCCAAACTGGTCAAGGACACGCGCCTTCCGGAAGGCAACCGCCTTGAAGGCGTACCGATTGCCAGTGGCTCCCTGTGGTCGACCTACCAGTTGCAGGAAGGCCCGTTGCGCGGGCTGGGCATGGGGGCCGGGGTCTTTTTCGCCGGCAAGCGACAAGGCAACCTGGCCAATACCTACAACGCCAGCGGCTATGCCCGGATCGACATGAGCCTGTTCTACGACATCACCGAACAACTGCGCGTCTCGCTCAATGCCCGTAACGTGACGGATCGCGACTACATCGAAACCATCGCCAGCTCCGGCAATTATGCTGGCGAGCCCGCCGCCCTGACGGCGACGGTCAGTGCCGGTTTCTGATCCCGTTCACGCCTTGGCCTGACGGGCCTTGGCGCGCATCTTCGCGCACATGACTGTCATCTCGTCATAGAGCGCCTGGGGATGCTTGCGCTTGAGCTTCCAGGCCTCGCGCCCGACCTCATGAGGCAGGATCATGAACTCGCCCTGGGCGACCTGCCCGAAAATATAGTCGGCAATATCGCTGGCGGTGATCGGCGAACTTTCCAGCAGTTTGCCGACCTGGGCCTTCATCGCAGGTGTCGGTCCACGGAAGGAGTCCAGCAGGTTGGTCTGAAAGAAATACGGGCAGACCACATGCACGCCGATCTCCTGCTCGCTCAGTTCGACCAGCAGGCTTTCCGACAATGCCACCACGCCCGCCTTGGCAACGTTGTAGTTGCTCATGGCCGGCCCCTGCATCAAGGCCGCCATCGAGGCGATATTGATGATCTTGCCCTTGCTGGCTTCCAGCATCGGCAGAAAGGCCTTGCAGCCCTTGACCACGCCCATGAGGTTGACTGCGATCTGCCAGTCCCAGTCTTCCAGAGACAACTCGCTGAAAAAACCACCCGAAGCGACACCGGCATTGTTGACGATGATATCGATGCCGCCGAAACGCTCCTCGCAGGTCTGGGCCAACGCCATGAGCTGGCTGTAGTCCCGCACGTCGCAGCGCTGGGTAAACCCCTCGCCTCCTGCCTCGCGAACCCGTGCAAGGGTTTCCTGCAAACCGGCGTCGTTGACGTCCGACAATGCCAGACGCCATCCCTCACGCGCCCAGCGCAGTGCCATTTCACGGCCCAGGCCTGAGCCGGCACCGGTAATCATGATGCGATTTTGCATAGGAAAATGCCTTGTGGTGTGCAGGACGATCACTGGAGTGTAATCACAGCCTGGCACCTGCAATGCCACCATCAAGACGCTGAATGCCGGGTGAAAACCTGCACCTCATGCCTGCCGGCCACGTCTCGCGAAACGGACCAGCCACCGGCCATAGATACCGGCATTGATCGACAGCACGACGGCGCCCAGCCAGAACTGGATCTGTGGCGTCAGCGCGGCCGGATAGATCAACGGGATCAGGTAGTGCTCGATGAAACCACCGTCATAGCCTTGCTGACCGGCCTTGAGGCGCAGGCTGTTTTCCAGGGGCGTCAACGGGCAATACAGATGAAAGAACTCCACCGCCATTCCCCACGCCATGGCCGGGATATGCAGAGCCCCCACCCATGGCCTGCGCAGGACCAGCAACCCGCCCAGGAGTACGAACACGATGAAGAGCAGGTGAAACACGACAACGGCATCGGCAGCGAATCGATAAAGCATGAGCACGTCCCCGAATGAAAGTTCCTCTTGCTTTTACAGGACCTTCTCGCCTCGAAACAGAGCGAAGGCGTTATATAAAACCGAGAAAGTTCAATAATAATCGCCATTGATTTCAATGTTTAACTGCACGCAAAAATAACCTAACCCATTGAAATAAATAACCTTTAAAAACCCCACAATACCCCATCGAATGTTTCGAACCTTTTCGGAATGGCCACAGTCGGATCTTTCAAGCAGCCAAAACTTTATGCCTGTCGGCGAAAAGCTTTTTACTGCAGTCGCCACCCGATACTCACGAAAAGAAGGAACTCATCATGGGCATAAGCACAATTCTTATCATCGTCCTGATCCTGATACTGATCGGCGGTCTGCCGGTCTTCCCGCACTCGCGCAGTTGGGGTTACGGGCCTTCGGGGGTCGTCGGCACGATCCTGATCATTCTGTTGATTCTGGTATTGCTTGGCAGGATATGACACGTGTCGAGCGCCCACGAAAAAGCAGCCCGAAGGCTGCTTTTTCATTACCGGTGAAACTTAGTGTGACACCGCACCGCTGGCTCCCAGACCGGTCTGCGAACGAACGAACTGCGGGAAGAACAAGGCACGCTCTTCATCGGCCTCTTTCGACTTGTCGGTAATGGAGAAGAACCAGATACCGATGAAAGCGATGATGATGGAGAACAGCGCCGGGTACTCATACGGGAAGATGGCTTTCGGGTTGTGCAGGATCTGCACCCAGATGGTAGGCCCGAGAATCATCAGCACCACCGCACTGATCAACCCCATCCAGCCGCCGATCATGGCGCCACGGGTGGTCAGGTTCTTCCAGTACATCGAGAGCAACAGCACAGGGAAGTTGCAGCTCGCGGCGATGGAGAACGCCAGGCCGACCATGAACGCGATGTTCTGGCTTTCAAAGGCGATACCCAGCACGATGGCCACCACCGCCAGGGCAATGGTTGTCATCTTCGATACGCGGATCTCGTCCTTCTCGTTGGCCTTGCCTTTCTTGATCACGCTGGCATACAGGTCATGGGACACCGCCGAGGCACCGGCCAGGGTCAGCCCCGCAACCACGGCCAGAATGGTGGCAAACGCGACCGCCGAGATGAAGCCCAGGAACAGGCTGCCGCCCACGGCATTGGCCAGGTGCACCGCCGCCATGTTGTTACCGCCGATCAACGCGCCCGCCGCATCCTTGAACGCCGGGTTGGTGCTGACCAGCAGGATCGCGCCAAAACCGATGATGAAGGTCAGGATGTAGAAGTAGCCGATGAAGCCTGTGGCGTAGAACACCGACTTGCGGGCTTCCTTGGCATCGCTCACGGTGAAGAAACGCATCAGGATGTGCGGCAGACCAGCCGTACCGAACATCAGGGCCAGGCCGAGGGAGAACGCCGAGATCGGATCTTTCACCAGGCCGCCGGGGCTCATGATCGCTTCACCTTTGGGGTGAACCTTGACCGCCTCGGAGAACAGCATGTTGAAGTCGAAGTTGACGTGTTTCATCACCATCAGCGCCATGAAGGACGCACCGGACAGCAGCATCACCGCCTTGATGATCTGCACCCAGGTGGTCGCCAGCATGCCACCGAACAGCACATACAGGCACATCAGGATACCGACCAGTACCACCGCCACGGTGTAATCCAGGCCGAACAGCAACTGGATCAGTTTGCCTGCACCGACCATCTGCGCAATCAGGTAAAACGCCACGACCACCAGCGAACCGCAGGCGGACAAGGTACGGATTTCCTTTTGCTTGAGGCGATAAGAGGCCACGTCCGCGAACGTGTATTTGCCCAGGTTACGCAGGCGTTCGGCGATCAGGAACAGAATGATCGGCCAACCCACAAGAAAGCCGATCGAATAGATCAGGCCGTCGTAGCCGGAGGTGTACACCAGCGCGGAAATACCCAGGAAGGACGCCGCCGACATGTAGTCGCCCGCGATGGCCAGACCGTTCTGGAAACCGGTGATCTTGCCGCCTGCCGCGTAGTAGTCCGATGCCGATTTGTTTTTCTTGGATGCCCAGTAAGTGATGTAAAGCGTAAAGCCCACGAACAGCACGAACATGACGATGGCCGAAATGTTCAGGGGTTGTTTCTGAACCGCCCCGGTCAGGGCATCAGCCGCCAGAAGAGACGGCGCAAATACTGCAAGGCCAAGGGCCGCTGATAGACGACGGATCATTGCTGAATCTCCTTGAGAACCGCATTGTTCAGTTCGTCGAATTCACCGTTGGCCCGGCGCACGTAAATGCCCGTCAGGATGAATGCCGCGACAATCAGGCCGACCCCGATCGGCATGCCCCAGGTAATGGTTGATGTCGCGCTTATCTTGGTGCCCAGAATATGCGGCCCGTACGCAATCAAGAGAATGAATGCGGCATAGAGCCCGAGCATGATCGCCGAGAGTATCCAGGCGAAACGCTCTCTTTTGGAAACCAGCTCCTTGAAACGCGGGCTGTTTTGAATCGAGAGGTAAATGCTGTCGTTCATTGTTTTTGTCCTCGCAGCACAGATGAGATGTCACGTGTTCAACTTTAGTCCTGTCCGGCATGCACTCCAGACGACCTTAGTATTAGAACGATATTAATCACTGCGCCCCTTTACATCCGGCTTTACATTCAGAGTAAGAAGAACGATTCAACCGCAGATAAGCAAAAGGCCATCCGACGAAAACGCCGGATGGCCTTGAAAGGTTCGAGCCAGAAGCCTGGAGGATTATTTAGCCGTCCACGCTGCAACGCGCTCCGGGTGTTTGGCGACCCATTCCTTGGCCGCAGCATCAGGCTTGGCTCCGTCCTGGATGGCCAGCATCACTTCACCGATCTCGTCCTTGGACTCCCACTGGAATTTTTTCAGGAAGGCGACCACATCCGGCGCTTTCTTTTCCAGGTTCAGGCTGGCCACGCTGTCGACCGTTTCAGCCGCGCCATAGACCCCCTTGGGATCGTCCAGAAAACGCAGCTTCCATTTGGCGAACATCCAGTGCGGCACCCAGCCCGTCACAACGATGGATTCCTTGCGTTTTTCGGCACGGGTCAGCTCGGCAATCATGCCGGCCCCTGAGCTGGCCTGCAGTTTATAACCATCCAGCGCGTAATCCTTGATGGCCTCATCGGTCTTGAGCATCACGCCCGAACCGGCATCGATACCGGTGATCTTTTTCTTGAAGGACTCATCCGTCTTGAGGTCGGCGATGGTCCTGGCCTTTACATACTCAGGCACGATCAAGCCAATCTTGGCGTCCTTGAAGTTGGGGCCGTAATTCACGACCTGATCCTTGTATTTGGCGTAGTACTCGCCGTGGGTTCCGGGCAGCCAGGCCGACAGCATCATGTCCAGCTTGTCGGTGGCAACCGCTTGCCACATGATCCCGGCCGCGACAGATTGCAGCTTGATGTCATAGCCCAGCTTTTCCTTGAGCACTTCGGCAGCAACGTGAGTCGTTGCAACACTGTCGGACCAGCCTTCGACGTAGCCGATGGTCAGTGTCTTGGTTTCAGCAATGGCCAGCGTGGAGCTGGCGGCCAGTACCAGAGCGGCACCGGCCCCCAGGATTTTTCGCATATTCATCATCACGTCCCCGGAAGTTCTGCACCGACGGATGTCAGGCAGCATTAACGTTTTTTTCAAGGATGCCCTTCATGCCCGGCTTTGGGGCAGACGCAATCCTTCACGCCTCGACCACTCCTTTGGAGGCAATGACAGACATTGCCCGGCCTCCTGATCATCAACCTGGCCATCATTCAGACATGCTCTGTCTACGACACAGAACAAGCGGTAAACGACATTACGCAGCCATCAGCGACAACCACCCTGAAAAAAACGGCCCGGAATCCCCCGATTTCGCATGTGGGCATTCGCATACCTTCCCTGACGCCTTGGCAGCGTCCATGCCAGGACACAGCGACATGCCCCATCCCGGTTCACACCCGGCACGGAAACAGGATGTGTTACCGCAGGCACCTCGCCATCACCCAGAACGGGTAACACGGAAACAAACACTTTGTTTTTTCTGTTTACCTCTGTGTCCGAAAAATCTTCAAGCCATTGTTTTAAAAGACTTTTAAAAAGTTGGCACAGCTTCTGCTATCTCTCGAGCACAACAAAAATAAAAAACAGGCAACACACCAATAAAAACAAGACGAAACGGCTCTGACATAACAAGAACAACACGGACAGAGGCGCAGCTAACAGATTTTTTTGAAGTGGAAAGGCTTTACTGAGATCACCTGGTGCAAGGGATCTCGCAACCGGACAGAGAACAATAAAACTACCTCAAGGTAGCTCCCGTACCGGCTGGACCATGACGTTTCACATCACATGGTTAAAGCGGATCAGCGTTCAAAAAAATACGTTTGCTCTTGATCCCGGATGGGGATCGCACAAGAACGCAGTAAAGGGACAGGTCGCCAAAAACAACAACAGGCCGCCCTATAACAATAAAAAGAGCATGCAAAACACATTGGAGGAGAGCTTAGGCTCTCCTTTGTGTTTTTCACGGATCGGTAGGAGCGAATTCATTCGCGAAAAGGCCATTTAATGCAATAGCCTCACGGGCCTCTTCGCGAATGAATTCGCTCCTACAGGCAGGCTATTCATCCCTTCCCCCTCTTCTGCATCAAAAAAAGCACGGACATGCATTGCAGAATCCACAGAACGTGTATTGTTTCGGTGGATTTACAACAGTCGGTGTGTTTATACGGCACTTTGGCATTACACCGGTGGTCATAGCCTGCGTACCTCACCAGCACTTCTTTCCCAAGGGATTCAGTCATGCTCCGTTTTCTGCGCTTCGCTACCGTTCTGGGTGGCTTATGTTTGAGTGCATCAGCTCTGGCGACCAACATTGATCCCGCCACCTACGGCTATCCGTTGACGAATCCGTTCGAAGCCACGATTGCGACCACACCACCGGACATGCGGCCGGAACTGCCCGATGACGAAGACATCGATCAGGACGTTTACACGTTAAACCTGCACCCTGAACGCGAGTTCACCCTGCCCGACAATTTCTGGGCGGTAAAAAAGCTGAGCTACCGGCTGGCCAGACAAGACCACGCAGCCCCGCTGATCTTTCTGATTGCCGGTACGGGCGCGCCCTACAACAGCACCCTCAATGAATTCCTGAAGAAGCTGTATTACGGCGCGGGTTATCACGTCGTACAGCTCTCCTCGCCCACCAGCTATGACTTCATGAGTTCGGCCTCGCGCTTTGCCACGCCAGGAATCTCCAGGGAAGACGCCGAGGACCTGTACCGGGTGATGCAGGCCATTCGCGCCCAGCAGGCACAATTGCCGGTCACCGACTATTACCTGACCGGTTACAGCCTAGGCGCACTCAATGCCGCGTTCGTCAGCCAACTGGACGAAACCCGTCGCAGCTTCAACTTCAAGAAAGTCCTGCTGCTGAACCCGCCGGTCAACCTGTACACCTCGATCACCAATCTGGACAAACTGGTGCAGACCAGCGTCAAGGGCATCAATAACACCACCACGTTCTATGAACTGGTCCTGGCCAAGCTGACGCGTTACTTCCGGCAAAAAGGCTACATCGACCTCAACGATGCACTGCTCTATGACTTCCAGCAGTCCAAGCAGCACCTGAGCAATGAGCAGATGGCGATGCTGATCGGCACCTCGTTCCGCTTCTCGTCGGCCGACATCGCGTTCACATCCGACCTGATCAACCGCCGCGGCCTGATTACCCCGCCGAAATTTCCCATCACCGAAGGCACCAGCCTGACGCCGTTTCTCAAGCGTGCCATGCAATGCGACTTCGACTGTTACCTGACCGAGCAGGTGATTCCGATGTGGCGTGCCCGCACTGATGGCGGCAGCCTGTTGCAGCTTGTCGATCAGGTCAGCCTGTATGCCCTCAAGGATTACCTGCACAGCAGCACCAAGATCGCCGTCATGCATAATGCCGACGATGTGATTCTGGGCTCGGGTGACCTGGGTTTCCTGCGCAAGACTTTCGGTGATCGCCTGACCGTCTACCCCTACGGCGGGCATTGCGGCAACCTCAACTACCGCGTCAACAGCGACGCCATGCTGGAGTTCTTCCGTGGCTAAACGTCTTTTACTCCTTGCCGCCCTGCTGGGTGCGGGTACGGCTCTGGCCGATGATACGGACACCGGCAACAAGACCCTGCACCCGGCCACCGTGGAGCGCCACATGGACGCCGACGGTTTTACCCAGCCGTTGAAGTCCCTGCAATTCAACCCCGGCCTGGACCAGCGGGAATTCGAGCGCGCCTCCATCAATGCCCTGGAAGTCTACGACCCGCTGGAGTCCTGGAACCGCCGGGTCTATCACTTCAACTACCGCTTCGATGAATGGGTCTTCCTGCCGACCGTCAACGGGTATCGCTACATCACCCCGGGCTTCGTGCGCAGCGGTGTCAGCAACTTCTTCAGCAACCTGGGGGATGTCTCCAACCTGCTGAACAGCCTGTTGCAGTTCAAGGGGCAGCGCGCCATGCAGACCACGGGGCGCCTGCTGCTCAACACCACGATCGGTGTTGCCGGCCTGTGGGACCCGGCGACCATGATGGGCCTGCCGCGTCAGACCGAAGACTTCGGCCAGACCCTGGGGTTCTATGGCGTACCGGCCGGCCCTTATCTGGTGTTGCCATTGTTCGGTCCTTCAAACCTGCGTGACACCGGCGGGCTGGTATTCGATTACGCCGCCGAAACCCAGATCAACTTCCTGAACGTGGCCGAAGTCAGCAGTGACCACCCGGAAATCATCCTGCTGCGAGCCATCGACCGCCGCTATGTCACCAGCTTCCGCTACGGGCAGCTGAACTCGCCGTTCGAGTACGAGAAGGTGCGTTACGTCTACACCGAATCGCGCAAGTTGCAGATTGCCGAGTAAGTTGTACTGCTGAAAGGAAACGGCCAACCGGAGTGATCGGGTTGGCCGTTTTTGTTTTCTTGGGGGGTGCAAATCCTGCTGAAGACGTTGCCAGAAACGTCACTCCGCAACGGCCCTGGCTCTGGAACGCTTGTGCCGCCCCAGCTCGGCCCAGTTTCTTTCCAGGCAATCCACACGCCTCGCCAGGTCACTCGCCAGTGCTTTCAATTTGGACTCGCCAAAAGCGATGGCTGCCTTTCTGGTGGGGAAAAGCTCGCTGACCTCGTAGTTGCGCCCTGACCGGGTACGGTCATAAGCGCTGTTCACATAACCCGGTCCTACCAGTTCGATTTCTCGTGGCTGAAAGTTTCGTGTCAGAAGCCAGGCGGTGTAGGGATAAGTTCTTGTGTCCATTCAGGCATCGGTCCAGATCATTCGCTATATAAAAAACAATATAGCGATAAGCCAAACCCTGACAAGCCCTCCTCTTCCATTCTCCCGGACCTGCCACTCGACAGCCTCGACTTTGCCTCGGTTCAAAGGCAGGATCGCTTTCTTTTCATCGATTATCGAAACGCCATGCAACACTCAATCATGGTCATCACGCTGGTAGCCGGTCTGTTCCTGTCAGGCTGCACCAGCCAGCAGGAAAAACTTGCTGCATGGGGTCAAGCCAGAGGCGCAGAAACCCGTGTGGTGCATACGCGCACCTTCTCGTTACAGATTGTCACGCCCGGTTCCCTGCCCAAGGGCGGCCGCTTGAGCCTCTTCATCGAAGGGGACGGCCAGGCCTGGGCAACCGGCAGTCAGCCGAGTCTGGATCCGACGCCCGGGCAACGGGACATGGCCCGTCTTGCTCTGGATGTCGATCATGTCGGTATCTACATGGCTCGCCCCTGCCAGTTCGTGAAATCCCCGGGCTGTTCCTCGGAGGTGTGGACGGATGCGCGCTTCAGCCGCGTCGCGATCGAGGCGTTCAACGATGCGATCGACACCCTGAAAGCCCGCTACGAGGCGTCATCCATTGAATTGATCGGTTATTCGGGAGGCGCGGCGATCGCGCTATTGATTGCAGAAGAACGCGATGACATTTCCCGGATACAGACCATCGCCGGCAATGTCGATCCTCATGCGTGGGCCGATCTGCACCGGCTTTCCCCCTTGCACGGCTCACTGGACCCGCTCGAAGAAAGCCTGCGGCTCAAGCACATAGAACAGCGGCACTTCGTGGGAAGTTCGGACACGGTAGTACCCCCTTCTCTGCTGACGGGGTTTCTTGCCCGGACGCGACCGGACTGCAGTGAGGTCGTCAGCTTGCCTGCCTCGCATGCAACCCTGGTGAACCACGTGACCGGACGGATGCTTTCCCGCCCGGTCACGTGCCAATGAAACGGTCAGAACGCGTAACGAGCTTTCAGCATCACGGTGTCGGCGTCATACCCCGAGCGCCCCTGATAGGTGTAACTCGCTCCCAGTGTCAGAGCGCTGATGGCGTAATTCACGCCAAAAGAACCTTCGTAGGTATCGCGGGCCGCTTTCGCTCCCGTGATCACGAAGCTTGAACCGCCCTGAACAAAGGCTGACGTCTGATTGATGCGATCTCCGATCAGGTCGTGATACGCCATCAATGTCAGTTCGGGCGAAAGCGTCCCGCCCAACAGAGACGTCTGGGTGGCCACTCGCAGACCAGCCCCCAGCTCCCCGGTTTCAAAACGCTGACCGCCGTTGCGCAACGCCGCCGACGAGCCACGCTCGGTATAGGCATCGACTCGCACATGCGAGTAACGGGCTGCCACACGGGGTTCAAGCGACACCTGATCGCTGAACCGATAGCTGTACCCTCCAAGGGCACTGACACTCAGCACATCGCTGTCGAAGTTCCCCTTGGCCAGAGTGCCAGCCACATAGCGGCGGCTGTCGTTGTCGTTGCGTCCATAGGACAGACTGCCCTGGGCAAACCAGTTGCCCAGCTCTCGATTGCCATACAGCGTCAGCGCGTTGCCTTGCACATCGGTCTTGTAGCCGAGGTCGGAGGTCGAATTGGCGTTTACAGAGGAATAGGCCAGCCCCAGAGTCGTACCGGAAGCAAGCGTGCTGTCGATCCCCACCGCCACACCGCTGGCATTGGCCGAGTAACCCTCGACACCACCGCGGCTGTCCTGATCCATATTGCTGTTCAACGCCTGTATCCAGACGCCGGTATCGGACAACTCATCCCCCGAGGACAGACCGCTGCGCAATCCCGCCATCCGGGTGTCGATCACCGAACGGGTTGCCCCCTGACCGGCCAGCGCAGCATCCACGCCGCCACGGCTGACGTCGGGCGACAACTGTCGGCCAAGGGTTGCCAGCTCACGGGTTGTGGCGTTGGCAAACGACTGATAGACCCGGTCATTGTTCGCGAGTTGGCCCATCACATTGTTCTTGAACTGGTTGACCAGACCTTGTGTGCGCTGACTGCCACCGACACTGCCCAGTTCCTGACTGACCTGCTGGTCAGGCTTGAGCTTGACCACCGCCTCAACCGAATCGGTGTCGACGCTGTAACTGGCCACATCGAGCAAGGCCGAGGCACTGCTCACGGTCAGCCCGTTGTCCTGCACACTGGCAGCGGATAACAAGGCATAGGTCTTGCCCTCGGCAGTCGGGTTGAAATCACCGGGGGTGGCACTCAGGGTAATGTGCGATCCCGAAGCAAAGGTCGCCGTGCCCGAGACCGTCAGATAAGGCGTGGTATTCACGACGCTGTCGGACAGACGCATGTCCAGCCCACTCAGGCTCGCCACCTGCAGATTGCCTGTAATGTTGCTGCCTGCGCGCTCCAGATTCAGGGAGCCGCCCTGAAGGATGCTGACGTTGCTGTCGATGGTCGAGCCCGTGAACCCGGCCATGCCCTGAACGTTCACGGCAGCCATGTCGAGAAGGTCACCGCGAATCTCGCCGCCGGTCCAGTTCAATGTGGCCAGGTTGCCGCCCCGGATGGCAGCCCCCGTATCACTGGCGATCAGCCCCGCCTTCTGATTGATTTCAAAACCGACGGGCAATGCATCGGCGGTCACCACAATCGCATCGCCCTGGGCGTTGATGGTACCGGTGTTCACGATGCCTCTTGAGCCGGAAGCACGGGTGGTCGTGAAGTTGACCCCTTGAATCTCGATAGCGTGTGAATCCTGGTCTCCAGTGGCGCTGATAAGGCCGCTGTTGTTGAGGGCATCGAGCGTACCGTCCCACAGAGCAATACCTTCGGAAGCATTGCCCCGGGCAATGATCGAACCGCTGTTATCGAATTGCATGGCGGTTGTAGGCGACTCGATATCCAGCCCGATGGCGTGATCACCTACGACGAGAATGGAGCCGGAGTTGATCAGCTTCCCGGCAAGGCCCAGGCCTGTAGAGCCATGCCTGTCGATGATCAAACCAAAGGCATCCTGACTGTGAACTTCAATGGAGCCCGAGTTGATGAGGTCGCCCCCGATCTGCGTGCCATGCAGGTAGATGCCTTCTGCCGTAGAGAAAGCAGTCAATCCGCTCTGCTCAACCACCAGGATCTGGCCGGCATTGACGACAGAACCTGTGACATTGATGTTACTGATTTCAATGCCGTCGGCATTGTTGGCTCTCTGGAGCGTGATGGATCCGTCGTTGCGCAGATCCCCTACAATCGAACCGCCCCCACCGGGACCGTTATCGGCACCAGGGGTGAAAGGATCAAACACGCCACCCAGTCTCAGCCCCTGGACAAAACGACCATCCGTATCGACAGTAATATCCGCGGCGTTGATGAACGACCCCGTCAACGCAGAGCGTCTGAACTGAAAAACGGTTTCATTCGAGGAGGATTGCAGTGAAACCTGGCCAACCAGATTGACGCCACCGCTCAACGTCTGGTCATTAAACGCGGTACGGCCCTGACTGACATCGTAATCCTGAGCAAAAACCTGACATGCACAGGCCCCAACGATCAGTGCCAATAGTGTTTTCTGAAAATTCCGATTCAAAGCGTATGGTCCGTCAATATCACTTCAGCAGCAGCCCTGCCAGGCGTGCATTCCACCGTGAATGCGTGTTGCACTCCGGTTGCCGAGCGTTGAGCGACCAGAGCCTTAAGGCGCGTTGTCGGCTGGCAGGTACAAACCTTTACAGGAATCGATACATTTCAGATACATAAAAGCCATCGACCGAGTCGATCAACAAACCGAAAAAACTCAAACTCATCAAACGATCCAGGCTGTAGAAAAACGCCCGGCCCAGGTTACCGGGTCGGGCGTTTTTCATAGCACCTTCAAACTTTTGTATGAGGTGCCGGGCCGTAGTCGTTCACCCCGTCGGTGCCCGGTAAAAACAGCAAGGATATCTGGAACAGCGGGCCCACGATTGGAACAAGGCCAATCAGCACGAACCAGCCGCTGAGATTGATGTCGTGCAGCCTTCTGATGCTCAGAGAGAGATTGGTCATGAACATGGCCACGACCAGGAAAGCGGTTGCACCCCCGATGCCTGTCTCCAGATCAAACCAGTCGTTACTGAGATCAATCCACACTGCCACCGCGAACAGCGCGGCACAAAGCAGAGCGAAGACGAATAATTCCATCCTTGACGCCCGGCCACTGAAATCGAATGTTTTTGCAAACACGTTATACAGATGATTCATCCCTGCTTCTCTTCTTTATGACTGTACTTGCATCCCTGGTCAGTGACTGACCACGAATACCCCTAGCGGCGACCAATCTAAAGATTTAAAAAAATAGGGATGCAGTCACCCTCCGAAATATCTGTAGGAAAAATCAACAGAGCCAAGATTCACCACGCTTTGGGTGCCATCGAAAGCCCACGGATTGTTTTAATCATCAAAAAAGCAGATCTATATGTGGCAAAAATCAAACCCATCCATCAATCGAACAGGCATACCATGGGTGCCATTGCTGCCTGACCCGGAGTGCCCTTTCATGACCCCATTTCGCAAAGTGCTGTCGATACATACTGGCCAACCCACCTCGGACGGAGCCGGTGTGCGCCTGACGCGGGTGTTCGGCGGTCAGGGTGTCGAGCAGTTCGACCCGTTCCTGATGCTGGACGAATTCGGTTCGGACAAACCGGACGATTACATTGCCGGGTTCCCGCCCCATCCGCATCGCGGCTTTGAAACCGTGACCTACATGCTCGAAGGCCGCATGCGTCATGAAGACCATATGGGCAATGTCGGCCTGTTGCAGAGCGGTGGCGTGCAGTGGATGACCGCTGCCCGCGGCATCATTCACAGCGAGATGCCGGAGCAGGAAGAAGGCGTGATGCGTGGTTTCCAGCTATGGCTGAACCTGCCGGGCAAGAACAAGCTGATGGACGCCAGCTACCAGGACATTGCACCGGAAAACATTCCCCGCCTGACCACGGAAAACGGTGTGGATGTGGTGGTGATTGCAGGCGAATTCGACGACGGTCAGGTTCAGCAGGCCGGTGCCGTGCAACGCCCGGATACCGAGCCGCAGTATTTCGACTTTCACCTGCCGGCAGGCAGCCATATCAGCCCTCGTCTTGCTCAAGGGCATCGTGCCTTGCTGTATGTGTATGAAGGCAATATCGAGGTCGAAGGTTGCCCACAGTCCGTGAGTGCTAGCCGTCTGGTGCGTCTGGACGATGAAGGTGAATTGCACATTCGCAGCACAAGCGGCGCACGGGTGTTACTGATTGCCGGCAAACCGTTGCGTGAGCCTGTCGTGCAATACGGGCCATTCGTCATGAATACCCGCGAAGAGATCGAACAGGCGTTGCGGGACTTCAGGGATGATCGTTTAACGGCCTGATGACCGCGTCTTTTCCCTGTAGGAGCGAATTCATTCGCGAAAGCGGCATTTCAAACGATCTGTATCTGTTGGATGTACCGGCTCTTCGCGAATGAATTCGCTCCTACGGCAGGCGCAGGAATCGCTTCAGTTCGTCCTTCTGGGCCAGAGCATCGCGACGGCCCAGTTCGATCAGTTCGCTGCAATAACCCGCCTCGAACAGCAGATAGCTCAGAACGCTGGCACCGCTGGTCTTGGTCGCACCCGGGCCACGTAAAAAGGTACGCAATGCCGGCGGTAATTCATGGCGGTGACGGGCAGCGATTTCGTCCAGCGGCTGGCTGGGGGAAATGATCAGAACTTCAACCGGCGACATGCCCGGTTGACGCCTGTCCTTCTCGTTGGCCAGCAAGGCGCTCATCTGATTCAACCGCTCTAGCAATTCGATATCACTTTCCAGATTATCGATGAAGGTGCTGTTGAGCATGTGACCGCTGATTTGCGCCAGGGTCGGCTGGATGCCGCTGGTTGCCCGATGGATCTGCTTATTGGGCTGAACGCCACGCGGGTTGCCGCTAACGCCCACCACCAGCACCCGGTTGGCCCCCAGGTGCAGCGCAGGGCTGATCGGTGCCGATTGACGCACCGCACCATCGCCGAAATACTCATGCTCGATCTTCACGGGCGCAAACAGCAATGGAATCGCCGAACTCGCCAGTAAATGATCCACCGTCAGTTGGGTCGGCAGGCCGATGCGTCGGTGACGCAGCCAGGGCTCGATGGTGCCTCCGCCCTGATAGAACGTCACCGCCTGACCGGACTCATAACCAAAGGCCGTGACGGCTATCGCTCGCAGGTGACGGCTGTCGATGGCCGCATCGATGCCCGACAGGTCCAGTCGCTCGTTGAGCAAGTCACGCAGTGGCGAACTGTTGAGCAGTGCAACAGGAATGTTGCGTCCCAGTCCGATCAGGCTGCGCCCGAAAAAACGCCCCGCCTGATGAATCACGCCGGGCCAGTCGCTGCGCAGCACCTGATGACTGCGAAATGCCTGCCAGAACTCGGTCAGTTGATGGATGGCAATGCGAAAGTGAAGCGCGCCACTGGCCAGCTTCACGGCGTTGATCGCACCTGCCGAGGTGCCGACGATCACGGGAAACGGATTCGGCGATCCGGCAGGCAGGAGATCGGCAATCCCCGCCAGCACCCCCACCTGATAGGCGGCACGGGCACCGCCTCCAGAGAGTATCAACCCGGTCACTGGCTCGGCTTCGTTCACTGCGCTTGTCACTACTGCGGGCTCTGGCATCTACAACGGACCTCAGTGAACAACCACTCTTCTATTTATGTTTTTTGTATAGCCTTGGTTCACCTGCCGGTCGACTTTTAAAACGTCGATGCGCCCAGAGATATTGCTCCGGGCATTCCGTGATGGCAATTTCAATCCACTTATTGATGCGCAGGCAATCCTCTTCATCGCTCTGGCCCGGGAAATCCTGCAACGGCGGATGGATCACCAGCTTGTAGCCGCTGCCGTCCGCCAGACGCTGCTGGGTGAAGGGCACCACCTGGGCACGTCCCAGCTTGGCAAACTTGCTGGTAGCCGTCACGGTGGCTGCCTGAATGCCGAACAGCGGTACGAACACGCTCTGCTTTGCGCCGTAATCCTGATCCGGTGCGTACCAGATGGCACGACCGGCACGCAGCAGCTTGAGCATGCCACGCACGTCCTCGCGCTCCACCGCCAGAGAGTCGAGGTTATGCCGCTCGCGACCGCGACGCTGAACGAAATCGAACAGCGGGTTCTTGTGCTCGCGGTACATGCCATCGATGGTGTGCTGCTGGCCCAGCAAGGCCGCACCGATCTCGAGGGTCGTGAAATGCAGGGCCATGAGGATCACCCCTTCGCCCTGCTGCTGGGCACGCTGTAGATGCTCCAGCCCTTCGATATGAGCCAGCCCGGCCAGGCGGCGTCTGGACCACCACCAGCTCATGGCCATCTCGAAGAAGGCAATGCCGGTCGAGGCGAAGTTTTCCTTGAGCAATTTCTTGCGCTCGGCCGCGGACAACTGCGGGAAGCACAGCTCAAGGTTGCGCGAAGCGATATATTTTCGATCAGTGGCCACGCAGTACATCGCCGCGCCCAGCAGGCGTCCGATCACCAACAGCACTCGAAACGGTAACTGGACAATCAGCCACAAGAGCCCCAGCCCCAGCCACAGGGGCCAGAAACGGGGGTGAAGAAAACTGGCTTTAAAACGCGGGCGATCCATTTAAGCTTCCGTCAGGACAAAGGCTGCGCATTCTACATCGGTTCGACCCGGCTTGCGGCTCGCGGGCGTTCTCGTTATAAGTCTCGGCACTTTTAGCGACAAGCTGTTGTGTACACCGACCATGAGCCAGATCGAATCGCAAAACCCGGACCCCGTGTTTCAGCTCAAAGGCAGCATGCTTGCCATCACCGTCATGGAGCTGGCCCGGAACAACCTTGACGCGCTCGACCGTCAGCTGGCGGCCAAGGTCGCCCAGGCCCCCAACTTCTTCAGCAACACTCCGTTGATCCTGGCACTGGACAAACTCGCGCCCAACGAAGGGACGGTCGACCTGCCCGGCCTGATGCGTGTCTGCCGTCAGCATGGCCTGCGCACCCTGGCGATCCGGGCCAACCGTATCGAAGACATCGCCGCCGCCATCGCCGTCGACCTTCCGGTGCTTCCACCTTCGGGTGCCAGAGAGCGTACGCTGGACCCTGTCGAGACAGAAGCACCGAAAAAAGTGCCTGAGAAACCGCCAGAACCTGTCGTCAAGCCGACCCGTGTCATCACCGCCCCGGTGCGCGGCGGGCAACAGATTTACGCCCAGGGTGGCGATCTGGTGGTCGTGGCCCCCGTAAGCCCGGGTGCGGAACTTCTGGCCGATGGCAACATCCATGTTTACGGCCCGATGCGCGGCCGGGCACTGGCAGGCATCAAGGGCGACACCAAGGCACGGATCTTTTGCCAGCAACTGGGCGCAGAGCTGATCTCGATCGCCGGGCAATACAAGGTTTCCGAAGACTTGCGCAGGGACCCTCTCTGGGGGGCTCCCGTACAAGTCAGTCTGTCAGGCGACGTGTTGAACATCATTCGTCTTTAACGGATACTGCCGCCATTTTCAAAGCATCTCTGATTCGTCGCGAAAACGTAGCAAAGGTTGTAGGAAATCCGGAGAAACATTTGTTTCTCGACAGTTGTACCTCTTGAAAGTAATGGCACAAAGCCATCTTTCGATAACCGGTTTCCATGATTTCCATCACGCTTCTTACGCCGTTTCAAGGGATGCTCTTCAGGGACTGACCGTCCTTTTCCTCTAGGGGTGATACACCTTGGCCAAGATTCTCGTGGTTACATCCGGCAAGGGTGGTGTGGGCAAGACCACCACCAGCGCCGCCATCGGTACAGGCCTCGCTCTGCGTGGTCATAAGACAGTGATCGTCGACTTCGACGTCGGCTTGCGTAACCTGGACCTGATCATGGGTTGCGAGCGCCGTGTGGTGTACGACTTCGTCAACGTCGTTCAAGGCGAAGCCACGCTCACGCAAGCCCTCATCAAGGACAAGCGCCTGGAAAACCTCTACGTGCTTGCTGCGAGCCAGACTCGCGACAAGGACGCGCTGACCTCCGAAGGCGTCGAGAAGATCCTGGATGAGCTCAAGGAAAACTTTGAATTCGTGATCTGCGACTCCCCGGCCGGTATCGAAAAAGGTGCCCACCTGGCCATGTACTTCGCTGACGAAGCGATTGTCGTGACCAACCCGGAAGTGTCGTCGGTCCGTGACTCGGACCGCATGCTGGGCCTGCTGGCCAGCAAGTCTCGTCGTGCCGAGCGCAACGAAGACCCGATCAAGGAACACCTGCTGCTGACCCGCTACAATCCGGAGCGCGTCACCAAGGGCGAAATGCTGGGTGTCGAAGACGTCGAGGAAATCCTCTCGATCCGTCTGCTGGGCGTGATTCCCGAGTCTCAGGCAGTCTTGAAGGCTTCCAACCAGGGTATCCCGGTCATTCTCGACGACCAGAGCGACGCCGGTCAGGCGTACAGCGATGCCGTCGATCGTCTGCTGGGCAAGGAAGTTGCTCATCGCTTTGTCGATGTGCAGAAAAAAGGATGGTTCGAGCGTCTTTTTGGAGGCCGCTAAATGAATATTTTTGACTTCTTTCGTGACCGCAAAAAAGAAAGCACGGCCTCGGTAGCGAAAGAGCGTCTACAGATCATCGTGGCGCACGAACGCGGCCAGCGAAGCTCACCGACGCCCGACTATCTTCCTGCCCTGCAGAAAGAGCTGGTGGAAGTGATCCGTAAATACGTCAACATCGAGTCCGATCAGGTACAGGTCGCTCTGGAAAACCAGGGCAGCTGTTCGATTCTGGAACTCAACATCACCCTGCCGGATCGCTGATCCGGCGGTCGTCCACGGCGGCATGGGCAGCACTCCCGACAGAGTGTCGCCCATGTCGCCGTTGGCGTTTATAGCGTCTCGAGGCCGTTGCATGCCGTTGTCGAACATCCGCATCATTCATCAGGACGCAGCCGTTCTGGTGATTGATAAACCTACCTTGCTGCTTTCCGTCCCCGGTCGGGCCGACGACAACAAGGACTGCCTGATTACCCGCCTGCAGGAAAACGGCTACCCCGAAGCCCGCATCGTTCACCGGCTGGACTGGGAAACCTCCGGCATCATTCTGCTTGCCCGCGATGCCGACACCCATCGAGAACTCTCGCGCCAGTTCCATGACCGCGAAACCGAGAAGGCCTACACCGCCTTGTGCTGGGGCCAGCCGACGCTGGACAGCGGCAGCATCGACCTGCCTCTGCGCTATGACCCGCCCACCAAGCCCCGGCATGTGGTCGATCATGAGTCCGGCAAGCACGCACTGACCTTCTGGAAGATCGTGGAACGCTACGACACCCATTGCCGCGTCGAGCTCACGCCCATTACCGGACGCTCGCATCAGTTGCGGGTACACATGCTGTCCATCGGGCATCCGCTGCTGGGCGATGGCCTGTATGCCCATCCCGAGGCATTGGCGGCCTATCCACGCCTGTGCCTGCACGCCAGCATGTTGAGTTTCACCCACCCGGTGACTGGCGAGCGCCTGAAGTTCGAGTGTGCAGCGCCGTTTTGACCGGTTCGCGAATGAATTCGCTCCTACCCCAGGTATCGGTAGGAGCGAATTCATTCGCGAAAAAGCACGACACGGGCCAATACGGTAAACTCGCGCCACTGCTGTCTGGAGCTACTTATGCGCGAAGAGCTGAACAAAGGCCTGATCGACTTCCTCAAGGCTTCCCCTACTCCGTTTCATGCCACTGCAACGCTTGTACAACACCTCGAAGCGGCAGGTTTCCAGCGTCTGGACGAGCGCGAAACCTGGGCCGTCGAAACCGGCGGGCGTTATTACGTCACCCGTAACGACTCCTCCATCGTGGCCTTCAGAATGGGTCGCCATTCGCCAGTGACCGGCGGCATCCGCATGGTCGGCGCCCATACCGACAGCCCTTGCCTTCGGGTCAAGCCACAACCGGAACTGCAACGTCAGGGTTTCTGGCAACTGGGTGTGGAAGTGTATGGCGGTGCATTGCTGGCTCCCTGGTTTGACCGCGACCTGTCGCTGGCCGGGCGCGTCACCTTCCGCCGTGATGGCAAGGTCGAAAGCCAGTTGATCGACTTCAAGCTGCCCATCGCGATCATTCCAAACCTGGCGATCCACCTCAATCGCACGGCCAACGAAGGCTGGGCGATCAATGCCCAGAACGAATTGCCACCGATTCTGGCCCAGGTAGCCGGTGACGAACGTGCTGATTTCCGCGCCCTGCTCACCGAGCAACTGGCCCGCGAGCACGACCTGAACGCCGATGTCGTGCTCGATTACGAGCTGAGTTTCTACGACACCCAGAGCGCGGCCGTGGTCGGCCTCAATGGCGACTTCATCGCCGGAGCCCGCCTGGACAACCTGCTGTCGTGCTATGCAGGCCTGCAGGCACTGCTTCACAGCAACACCGATGAAACCGCCCTGCTGGTCTGTACCGACCATGAAGAAGTCGGCTCTTCGTCGACCTGTGGCGCAGACGGCCCGATGCTGGAGCAAGTCATCCAGCGCCTGCTGCCCAACGGTGAAGACTATGTACGCAGCATCCAGAAATCGCTGCTGATTTCCGCCGACAACGCCCATGGCGTACACCCCAACTACGCCGAAAAGCACGATGCCAATCACGGCCCGAAACTCAATGCCGGCCCCGTCATCAAGGTCAACAGCAACCAGCGCTACGCCACCAACAGCGAGACTGCCGGTTTCTTCCGCCATCTGTGCATGGCCGAAGAAGTGCCGGTGCAAAGCTTCGTGGTGCGCAGCGACATGGCCTGCGGCTCGACCATCGGCCCGATCACGGCCAGTCATCTGGGCGTTCGCACGGTGGATATCGGCCTGCCGACCTTTGCCATGCATTCGATCCGCGAGCTGGCAGGCAGCCATGACCTGTCACACCTGGTGAAGGTGCTCAGCGCGTTCTACGCCAGTCACGAGCTGCCTTAACCCTTCACGGGCAAGCCCTCTCCCACAGGGGCTTGCCCGCGACAGCCACCCATAACGCTGTCCCATATCAAAGCGCCAGCCTCAAACGCGACTAGACTCACAAATGCCGAGTCAGTTTGAGGTACAAGGCCATGGATCCCTTCCATTCAATGCTGATCATCACCGTCATCGGAATGCTGTTGCTCAGCGTTGGTTTCAGTTACCGGGATAAAGGTATCGGCGTGTTCATGATCTGGATCGGGATGGTCTTCGTGATCGGCACGGTCGGTTTCAAGATTCTCGAAAAGTTGACCTGAAAGCCCCCCTCTACAGCCTGTTTCAAGCGCAACGCCTGAAACATTCCCCCCCTACGTGTCAGCCAAAAACAGTTGACAGCAACTGACGACCTCCGATTCAACAACCACTAGGTTCTGTACGAAAAGTCGGCGAGCGAAGGTCAGGCAAGGCAAAAAACGGCGAGGAAGCGGAGTTGACTGGTTGTCAATGAGCATTCTGAGCCGGTTTTTAACGCCGCCTGACCGAGCGCAGCCACTTTACGTACAAAACCTAAAGCCCTTGACGATCTCGGGAGGCGACAACGTTGCGTTCCCGGCACTGGCTTTTGAGTGTGAATAAATACAAAAACCAATAAGGACATGAATCATGAACAAACAGACAACAGATCACCTACCCGCACCTTCATTGCCTCAGTTGAGCGGCGACGGCACCCTGAGCCTGTCGGCCATTCACGGGACAGGCGTACAGATCCTTGTGCCGGTCTATCCCGGCATGAAAGTCGGCGATCGGCTTTCGGCGCCCTGGGAAGGAACGCCAGGAAGCCCGGAATTCACGTTCCCGATCATTCATGTGGTCGAGCATGTAAGGGAAATGATCATCAAGATTCCACCCTCTTCCGTTCATGCCGGCTGGAAGAAGCTGAAAGTTCGCTACAACGTCAAAGGCGTCGGTCACTCCGACTGGGTAGAGGTTGATATCACGCCATAACCTCACCCGATCAATACCGTCATGCCAACGTGACTCGCCTCATGTGCCGATTCGGCCTTGAGGCGGGTCACACTCCGGTCACTGGCCGGCCTGCCGAAGAATCACCCGCCACTGCACTGACATGAATAGCGTCGTGCCGCCAATACTCCAGGTCGCAATCGATCAGGCGATCACGCTGATCGTAGTTGACCCTGGCAATGCACAACCCTGGACTTCCGACCGAAACCTTGAGCGCCGCGCAGGCGTCGGCATGCAGCGCCGTCGGCACGATCTCGAAATGCACCTTGCCGTAATACAGGTCATACCGGCTGGCGTACAACTCGGTGAGCGACTGGCTGAGGTCGCACTCCAGGATGCCAGGAAAGAACTCCGGGTTCAGGTAATGCTCGACATACAGCACCAGACGCTGGTCGATGCGCCGTGCGCGACAGATCTGTATCACGCTGGAGAGCGGGGGCAATTGGAGCTTCTCGCATATCCTGGCAGAAGCCGGTTGCAGACGCGCCGAAATGACCTGGGTTTCGGCCACGCGCCCTTGTGCCTGGACCATCGCATGAAAGTGGCTGCGACGAATCAGGTCATAGGCCAGACGTGGCGGCGAGACAAACCAGCCACGACGCTCTTCGCGATAGATGAGCCCTCGGGCCTCGAGTTGCACCAGCGCTTCACGCAGCGTGATCCGGGTGGTGTCGAACACTTCACTGAGCTTGCGCTCGGCAGGCAGCTTGCTGCCGGGCAGCAGCAGACCATGCTCTATCTGCTCCTGCAAGGCGTTGCAAATGGTAGTGACCGCTCGTGGTACATCTTCGCGCATTTAGATACCAAGCTGGACTAGACCAGCGCCATTAAAGGGCACGCATCAAGGCTTGCCTACCCCGTTGAAGGTGTGTGTTCAAGCCTAGGTCGCGTATATGACCGTCATGTGACAGGTCGTTTCACAATCCATGCCAACCGCTGTCTGGGCGCCTCCCAGCCCTTTAATATCAAGCCATCCGGCGTGAACTACGCTTGCTGGGTGGTACCGGCCACTAACCCTGCCTCTATCACCAAAAACGGCACCCGACACAAAAATGTCATGCAAGAAGCCTAACTTGGCTCAGGTATTGCTGATCTAGACCAAACCATCCGCAACGAACACTTCTGAAAGGAAGTGCAAAAGGAGACTGGAATGAAACACCTATTGTTGGCATCACTCCTCGGTTCCGCCATTGCGCTGAGCACTTCGGCCATGGCAGCGGACACAGACCTCAAGACCCTCGAAGCCGCAGCCAGAACCGAAGGCGCGATCAATAGCGTCGGCATGCCGGATGACTGGGCGAACTGGAAAGGCACCTGGGCCGACCTTGAAAGCAAGTACGGCCTCAAGCACATGGACACCGACATGAGTTCGGCTCAGGAAGTGGCCAAGTTCGATGCGGAAAAAGACAACGCCAGCGCCGATATCGGTGACGTCGGTGCGGCCTTCGGCCCTATCGCAGTCGCCAAGGGCGTCACTCAACCTTACAAACCCAGCACCTGGGAACAAGTCCCGGACTGGGCCAAGGACAAGGAAGGTCACTGGGCACTGGCCTACACCGGCACCATCGCCTTCATCGTCAACAAGAAGCTGCTGCACGGATCTGAAGTACCGACCAAATGGGCAGACCTCAAGAACGGCAAGTACAAGGTCACCATCGGTGACGTGAGCACCGCAGCCCAGGCCGCCAACGGCGTGCTGGCCGCCTCCATCGCCATGAAAGGCGACGAAAGCAACGTCGCTCCGGGCCTGCAACTGTTCACCGAACTGGCTAAACAGAAACGTCTGGCTCTCAACAACCCGAACATTCAGAGCATGGAAAAGGGTGAAGTCGAGGTCGGTATCGTCTGGGACTTCAACGGTTTGAGCTACAAGGCCAAGATGAGCAACCCCGATGACTACGTGGTGCTGATCCCGTCCGATGGTTCGGTGATTTCCGGCTACACCACCATCATCAACAAATACGCCAAGCACCCGAACGCCGCCAAACTGACGCGTGAGTACATCTTCAGCGACGCTGGCCAGATCAACCTGGCAAAAGGCAACGCACGTCCGATTCGTGCCGAGCATCTGACTCTGCCAGCCGACGTTCAGGCCAAGTTGCTGCCAAACGAGCAATACAAAGGTGTAACACCGATCAAGAACGCTTCGGCGTGGGAAGCGACGTCCAAGAAGCTGCCACAGATGTGGAACGAGCAAGTCATCGTCGAGATGAACTGATCCGGCAAAAGCCTCCGGGCGAGTCAGCATGCCTGCTCGCCCTTCTCTCCTGTAATGCCCTTGTACCGTTTGCTGTCGGAGCGACTGGCTCATGAAACACAATGTCATCCTCATCGTGCTCGATGGCCTCAATTACGAAGTGGCCAGGCACGCCATGGGCCATCTTCAGGCATATAGCCATGCCGGTCGCGCCGCACTCTACAAGCTCGAATGCGAGCTGCCTGCGCTGTCGCGCCCCTTGTACGAATGCATTCTGACCGGGATTCCTCCGATTGAAAGCGGCATCGTACACAACCAGATTTCACGCCTGTCCAGCCAGCGCAGCATATTTCACTATGCCTCTGATGCCGGGCTCACCACCGCAGCGGCGGCTTACCACTGGGTCAGCGAGCTGTATAACCGCACGCCGTTCGACGCTGTCCGCGACCGACATACCGACGATCCGGCGCTACCGATACAGCACGGCCACTTTTACTACGTCGACCATTACCCTGACTCGCACCTGTTCGCCGACGCTGAAAGCCTCCGGATCAGGTATACGCCCGACCTGTTGCTGATCCATCCCATGAACATCGACGACGCCGGGCACAAGCATGGCCTCGACAGTCCGCAGTACCGCAACAGCGCACGTAGCGCCGACATCCTGATCGCCGACTACCTGCAAGGCTGGCTCGATGCCGGGTACCAGGTCCTGGTGACCGCCGATCACGGCATGAACAACGACAAATCGCATAACGGCCTGCTACCCGAAGAGCGTGAGGTCCCGCTGTTCGTGCTGGGCGACGCGTTCAGCCTGAATCCTCAGGCAGCCCCCAGACAGACCGATCTGTGCGGCATTGTCTGCGAACTGCTTGGCGTGCCCCACGACAAGCCTGTATGCCGGGAGATCCTCAAGTGACCACAAACAATCGAGGTAAATGGCTGGGGCTGCTCTGCCTGTTGCCGTTCGCGATCTTTTTCTTCGTGTTTCAGATCGCACCGCTGGGTTGGGTGGCGATCAACAGCCTGCACTCCGAAGCAGGCTGGGGCATTGAGAACTTCATCAATGCGTTCAGCTCCCGGTTCTATCGCCAGGCCATGCAGTTCAGCCTGGAAATCAGCTTCTGGTCCAGCCTGTTCGGCATCATCATCGCCGTACTGGGCAGCTATTCACTGCGCAATGTGGACTCGCGGCTGCGGGACTTCGTCAACTCCTTCGCCAACATGACCAGCAACTTCTCCGGTGTGCCGCTGGCCTTCGCCTTCATCATTCTGCTGGGTTTCAACGGCGCCGTGACCCTGATGCTCAAACAGGCGGGAATCATCGAAGACTTCAACCTGTACTCGAAAACCGGGTTGATCATCCTCTACACCTATTTCCAGATCCCCCTGGGCGTGCTGCTGCTCTACCCGGCCTTCGACGCCCTGCGCGAAGACTGGCGCGAATCGTCGGCCTTGCTCGGTGCCAGCAGCTTCCAGTTCTGGCGCTACATCGGCCTGCCGGTCCTGACCCCCGCCCTGCTGGGGACCTTCGTGATTCTGCTGGCCAATGCCCTGGGGGCCTACGCCACCGTCTACGCCCTGACCACCGGCAACTTCAACGTATTGCCCATCCGTATCGCGGCCATGGTTGCAGGGGATATCAGCCTCGATCCGAACATGGCCAGTGCACTGGCCATGATTCTGGTCGGCCTGATGACACTGGTCACCGTCGTCCATCAGTGGTTGCTGAAGAGGAGCTACCATGTCTCGCGCTGAAAAAGGTCCTGCCGGGCTTTACCACCGGTTCGTGGTCTATCTCTTGTTCTTCATCCTGCTGCTGCCGCTGGCCGGTACGCTGCTGTACTCACTGGCCACCAGTTGGTCGGCCAGCATTCTGCCCAGCGGCCTGACCTTCAAGTGGTACATCGCACTGTGGAGCGACCCGCGCTTTCTGACGGCATTCGGTCAATCGCTGCTGGTGTGCGTGGGCGCGCTGATTTTGTCCGTGGTGTTGATCCTGCCGCTGCTGTTCGTGGTGCATTACCACTTCCCGCGCCTGGATGCGTTGATGAACATCCTGATCCTGCTGCCCTTCGCGGTGCCGCCCGTGGCTTCATCCGTCGGTCTGCTGCAACTCTATGGCTCCGGCCCTTTCGCCATGGTCGGCACCCCCTGGATTCTGATCGGCTGCTACTTCACCGTCGCCCTGCCCTTCATGTACCGGGCCATCAGCAACAACCTGCAGGCAATCAACCTCACCGACCTGATGGATGCCGCCCAACTGCTGGGGGCCAATACCTGGCAGGCCGCATTCATGGTGGTGCTGCCCAACCTGCGCAAGGGGTTGCTGGTCGCGCTGCTGCTGTCGTTTTCCTTCCTGTTCGGTGAATTCGTCTTCGCCAACCTGCTGGTCGGCACCCGCTATGAAACCTTGCAGGTGTACCTGAACAACATGCGCAACAGCAGCGGTCACTTCAACAGTGCGCTGGTGATCTCTTACTTCCTCTTCGTGCTGGTGCTGACCTGGGCCGCCAATCGACTGAACAAGGACAAAGACTGAGATGAGTTTTGTCAGTATCGAAAACCTGCAAAAGAGTTACGCCAGCACCGCGGTGTTCAGCGACATCAACTGCACCATCGAACGCGGTGAATTCGTCACCCTGCTTGGCCCGTCCGGATGCGGCAAGTCCACCCTGCTGCGTTGCATCGCCGGCCTGACCTCCGTGAACAGCGGGCGCATCCTGCTCGATGGCCAGGACCTGGTGCCGCTGACACCGCAGAAACGCAACATCGGCATGGTGTTCCAGAGCTATGCGCTGTTCCCCAACATGACCGTGGAACAGAACGTCGCGTTCGGCCTGCGCATCCAGAAGGTCAATGCCGACGACACTCACAAGCGGGTCGCCGAAGTGTTGAAGCTGGTCGAACTGAGCGATTTCGCCAGCCGCTACCCGCACCAGATGTCCGGCGGACAATGCCAGCGCGTGGCCCTGGCCCGTTCGCTGGTCACCCGTCCGCGCCTGCTGTTGCTCGACGAACCGCTGTCGGCTCTGGACGCACGGATTCGCAAACACCTGCGCGAACAGATCCGCGCCATCCAGCGCGAACTGGGCCTGACCACGATCTTCGTCACCCACGACCAGGAAGAAGCACTGACCCTTTCGGACCGTATCTTCCTGATGAACCAGGGCCGCATTGTGCAGAGCGGCGATGCCGAAACCCTCTACACCGCCCCCGCAGACGTCTTCGCGGCAGGCTTCATCGGCAACTACAACCTGCTCGACCCCGACGATGCCTCTCGCCTGATGCAGCGCCCGATCAACAGCCGCGTCGCCATCCGTCCCGAAGCCATCCAGTTGAGTCTGAGCGGCGCACTGGAAGGTGAAGTGCTTGGCCACAGCCTGCTGGGCAACGTGATCCGCTACCGCGTCCAGGCCCGAGGCGTGGAATTGATGGTCGACGTATTGAACCGCAGCGCGGATGATCTGCACCCTGACGGACGCCGCGTGACCCTGACTATCGAACTGTCGGCGCTATGTGAGGTGGCTTAGGGGCAGCTACAAGCCATAAGCCTCAAGCAGCAAGTTGAGAAGCCCGGACCGCTTGCAGCTTGAAACTTGCGGCTTACAGCTGCGTGCCCTCACCTGTTTACCGAAATAAACGCTTAAAAAAGGAGGCACGCATGCCTTTAGCAATTTTCGATCTGGACGAAACCCTGATCGGTGGCGACTGCGCCAGCCTGTGGAGCGAGCAGATGGGGCGTCTGGGGTGGGTCGATCCCGAATCGTTCATGCAGCGCAACGACGAGCTGATGGCCGCCTACAGTGCCGGCAAGCTGGCCATGGAGGATTACATGGCGTTCAGCCTGGAGCCCATGGCAGGCCGCACGCCTGAAGAAGTCGAGCATCTGGTCGGTCCCTGGGTGGAAGATTTCATCGAACCGATCATCTACAGCGATGCCTGCAAATGCATCGCACAGCATCGCGCCAGAGGCGACCGAATTCTGGTGATTTCGGCGTCCGGCGTGCATCTGGTCAAACCCATTGCCGAGCGTCTGGGCATCGATGAGGTTCTGGGTATCGAGCTGGATATACAACACGGGGTCTACAGCGGTGCAACGGTCGGTGTGCTGACCTACCGCGAGGGCAAGATCACTCGTCTGATGGAGTGGCTGGATACCGAAGGTGAAAACCTCGAGGGTGCCAGCTTCTACTCCGACTCACGCAACGACCTGCCGCTGTTGCTCAAGGTTGACCACCCCAATGCGGTCAATCCCGATGCTGTATTGCGCGAGCATGCCGAAAAGGCTGGCTGGCCGGTGCATAGCTGGAAATAGAAGAGCGAATTGAGGAATGTGCCTGTTCCTTGATGACTCGTTTGACTTGAGGCCGCCTTGCGCCTTTACGGCGCGTCCCTTTGGTTCCGGCCAAAGGAACCAAAACCATTGCTCCGGGTTCGGCCCCGCCTGACGGCAGGGTTCCTTCGCTCCGGCGCTGATCCGGCGGTCGCCACAATGGGCCATCCATGGCCCAGTGCGGCTAATTCTGCATCCCTGCAGAATTCCCATCGGATCACCACCTCCACTCAGCCGTCACCAACGTCGCGTCTTGCGGTGTTCACGCCATCGCGGCACAGAGCTTTTTAGCTTTTCTTTGCTTTTCAAGCACAAAAAGTCCAGACACCACCGATTGCGACGCTGGTGAAGGCTGAGTGGAGGTGTTGTGGAGTGGGGTGCGAGGCAGGAGCCGAGCAAGCGCCGCCAGGCCATGGATGGCCCATCGGCGCGGCCCCATGGAACAACGCCGGAACGAGGGAACCTCGCCGTCAGGCGGGGCCGAACCGGAGCCGATGGTTTCGCCCCTTTGCCGAAACAAAGGGGCCCGCCGTAAAGGCGGAACCGATACTCGCCACACAACAAAATCCGGATATGCCCACAGTAGAGA
>NZ_JBIVGV010000014.1:78014-151619 GCF_044748865.1 Pseudomonas sp. NPDC089734 | reverse complement strand
GATAAAAAGGAAAATGGACTGCTGATGCCTGATAGCGCTGACAAGGCCAAGTCAATGAAAAGAGTGTTTTATCATTGTGGGTCTCATGCTAATTACAGTAAAGCTGTAGGCGTGAAAGTTGCCAATATTGAGCGTGTGTATAGAGCAGACGCCAAAAATGATTCTCAAGCTGCTGCTGTTGAGGCTCGTGGAAAAATTGCTGCGCTGCAATCAGAGATGAGAGTGTCGTTATCTGCTTTAGGGTCTGCTCAAATAAGGCTTAATTAGTTAGAGGTTTGGATGACTTACTATGTTATGACTGATAAAAAAGAGCGTGGGTGCCCAGAGGGTTTATTAAAGGCTGCGCTCTATGATAAGTTTTATTCGGATGTGAAAAAAATCAAGCATGGTTATTTTCCTTGGTATTGCGAGTCCAAAAATTCTGGCTCGCGTACACCTTTTCCTAATGGAATGGTATTGATTGCCAAGGAGAAATTGCTTGAGTTTGATATACGTAGCGATGCGCAGTTTTTTTATATTGCCAGTGATGAGTTTTTGTCACTGTGTGAAAGGTTTGGGTTGGGTATAGTCGACCAGGCTAGAATCGATGTGGTGTCTCAAACGGGTAAAAGTATATCGTCTAAAAAATATAATGTGGTTTTGTTTGAAGAGTTGGATGTTATTGCTAATACAGACAAGGCCTCATCTTTTTCAAGCGAGTCGGGCTTGATTTTAAGTATAAAAAAGCTAGTTCTTCCTGCTGGATGGGATAGGGATATTTTTAAATATAAAGATTTGGCAGGACTTAGTGGTAGTTTTATTTGCTCGCAGCGATTCAAGGATGCGGCGGTAGGGTTAAAAGGCATTGCATATACTCCTGTAGAGGATATGCAGTGGGAGGATGATTACTTTTCACAGTTTTTTTGACGAGGCTGGAAGTGTTTTTGAACTGAGAGAAAGTTTATGGTTTTTATTGGGAGATTAAGTCATGAAAGACATCATCCGCCTAGGCGACTCTACCTCTCACGGAGGCGTAGTCCTCGAAGCCTTTTCTCAGACCAACCTCAACGGCAAACCCATTGCCGGGGTTGGGCACAAGGTCAGTTGCCCGCTGTGCAAAGGCATTTTTCCCATCGCTGAGGGAAGTAGCACTTACACAGTGGATGGAACCCCCATTGCCCTGAACGGTATGAAAACTGCTTGTGGGGCTAGCCTGATTGCCAGTGGGCCGAAAGGGGCTGTAGTTAGCTAACTGTCAAAGATATCTCTCATCATTGGAATATCTGATGCGAAGGTAAGACAGCATCTGTCTGGACGGCTTCGCTTTTTCAGTACCTGTGCGGCGCCATGAGCGCTATCTATAAAGGCTAAAGCCTAGGCTATGTTGATTAAAATATTCGTGGCAGACAGCGATGGCCCTGTATTTGAAGAGGTACGTGTCCGGAAAGTGGGGAGCAATACATACGAGTTATTGTCCTCGCCCGGTCTTGCCTTGAACCTCGCCCGTGGCGATGTCTTTGTGGTTGAGGACGAGCATGCGCACCCGGTCGTTCTGAAGCGAGGAGGTCATTTTTGTATTCATATCTATGCCGATGACTTGCCGTCATAAGAGATAGCCCTTTTGGAGGCGGGTGTCGCTCAGCATCTGCAAGGAACGCTGGATGGCGTCTTTGAGGGAAGCTTGTCGTTGGCCGTCCCGGCAGGGAACGGGATGGACAGGGTTGGTGATTTTTTCGATGCGTTTCGAGAGAGAACGGGTGTTCAGTGGTATTTCTCCAACATTTATAAAAATATTGATGATGACGAAGATGATACGCTTTTGAATTGGTGGCTGGATAGCTGACACCTTCATCTTTTGATCGACAGCACAGGCAGGGAGGGTTGAGCGTGCAAGCAATCGAGCGATGCAGGCCTGACGAGTTGCAACAGAAGCTTTGTGAGAAATACGGTCTTCCCGTTCATCCTCCAGAGGGAATGGTCGCCATCGCACTGGCTACTCTGGACAAAACCCCCATTTATGGAACCCGCATTCAACTGCCGGAGGGGGGGACGGTCAGTTGGTTTATACACTGCGGTGACTATTCGGATGCCAGCGGTTTTTATCAGGCTGTACATACTGAGCATGTGAAAAAAGAGCTGCCAGAAGTGATGAAATATTTGTTCTTGCCCGAGGGGGCGAAATTCATCATAGACAGGGATGGCTACGAAGATGTCTGGATGGCGGAGCTGCCATGAAGGGGGTGCTTTATTTTCAAGCCCCAGGCTCTATGCCGTGATCTGATAGTCATCTGCTCCAGCAGATAGCGATCATGGATCGAATGGCGATAAGCCGCCAGCGATCGCACAGCCCACAAATGCAGACGATCCGCTGCTGGAGTCCGCTTCCGCAGCGCCTCTGTCCTTTGCGAAGGCGGATACCCGCCACCCTTTCGTTTTTTTTATCGCCTATCGGCGGAAAACCGCCACCATAATGGCTATTTCATACTAGTGTTTATCCCGAGGTGCCTTGGTTACAGGGCTCTGGAGAGGGTTTTTCCGGAAGTGGCACGCGGCTTGCTAACTTTCGTAGAGGTCTGCCTTGTGCAACTCGACACAACAAATCCCTCCAGTGCAGGAGGGTTAGCGCTTTATAGGCTCGCGTGCATCAGGTGAGATGCCGACGAAGCCCTTGAGGATAACTGCAATGACGACTCGTCAGCCCATCTACAAATCACTGTACTTTCAGGTAATCGTAGCGATTGTTATCGGTATCCTGATCGGTCACTTCTACCCTGACACCGGCAAGGCCTTGAAGCCGCTGGGCGACGGTTTCATCAAACTGATCAAAATGGTCATCGCACCCATCATTTTCTGTACGGTCGTGAGCGGTATCGCGGGCATGCAGAACATGAAGTCGGTCGGCAAGACCGGCGGTTATGCGCTGCTGTATTTTGAAATTGTGTCTACCCTTGCACTGATCATTGGTCTGGTTGTCGTCAACGTTGTTCAGCCGGGTGCCGGCATGAACATCGATGTCAGCACGCTGGATGCGTCCAAGATCGCAGCCTATGTCACGGCAAGTAAGGATCAGAGCGTCATCGGCTTTATCCTCAACGTCATCCCGAACACCATCGTCGGTGCCTTCGCCAACGGCGACATCCTGCAAGTGCTGATGTTCTCGGTGATCTTCGGTTTCGCCCTGCATCGCCTGGGTGCCTATGGCCGTCCGATCCTGGACTTCATCGATCGCTTCGCACATGTGATGTTCAACATCATCAACATGATCATGAAGCTGGCTCCAGTCGGTGCCTTCGGCGCAATGGCTTTCACCATCGGTGCCTACGGTGTCAGCTCGCTGGTGCAACTGGGCCAGTTGATGCTGTGCTTCTACGTCACCTGCTTCCTGTTCGTGCTGCTGGTGCTGGGCGCCATCTGCCGTGCTCACGGTTTCAGCGTCCTGAAGCTGGTTCGCTATATCCGTGAAGAGCTGCTGATCGTACTGGGTACTTCCTCTTCCGAGTCGGCACTGCCTCGCATGCTGATCAAGATGGAGCGTCTGGGTGCGCAGAAGTCGGTCGTGGGTCTGGTCATTCCGACCGGTTACTCCTTCAACCTGGACGGTACGTCGATCTACCTGACCATGGCGGCCGTGTTCATCGCTCAGGCGACCAACACCCACATGGACATCACTCACCAGATCACCCTGCTGCTGGTACTGCTGCTGTCCTCCAAGGGCGCAGCTGGTGTAACCGGTTCGGGCTTCATCGTTCTGGCTGCGACCCTGTCGGCTGTCGGTCACCTGCCGGTTGCCGGTCTGGCACTGATTCTGGGTATCGACCGCTTCATGTCTGAAGCTCGCGCCCTGACCAACCTGGTCGGTAACGCGGTTGCAACCGTTGTTGTGGCCAAGTGGGTCGGTGAGCTGGACACCAACAAGCTGGACGCCGAGCTGGCTTCCGGTGGCTCCGCCATCGTTGAAACCCGTCAGGTAGACGACCTGGGCGTGGCTGAAGGTCCTGAGCCTGTCAGCACCGGCAAGTCCGTCTGATAAGCGTTGAGTGATAAAAAACCCATCTTCGGATGGGTTTTTTTATGGCTGCGATTCTTTGGGCGTGGTTACTCGATACGTGTTTCGCCGCTGAACACCAGGGTCTGGCGACAGCGCCGACAGAAATAGCGCCTGCCCTTGGACACCATTCGGTGGCGCTGGGCCGAGAAGGGGAAGTCGCTGTCGGCACAGGGGCAGCGGTAGATATAGCGGGTGACGCTGCGTCGTTCGATGGCATAGGTGTGGCAGCGGTTGGGCGGCAGCTCGTACACGCCACGCATGATCAATTGCCACTCTTCGCCATGGGGCTGGATACGGTCCCCGAACAATTGGTGGGCGATCATGTGAGCGACCTCGTGCGGCACGGTCTGGCGCAGGAAGTCCTCGGCGTTTTCCCGATACAGCTGCGGGTTGAAGCGCAGCATGTTCTCGTGCAGGTGGGCGACGCCTGCCTTCTGGCCGCGCAGCTTGAAGCTGACGACAGGGCGTTTGAAGGGGCGTTTGAAAAAGGCTTCGGCTTGCTGGTAACAGGTTTCGACGCGGGAATTGAGTTGCTCGGGCATGCTTTAGAGGTCTCCAGATGCGACCCAGTATGCCGTAATGCCGGGTCAGACTGAAAACCGCACTGCCAGATGGTCGCCTGCCGCAACGGGCCGCAGGCATTCGCGGCCCGTCCACGGTTGTTCAGCTTGTGTATTCCGGACCGATGCCGATGCCCCAGAGCACGACCGTAAACGCCATGATCGCAACCAGTACTACCAGGCCGACGGCCAGTATGGAGCTGGAAAACATGAAGCCTTCTTCCGAGGGAATGTTCATGAAGGTCGGCAGGCCGACATACAGCAGATAGACGGTGTAGGAAATGGCGGCCGTGCCCACCAGCATGCCCAGCCACATATGGGGATAGAGTGCTGCCAGCCCGCCGAGGAACAAGGGCGTGGCGGTGTAGGTCGCGAAAGCCACGCACCGGGCCAGGCTTGGCGTGGCGTCATAGGTGCGTGCCATCCAGTGAATGAACCCGCCCATGACCGCAACGCCGAGCAGCATGGAAAGGTATGACATGGCCGTCATCCATAGCGCGCTGCCGTGAGTGAGCATCACCGGCTCTCGATCACCGATGACCCAGCCGACCTGAGTGGTGCCTATATAAGCGGAAATGACCGGGATTGCGGCGAGGATCAGGGTATGGGTGAGGTACATATGGCCGATGCTTTCTTCTTCGCCCCGTATCTGCCGCCATTCCTGGTCGGGATGGGTGAACAGTCCCCAGACGTGATGGATCATGTGGTTACTCCTTCATCTTGTGGGTGAAAAGGCCACAAGCCTGAAATCGTCAAACGGGTGCGACCTCATCACGCAGTATAGAAAGCACGGGAAAGGCGAGGACGGCGGGCTTAGAGTGTTTGGCGATGGTGCAGCACGTCTTAATAGCCGGCGAGGAGGCCAGTCAGCTGTTTAACGATCCGCCGGTTATGCGTAAAATGCCTGCCCTTTCCCGAAGTCATCGCAGCGGATACCACCAGCACCATGGGCACCCTTTCAGTCAATCAGAACAAACTGCAGAAACGCCTGCGTCGGCTGGCCGGCGAAGCGGTTACCGACTTCAACATGATTGAAGATGGCGACAAGGTGATGGTCTGCCTCTCCGGTGGCAAGGACAGCTACACCATGCTCGACGTATTGATGCACCTGCAGAAGGTTGCACCGATCAAGTTCGAGATCGTGGCCGTGAACATGGACCAGAAGCAGCCGGGCTTCCCTGAGGACGTGTTGCCGGCCTATCTGGCCACCTTGGGCATCGAGTACCACATCGTTGAGAAGGACACCTACTCGGTGGTCAAGGAGCTGGTGCCTGAGGGCAAGACGACATGCTCGCTGTGCTCACGCCTGCGTCGTGGCACGCTGTACACCTTCGCGGATGAAATCGGGGCTACCAAAATGGCGCTGGGTCATCACCGCGACGATATCGTCGAAACCTTCTTCCTCAACATGTTCTTCAACGGTTCGCTCAAGGCCATGCCGCCGAAGCTGCGTTCCGACGATGGCCGCAACGTGGTGATCCGCCCTCTGGCCTACTGCCATGAGAAAGACATCCAGGCCTATTCGGACTTCAAGGAATTTCCGATCATCCCGTGCAACCTGTGCGGCTCGCAGGAAAACCTGCAGCGTCAGGTGGTCAAGGAAATGCTCATCGAATGGGAACGCAAGATGCCGGGCCGTACCGAGAGCATCTTCCGCGCCTTGCAGAACGTCCATCCTTCGCAACTGGCCGACCGCAACCTGTTCGATTTCACCAGCCTGCGCATGGACGAAACCGCTGCTTCGCGGTTCGTCAATGTGGTGAATATCTGACGCAATCAGTGGTTGACGGTAAACGCCAACATGGCTGAAAGCTGGCACAACGGTCGCCCGCTTTCAGCCTGCCACTGATTGAACACCTCCTGCACGATGGCCTGATCGCGCTTGCTGCTCGGCACTTTATCGACGATGTTCTGCGCATTCAGCGCTGCGACCACATCCCAGGTCGGTATGAACGTGTCCTTGCCCACCATGCGCAGAAAGCGTGGAGCAGACAACCCGCCCATCTGATTGCCATGTTTGGCCAGGTATTGCCACAGGCCCGTGATGTCATCGACCGGCCATTGGGCGATGAACTGAGCAAAGCTGCCATGCTCTTGGGCAACGTCCAGAATCAGTTGCGCGTTGCGTGGCACGCTCTTGAGCTTGCCCAGGTGACGAATGATGCGGGTGTCCTGCATCAGCCGCTCCAGGTGATCGGCGCCCATCAGCACGACCTTTTCCGGATCGAAGCGAAAGAACACCTCCTCGAAAGCGGGCCACTTGGCATCTACCAGACTGTGTTTCAGGCCTGCACGAAATACCCGCAAGGCCATGGTCGACAGGTAGCGATCATCGCTGATGGCTGCCAGTTGCTTTGGCGTATTGGGTACCGGCAGCAGGGCTTCCAGTGCCTTGGCGGAGCCGAAGCGGTTCAGACAGTATTCGTTCAGCCATTTGTAGTCGTGCATCGGTTCTCCAGAACGTTGTGACCCTTTCGCGAATGAATTCGCTCCTACAGCGTCTGCATCGGCGCGGATTGGCGGTCCAGCTGTGAGCGCCAGCGAACATACAGTAACGCGCTGGTGAACACGGCCACGCTGGCCAGCATTTCCAGTACACCGAACAGCCAGCGGTTCGGGTCAAAGGCCGCCAGTGCGCCTTTGATGAAGTACAGGTTGATGACAAAGCAGGTCCATGAATGCCCGCGTGGGTTGCCTGTCAGCATGCCGGGTGCCAGCAACAGCAGTGGCAGTAACTCGATGGCCAGGATCACGCCGGGGCGGGCCCCATGCAGGTCGGCAATGAACAGGTAATACACCGACAGCAGGGCAATCATGCCGAAGAAACACACCAGACTGGCCATTCTGCCGAGGCGAACCCGTGGTTCCAGCCATTCCCTGGATGGTAGCACTTTGGGCTTTTTAGCCACGAGGTGTCTCCAGTTGCAATGCGGTCTTCGCCAGTCGCTGGCCAAGGGCGCGGCACAGCTCGGTTTCATGGCGATCCAGCGGGCGTTTTCCGTCAGGCCCTGCATGGTGGCTGGCCCCGTAAGGTGTACCGCCACCGGCGGTTTCCAGCAGTGCGGCCTCGCTGTAAGGCAGGCCCATGACCAGCATGCCGTGATGCAGCAACGGCAGCAGCATCGACATCAAGGTGGTTTCCTGACCACCGTGCAGGCTGGCGGTGGAGGTGAACACGCTGGCGGGTTTGCCGACCAGAGCGCCGGTCAGCCACAGGTTGCTGGTACCGTCCAGAAAGTATTTGAGCGGTGCTGCCATGTTGCCGAAGCGGGTCGGGCTGCCCAGTGCCAGACCGGAGCAGTTTTTCAGGTCGTCCAGGGTAGCGTACAGTGCGCCGCTTTCCGGGATGTCGGGAGCCGTGGCCTCGCAGTCGGCAGAAATGGCCGGTACGGTTCGCAGCCGGGCTTCCATGCCGCCCATTTCAATACCGCGGGCAATCTGGCGGGCCATTTCGCTGGTCGAACCGTTGCGGCTATAGAACAGCACCAGAATGTAAGGCGTGCTCACGGCAATAGCTCCAGTACGTTTTCGGGTGGTCGACCGATAACGGCCTTGTCGCCGGCGATCAGGATCGGGCGTTCGATCAGTTTGGGATGGGCAACCATGGCGGCAATCAATTGCTCGTCGCTCAGGCTTGTGTCCGCCAGATTCAGTGCCTTGTAATCGTCTTCGCCGGTACGCAGCAATTGCCGTGCGTTCATGCCCAGCTTGGCGAGCAGTGTGTGCAACTGGGCCGCTGTGGGCGGGGTTTCAAGGTACAGAATGATGTCTGGAGTCAGGCCACGGGCTTGCAGCAGTTCCAGTGCGCCGCGGGATTTCGAGCAGCGCGGATTGTGATAAAGCGTCAGATCGGTCATTTGCAGGTCGCATCTTGCGTAGAGTGGCGCGTATTCTACCTGTGCGATGACGCAGGTCGACACAGGCAGCGGTGATCGGTCGCATATCCAGTTAACCGTTTATAGAGAAAGTCGAGGAAGGAAGGTCAGATGGCAAGGCGATTGGCAGCGGTAGCGATGTTTGTCGGCAGTTTGCTGTTGAGCGGTTGTGGCGCGGATCTGGGAACGGACCAGAACGGCCAGAAGGTGTCCAGCGAACGCATCGACAACCATTGGCTGGTCATTAACTACTGGGCCGAGTGGTGTGGCCCGTGCCGGACTGAAATCCCTGAGTTCAATCATCTGTCCGAGCAGCTCAAGGACGGCAAGGTCAGCGTGCTGGGGGTCAACTTCGATAACTTGCAGGGCGATGACCTGAAGAATGCCGCCAATGCCCTGGGGATCAAGTTCACCGTCCTGGCGCAGGACCCGGCCGAGCGTTACAACCTGCCGCCCGCCGAAGCGCTACCGGTGACCTACATCATCGATGACAAGGGCAAGATGCGTGAACAACTGCTGGGTGAGCAGACAGCCCAGGGTGTGGCTGACAAGCTGAAGGCGTTGCGCGGGGAGGGGTGATCTCCCACAGTACAGGAGCGAATTTATTCGCGAGAGGCCCGTTAGGTTGAAGAGCATCTATCGCCTTCAATGACGTTTTCGCGAATGAATTCGCTCCTACAGATTTTGGTAGGAGCGAATTCATTCGCGAAAGGCCCCCCTCAATCCTCAGGCCAGAACCGCAACGGCTTGCCTTCCGCAGGCCACAGGCGCAATTGCTCGATGGGGGAAATGTCCCAACGTTGCACTTTGCCCAGCTCTTTCAGGAAGCGCTGTTCCTGCTCCATCAGCGGTGGCACGCACATTTTACGGGTGTTGCCGATGGCGCCGAAGCTGATGGTCTGGCCTTGCAGGGTGTAGGGCGCGAACCAGTGGTTGCACCCTGCGTTGCCGTAGGCGCGACCGTCTGCCCCCAGGGTCATGGTCAAGCGACTGTTATCGATCAACGGACGCTCGCCGATCCACTCCAGCACATAACTCTGATCCTGTTTGATGGGCAGCGGGTCAGCGCTACAGCCGACCAGCAAGGCTCCCCCGATCAGGCTCAGTAAAGCCCGGTGTTTCATGCCGCGTTCTCCTGACATTTTCTGCAAAGGTGCCTGTCACCTTCGGTCTTCCAGCCCAGCTCGGCAATACGCGCAACGGCGGCGGGCTTTTGGGCCTTGGTGCCAAGCTTGCTTTCGACCATGAACTCGAAGTCCAGTTCGGCAGAGCAACTGTCGCAGTTGACTTTCCACTGATGGATAGACAACTCGTCGAATGCCGGGCCGTTGGCTACTGCCACCCATTGGCCGGGCGGGTTGATCAGGTGACGGACCTTTTCAACGGACAGACGCATGTAAAGGCTTTTGCTGCCCTTGATGGTGACCAGCAACTGGTCGTTGTTGTGGATCGAGCCGCCGTTGCCGGTGACTTGATAGCGGCCAGGCCCCAGCGTACGGCACTCGATGAGGGTGTGCTGCGGGTTGAGCATGCTGTAGCGGAAATCGTGTTCGACCATGGGTCCTCCAAATGGCGCGCATCCTATCACGCACAGGCGTCGGGTTAACCCTCTACCCGGTTCTGTGGTGCACCCGCCGCCCAGGAAGCGATGTTATCCAGTGTGGTCTGGGCGATGGCCCCCAAGGCTTCCTGGGTCAGAAAGGCCTGGTGGGCCGTGATGATGACATTGGGGAAGGTCAGCAGGCGTGCCAGCACGTCGTCCTGCAAAGGCTGGTCCGAACGGTCGGCGAAGAACAGTTGAGCTTCCTCTTCATAGACATCCAGGCCCAGATAGCCCAGTTGTCCGGTCTTGAGTGCGTCAATCAGGGCCGGGGTTTCCACCAGCGCCCCGCGCCCGGTATTGATGAGCATGGCGCCGGGTTGAAAGGTCGCCAGAGATTCGCGGTTGATCATGTGGCGGGTCTGCTCGGTCAGCGGGCAGTGCAGGCTGATGATCTGTGCCTGTTCAAGCAGCGCTGGCAGGGTCATGTACTCGGCGCCCAGTGCCAGGACTTCCGGGTTGGGATAGGGGTCATAAGCCAGTACCTTGCAGCCGAAGCCGGTCATGATCTTCGCGAACGTGGCACCTATCTGGCCGGTCCCGACCACGCCGACCGTCTTGCCCACCAGATCGAACCCTGTCAGGCCGTGCAGGCTGAAGTCGCCTTCGCGGGTACGGTTGTAGGCGCGATTGAGGTGACGGTTGAGGGCCAGGATCAAGGCCACGGCATGCTCGGCGACCGCATGAGGCGAGTAGGCCGGAACCCTCACCACCGTCATGCCCAGGCGCTCGGCCACGGACAGGTCCACATGGTTGTAGCCGGCAGAACGCAGCGCGATCAGCCTTGTGCCGCCAGCGGCCAGACGCTCCAGTACCGGGGCGCTGAGGTCGTCATTGATGAAGGCACAGACCACCGGGTAGTTATTGGCCAGCGTGGCGGTTTCCAGGGTCAGCCTGGCAGGCTGGAAGTGCAGCTCCAGGCCGTCGCAAGCCTGGGCGGCGAGAAAGCTTTCCTTGTCATAGGTCTGGCTGCTGAAAATCAAGGTGCGCATGGTCATGATTCTTCCTTGGGAGATTTCTTGGCGGATGAATCGGCGCGTGAGTCGATTCATCCGCGAGAGTGCCGTATCACGCCGTTACGCGTGCCTCTACGGCAAGTCGGGTGATGGCCTTGTCCAGATCGTCCAGCGCCTCGTCGGCCTGTGGCGCATCTTGCTTGAGCAGGGTTTCAGCCCGTTGACAGGCGGCACGCAACTGCGGGACGCCACAGTAGCGGGTGGCACCGTGCAGGCGGTGAACACGCTCGATCAGGCCTTGAACGTCCTCGGCGGCACGCGCAAGACGAATGGCCTCGCGGTCGGCGTCCAGTGATGCCAGCAGCATGGCGAGCATGTCGGCGGCCAGATCGGGTTTGCCGGCGGCGAGTCGAAGCCCTTCTTCGTGATCGAGCACCAAAGGGCCTGTCGGCGCTTGCACGTTATCGCTCGGGCGTTCGGGAAGCGGTGTGCGCAGGGCCAGGCCTGTCCATTTGAGGACCACCTGTGCCAGTTGCCTTTCGCTGATCGGTTTGGTCAGGTAGTCGTCCATGCCGCTTTGCAGCAGAGAGCGCTTTTCATTGGCCATGGCATGGGCGGTCAGGGCAACGATGGGCAGCGAAGTGTTCTGGCGTTCCGTTTCCCAGAGGCGAATCGCTTCGGTGGTCTGGCGTCCGTCCATGCCCGGCATCTGCACGTCCATCAGGACCAGGTCGAAGGTTTCGGTCTGTACGCTATGCAGGGCGGCATAACCGCTGTCGACCGCGACCACCAGGGCGCCCATGTCTTCAAGGAGGGTTTGTACCAACAGCAGGTTGGCGGGGTTGTCGTCCACGCACAGAACCTTGGGAGGGCGGCTGGACAAGGGCTGGATAACCCCGGTGCGTACCGTTTTCGGTGCAATCAGCTCGGCCAGGGCCTTTTGCAGTTTGCGCGTGCAGGCGGGCTTGGCCTGCAACTGGTTATAGACATCGGGGACCGACAGCTGGAACAGCGCCTGCTCGGTGGTCGGACACAGGACCATGACCTTGCAGCCCAGGTTTTCCAGGTCCCAGATATGCTGGCGCAGACGCTCCGGCGGGATTTCATGGGCGGTGACACCCAGGATGGCCAGATCGATTGCCGTTGGCGTCTGATGGGCCGCGGTGACGCCGTTCAGCAGGTTTTCCAGATTATTGAAGACCAGGGTTTCAAGGCCGCAGTCTTCCAGCTGGTGCTCCAGCGCCTGGCGCGCAAGGTCGTGATGTTCGAGTACCGCGGCCCGCATGCCTTCCAGCGGTTTGTGCAGCAGTTCGTCCACTTCGTCCCGTGCCTTGGGCAGCTTCAACGTGATCCAGAATTCCGAGCCGATGCCCGGTGTGCTGTCCACGCCGATCTCGCCGCCCATCTGTTCGATCAGGCGTTTGGAGATGACCAGCCCCAGACCGGTGCCGCCCGGCTGTCGGGACAATGAGTTATCGGCCTGGCTGAAGGCCTGGAAGAGGGCGCGCACATCCTGGCTGGACAGACCGATCCCGGTGTCCTGTACGCTGATGCGCAACTGGGCGGATTCTTCGGTCTCGTCCTCGAGCATGGCCCGGGCGACGATGGTGCCTTCCCGGGTGAACTTGATGGCATTGCTGACCAGGTTGGTCAGGATCTGCTTGAGGCGCAGAGGGTCACCGGACAGGGACAGCGGCGTATCGCGATACACCAGGCTGACCAGCTCGAGCTGTTTGGCATGTGCGGCGGGGGCCAGGATGGTCAGGGTGTCCTGCAACAGGTCGCGCAGGTTGAAGGGCACATTTTCCAGAACCAGCTTGCCCGCTTCGATCTTCGAGAAGTCGAGAATCTCGTTGATGATGCTCAGCAGGCTGTCGGCGGACTTTTCGATGGTGCTCATGTAGTCGCGCTGGCGCGGTGTCAGCTCGCTTTTTTGCAACAGGTGGGTAAAGCCCAGAATGCCATTGAGTGGTGTGCGGATTTCATGACTCATGTTGGCCAGGAACTCGGATTTGATCCGGCTGGCCTCCAGGGCTTCCTTGCGCGCCAGATCCAGCTCGATGTTCTGGATCTCGATGGTTTCCAGGTTTTGCCTGACGTCTTCGGTCGCCTGATCGATGCTGTGCTGCAATTCTTCCTGCGCATTCTGCAGGGTCGAGGCCATGTGGTTGATGCCCGAGGCGAGAACGTCCAGTTCCTGGCTGCCGAGGGGCGGCAGGCGTGTTTCCAGGTTCCCGTCCTTGAGTTGCGAGACGGCCTGCTTGATCTGGCCCAATGGCGCACTGATGGTCCGGCTGATGCGCACGGCAAGGATGGCCGTCAGCGCCAGCCCGAAAGCAATCAGCAGCATGCTCACGAACAGGCTGCGATAGCCGCGCAATAAAGTGCCGTTATGGGAAATTTCCAGTTCGACCCAACCCAGCAGGCGGTCGGCCTCTTCGGGAATGATCTCGCTGGTCAGGTGGCGTTGATTGCCGAAAACAGGCAGTAGATAGCGGGTCGCGTCGTTGCCCGAAATGTTGAGCAGTTGCGTGCTGTTGCCGATGGGGGAGGGGTTGATCATGCTGGGGCCAGCGTGGGCCAGGGTATTGCGTTCCGGGTCCAGAAAGGACACCGAGCGCACGTCAGGCTGTTCCAGCGTTTGTGAGGCGATGCGGGTCAGCAGGGTCTTGTCCCGGCGTCCCAGTGCCGGTGCGGACAACGGGGCCAGCTCCAGCGCAATCATTTCACCGCGTTGCAGCAACTGGCTCTGCAGCTCATGCAATTGCATCAGGGTGAAGTAGCTGCCCATCATAAGCGCGATCAAACTGGCCGGCAAAATGGTCAGCAGCAATACACGGCCTTTTATACCCAGTCTGTTCAGCACGCTTTTCTCCAGCCACTCAGAATCAATCCGTCGATATCAAGCGTTACCGCCGCCCGGTTTTATCGATTCAAGGCAGTTTAGACACCTTCCCCGAACAGAGGCATCTTACATGCATGTTCGGCCTTGGGTTCATGATGCGTCAGGTTTGAGAGAGGACGACGGCAAAAAACACCTCTTATGCATTTTGGTAATAAGCAGCGCACTTTGCGTGATATGGGCTTTGGACGTTTGCCGTTATGATAGGCACCCCCGCAGTCTGGATCGCGAATACGCCATGACCTTGCAGTATCAAACCATTGCCGATTGCGTCGGCAACACCCCGCTCGTGCGCCTGCAACGCATAGCGGGCAATACCAGCAATACCCTCCTGTTGAAGCTCGAAGGTAACAACCCGGCTGGCTCCGTAAAAGATCGCCCTGCGCTGTCGATGATCACCCGTGCCGAATTGCGCGGCCAGATCCAGGCGGGCGATACGCTGATCGAGGCCACCTCCGGCAATACCGGTATCGCTCTGGCCATGGCTGCGGCGATCAAGGGCTACCGCATGATCTTGATCATGCCGGACAACTCCAGTGCCGAGCGTAAGGCTGCCATGACAGCCTATGGTGCCGAATTGATCCTGGTCAGCAAGGAAGAGGGCATGGAAGGTGCCCGCGATCTGGCCGAGCGCATGCAGGCCGAAGGTCGTGGCAAGGTGCTCGACCAGTTCGCCAACGGTGACAACCCCGAAGCGCATTACACCAGTACCGGTCCGGAAATCTGGCGGCAGACGGGCGGCACCATCACGCATTTCATCAGCTCCATGGGCACGACCGGGACCATCATGGGCACCTCGCGTTACCTCAAGGAGCAGAACCCCGAGGTGCAGATCGTCGGTCTGCAACCGATGGAAGGCTCGGCCATTCCCGGCATCCGCCGCTGGCCCCATGAATACCTGCCACGCATCTATCAGGCCGATCGTGTCGACCGCATCATCGACATGGCCCAGATCGAGGCCGAAGACACCATGCGTCGTCTGGCTCGCGAGGAAGGCATCTTCTGTGGCGTGTCTTCCGGCGGTGCGGTGGCCGGCATGTTGCGCCTGTCCCGCGAAGTCGAAAATGCGGTCATGGTCGCAATCATCTGTGACCGTGGCGACCGTTACCTGTCGACCGGCGTCTACGACGCACCCAACTGATGGCCAGACAACAGAGAGGGCTGCGCTTCCAACCCGCTGGAGGCGTCAAGGCTGCGCAGATCCCCGCAGGCAAGAAACAGCGGTTGAACATCGAACGCCTGTCCAGTGACGGACGTGGCATCGCCTTCCTCGACGGCAAGACCTGGTTCGTGGCGGGCAGCCTGGCCGGCGAAGAGGTCGAGGCACGGGTGCTCAATGCCCATGGCAAGATCGTCGAAGCCCGTACCGAGCGTGTGTTGCAGGCCAGTGCCATGCGACGCCCCGCGGCCTGCGAGCACTTTGGTCGTTGTGGCGGATGCAGCGTGCAGCATGTGCCCCATGACGAACAGCTTGCCCTGAAACAGCGCATGCTGGCCGAGCAGTTGCAACGGGTTGCCAATGTCGAACCGGACGAGTGGGCGGCTCCGCTTGCCGGTTCTGAACTGGGTTACCGTAGGCGTGCCCGCGTCGCCGTACGCTGGGACGCCAAGGCCCGTCGACTGGACGTGGGCTTCCGTGCGGCAGCCAGCCAGGACATCGTGGGCATCGAACAATGCCCGGTGCTGGTACAGGCCTTGCAACCGATCATGATGCAGTTGCCTGCGATGCTGAAACGCTTCGCGAAACCGCAGGTGCTGGGGCACGTCGAATTGTTCAGCGGCTCGTCGATTGCCCTGTTGCTGCGCCATACCGCGCCGCTGGCCGACGCGGACCTGGCGATTCTGCAGGCATTCTGCAAGGAGCATGATGCGCAGCTCTGGCTGCATGGCGAAGGTGAGCCGCAACCGGCGGACCCGACCCAGGCACTGGGCTATCATCTTGAGCCTTGGGATCTGCAACTGGCCTGGCGGCCGGGCGATTTCATTCAGGTCAACGCGGCGGTCAATACCGCGATGATCGAGCAGGCCTTGCAGTGGCTGGCTCCCGGGGACGACGAGCGGGTCATGGACCTGTTCTGCGGGCTGGGCAACTTTGCCTTGCCGCTGGCGGGTGTGGCGAAGGAAGTGGTGGCGGTCGAAGGTGTCTCGACCATGGTCGAGCGTGCCTCGGCCAATGCAATGAGTAATGATCTGCACAATGTACGGTTTTTTCAGGCGGATCTTTCCCAGCCGCTGACACACGCAAGCTGGGCCGCCGAAGGGTTTTCTGCGGTACTCTTGGACCCACCGCGCGACGGAGCTTTTGAAGTGGTGCGCCAGATCAGGAAGTCAGGCGCCAAAAGGTTGGTTTATGTTTCATGCAACCCGGCAACTTTGGCTCGCGACACGGTCGAATTGGTCAACCAGGGCTACCGATTAAAACGTGCCGGAATTCTCGATATGTTTCCTCAGACGGCCCATGTCGAGGCGATGGCTTTATTTGAAGCGAGTAAGTGAGCAGCGGTTCATTGGATCGAGTCAGCTGCTGACAGGGAATCTCGTTTAATCCGACTGGCCCGCGAATGCCGGTCCTTGCTTGCCCGGCAAGTGGCATTCGCTTAGAAGGCTGGCGACTGATGGCGCTATTCATCGCGCCTTAGGGAAGGTAAGCAGCATGGTACAGGTGAGAGCGCACCAGCCGATAAACACAGACGGCAGTATCAACCTCGACGCATGGCTCGATCATATTGTCAGCGTCGATCTGGTCCTTGACCGGGAGGCCATGAAAGAGGCCTGTGAATTTGCCCGGCAGGCCGAGCAGAAGGACAACGCTTTAAAGAATCATTGGGCAGACGGCACCTCCAGTTTCCAGACCGGTCTGGAAATCGCGGAGATCCTGGCTGACCTCAAGCTCGATCAGGACTCGCTGATCGCAGCTGTCATTTACCGTGGCGTGCGCGAAGGGGTGATTCCCTTGCCGGACGTCGAGCAGCGTTTTGGCCCGACGGTCGCCAAGCTGATCGATGGCGTGCTGCGCATGGCGGCGATCAGCGCCAGCCTCAGCCCTCGCCAGTCGCTGGTGCTGGGCAGTCAGGCGCAGGTGGAAAACCTGCGCAAGATGCTGGTGGCAATGGTCGATGACGTGCGCGTGGCCCTCATCAAGCTGGCCGAGCGTACCTGTGCGATTCGGGCGGTCAAGAATGCCGATGACGAAAAGCGCAACCGCGTGGCCCGTGAGGTCTTCGACATCTATGCGCCTTTGGCTCATCGCCTGGGTATCGGTCATATCAAGTGGGAGCTGGAAGACCTGTCTTTCCGCTACCTCGAGCCTGAACAGTACAAGCAGATCGCCAAGCTGTTGCATGAGCGCCGTCTTGACCGCGAACGGTTCATCAGTGATGTGATGTCCCAGCTGGAAAACGAACTGCTGGCCACCGGCGTCAAGGCCGATATCAGCGGCCGTGCCAAGCACATCTATTCCATCTGGCGCAAAATGCAGCGCAAGGGCCTGGCGTTCAGCCAGATCTACGACGTGCGTGCGGTGCGTGTCCTGGTTCCGGAAATGCGTGATTGCTACACCGCGCTGGGGATCGTGCACACCCTGTGGCGACACATTCCCAAGGAGTTCGACGATTACATCGCCAACCCCAAGGAAAACGGTTATCGCTCGCTGCACACGGCAGTCATCGGGCCGGAAGGCAAGGTGCTGGAAGTCCAGATCCGTACGCATTCGATGCATGAAGAGGCCGAGTTGGGCGTTTGTGCGCACTGGCGTTACAAAGGCACCGACGTCAAATCCAGCTCCAACCACTACGAAGAGAAAATCTCCTGGCTGCGTCAGGTGCTTGAGTGGCACGAAGAGCTGGGAGATATCGGGGGGCTGGCCGAGCAGCTTCGGGTCGACATCGAGCCGGACCGTGTCTACGTCTTTACCCCGGACGGTCATGCCATCGACCTGCCTAAGGGGGCGACGCCGCTGGACTTCGCTTACCGGGTGCACACCGAAATCGGTCACAACTGCCGGGGCGCGAAGATCAACGGCCGTATCGTGCCGCTCAACTACAGCCTGCAGACCGGCGAGCAGGTCGAAATCATCACCAGCAAGCACGGGACGCCAAGCCGTGACTGGCTGAACTCGAACCTGGGGTACATCACCACGTCCCGGGCTCGGGCCAAGATCGTTCACTGGTTCAAGCTTCAGGCCCGGGACCAGAACGTCGCAGCAGGCAGAACCCTGCTCGAGCGTGAACTGGCCCGCCTGGCGCTGTCGCTGGTGGATTTCGAGAAACTGGCGGAAAAGGCCAACTACAAGACCTCCGAAGACATGTTCGCGGCCCTTGGGGCAGGCGATCTGCGTCTGGCACAACTGGTCAACCTCGCCCAGCAGCAGGTCGAGCCGGAACGCATCAACGATGTGGAGCTGATTCCGCGCAAGGCCACGGGTTACAAGCCGGGCAAGCGTGGCGATATCCAGATCCAGGGTGTCGGCAACCTGATGACGCAAATGGCCGGCTGCTGCCAGCCGCTGCCGGGGGATGCCATTGTCGGCTATATCACCCAGGGACGCGGCGTGAGCATCCACCGCCAGGACTGTGCCTCGGTGCTGCAACTGAGCAGCCGCGAACCCGAGCGGATCATCCAGGTCAGCTGGGGGCCGGTGCCGGTGCTCACCTATCCGGTGGACATCATCATCCGCGCCTACGACCGTTCCGGGCTGCTGCGTGACGTCACCCAGGTCCTGCTCAACGAGCGGATCAACGTTCTGGCGGTCAACACCCGCTCGAACAAGGAGGACAACACGGCACTCATGTCCCTGACCATCGAGATTCCGGGCCTGGATGCACTGGGCCGCTTGCTGGGCAGGATTTCCCAGTTGCCGAACATCATCGAGACGCGGCGTAACAGAACGCCGTAGACGGCGTAGCTGAAAGTTTCAAGCTACAAGCTGCAAGCTCGTTTTTGTCTTGTAGCTTTCAGCTTGCCGCTTGCAACTGCGACTGAAAGGAGCCCCATGTACTCAATCAACGACCTGCTCAATCTCATGGCCCGGCTGCGTGATCCGCAGTACGGCTGCCCGTGGGATTTGAAGCAGACGTACGCCAGTATCGTGCCTCATACGCTGGAAGAGGCGTATGAGGTGGCCGACGCCATCGAGCAGGGCGATTTCGAGCATCTTCCCGGTGAGCTGGGGGATCTGCTGTTTCAGGTGGTGTTCTACGCCCAGTTGGCAAAGGAAGAAGGCCGTTTCGAGTTCGAGGGGGTTGTCGACGGCATCGTTCGCAAGCTGTTGCGTCGTCATCCCCATGTGTTTCCGACCGGCGAGCTGTACGCACCGCTGGAAACACCTCGCCTGACCGATGAGCAGGTCAATCGTCGCTGGGACGAGATCAAGGCTCAGGAGCGCGCCGAGAAGGCCGGTGCTCCCGAGCAGCTTTCATTGCTCGACGATGTGCCGGTGGCTCTTCCGGCCCTGTCCCGGGCCAGCAAGCTGCAAAAGCGCGCCGCCCAGGTCGGTTTCGACTGGCCCGACGCCTTGCCGGTGATCGACAAGGTCCGGGAAGAACTGGATGAAGTGCTCGAAGCCATGGCCGAGAATGATGCTCGGGGCATGGCCGAAGAAGTGGGCGATTTGCTGTTTGTGGTCGTCAATCTCGCCAGGCATCTTAAAGTTGACCCCGAAACTGCGTTACGCTCGGCCAACGGCAAGTTCGACAGGCGCTTCCGATTTATTGAACAGGCATTGCGTCAGGCCGGGCGTCCTATCGAAGAGTGCTCTCTCGATGACATGGATGCTCTGTGGGGCGAAGCCAAACGTCAGGAAAAGAGCACGCCCGGCTGCGGCTGAGCGTGTGGTATCTGCATAAGCGAGTAGACAATGAGCCTTTCCCTTCGCGACCAGTTGCTCAAGGCAGGACTGGTCAATCAAAAGCAGGCCAAGCAGGTCAGCAAAGACAAGCAGAAAGAACAGCGTCTGGCGCATAAGGGCCAGATCCAGATCGACGACTCGCAAAAGCGTGCCGCTCAGGAGGCCATGGCCGAGAAGGCCAAGCGCGATCAGGAACTCAACCGTCAGCAGCAGGAAAAGGCCGAGGCCAAGGCTCGTACCGCTCAGATCAAGCAATTGATCGAGGTGTCGCGTCTGCCCAAGCTGACCACTGAGGACTATTACAACTTCGTCGATGACAAGAAGGTCAAGCGTATCTCGGTCAACGCCCTGATGCGTAACAAGCTGAGCAGCGGCTCGCTGGCCATCGTGCACCATGGCGGCGGTTATGAAATCATCCCGCGTGAAGCGGCACTGAAGATTCAGGAGCGCGACCCACGTCGTATCGTGCTGCTCAACACGCCTACTGAAGCGCCGGATGCCGATGATCCGTATGCGGCTTATCAGGTACCTGACGACCTGATGTGGTAAGGCATCTGTGATGCAAAACAAAACCCGCCTTGAGCGGGTTTTGTTTTGCCCCGGATTCTCAATGGCTGCTCTGGCTTTCCAGTTCTTCCAGCTCGGCCTTGTAGCGATAGGCATCGGATTCCTGGTGAAACATGCCGACCAGTTGATCCTGTTGATAGACATCCCAGATCTGAATGCCATGGGCAACCGACTCATGAGAGAGGTGGGCTTCGTCGCGCTCAGTAACTTTTACGGTCATCTTGATAAGCTCCTGACTCTGAAAGGCTGCGGCAACGTGTCGCAGGGTTCTTTTATAGAATCGGTTAGCTTGCTAAGTAAACAGGTAGTTTTGGCGCGACAGGCCCATGGAACTTTTTGAGTGGCTGGAGGCTTTGAAGGGCGGGGCTTTCAGGTTTTTCGGGGGGTAGATGAAGGATTCTTCATCTGGGGAGATTCGCGAATGAATTCGCTCCTACATGCGTCGTGGGAGCGAATTCATTCGCGAAAAGAGGTTGTCAGCTACCTTTGACAGCCTTGCCGTTGACGGTGCCGTCCAACAGCATGATGTTGTATTCCTTGCCGTCGGTTTCGACTTGTTGCAGGCGGACCAGCAGGTAGTCCCAGTCCTTGGCGAACCACAGCACGGTGATGCGTTTGCTTTGTGTCGGGTCGCGTACGCGCTCGACCTTGATTGCATCGATCTGGCCGGCCTTGGTCTCGACCTTCTCCGAGCCCAGTACGCGGAAGTCATAAGTGTCCACTTCGTCACCGTCGACGACCTGGTAGCTCATGCTCTTCTTGCCCGCGGCCACGTCGTGTTGCAGGGCCAGTTGATAGGTGGACTTGTCGAGGATGCCGCGATTGAGTGGCAGTTTGATCGCGTCGCCACGATCGGTGCCGGTCACGAACTTGGAGGTCCAGTCGAACGCCAGGTCAACCTTCTTGGACTTGCCCAGGCCGCTGCGCTCGAAGTTGTAGGTCTGAGGCAGCATCACGTCCTTGTCGATTTTCAGTGTGCTGACTTCGGTCAGGCTGGCGATCATCATCGACGCCTTGAAATTCAAGGTCCAGGTGCCGTTGGCGCCCGCCTCGAGGCTACGCTCGGCCGTACCGCTCATGGGCAGTTGTTTCCAGTCGGCGGTGTAGCTTGCGGAGAATGGCTGAAGGTCTGCGGCCTGTGCGGCAGGCAAGGCAAGCAGAGCGAAAGCGAAGAGCAAGGCACGACGCATGGTATCTCCTAGTTTCGAATCAAGTGGCCGGTGGGCGGGAGCAATTCGCCATCCAGTAATGAGCCTTCATCGCCAAGGCTCAATCGGCCTTCGGCGAACCAGCGTATGGCCAGCGGGTAAATCCGGTGTTCTTCAACATGGACTCGTTGCGCAAGTGTGGCTGGCGAATCCTGCAACTGTACCGAAATCACAGCCTGTACGACCAGTGGCCCGCCATCGAGTTCCTCGGTGACAAAATGCACGCTGCAGCCATGTTCGGCATCGCCGGCTTCCAGCGCCCGTTGATGGGTGTGGAGGCCTTTGTAGCGAGGAAGCAGGGAAGGGTGAATGTTGAGCAGGCGTCCGTGATAGTGGCGAACGAAGCCCGCCGTCAGGATGCGCATGAACCCGGCCAGAACCACCAGTTGCGGATTGAAGGTGTCGATCAGGTCGATCAAGGCAGCATCGAAGGCCTCGCGACCTTCGTATGCCTTGTGATCCAGAACGCAGGCTTCGATACCTGCGTCCCTGGCGCGTTGCAGGCCGAACGCGTCGTCCCGGTTGGAAATGACGGCCCGGATGCGGACGGGGCTGGCCCCGTCCTTGAAACTGTCGATCATGGCTTGGAGGTTGCCACCGGTGCCGGAAAGCAGCACCACGACATCGCAGGTGGCTGACATCAATGCGCCTTGAGGTTTTTCAGCTCGACTTGTGCTGCGCCTTCGGCGGCGGTGGCGATCTGGCCGATGACCCAAGGCTGCTCGCCTGCTTCGCGCAGAACGTTCAGGGCAGCATCGACGTGCTCCTGAGCCACGCAGATCACCATGCCCACGCCGCAGTTCAGCACGCGGTGCATTTCGTTTTCTTCAACGTTGCCCTGCTGTTGCAGCCAGTCGAAGACCGCCGGGCGCTGCCAGCTGGCAACGTCGACCACGGCTTGTGCGCCTTCTGGCAGTACGCGCGGGATGTTGTCCAGCAGGCCGCCACCGGTGATGTGGGCCATGGCCTTGACTGCGCCGGTTTCCTTGATGAGCTTGAGCAGTGGCTTGACGTAGATGCGGGTTGGCGCCATCAGCAGGTCGGTCAGTGGCTTGCCGTCCAGCTGGATGTTTTCGATGTCGGCACCGGCGACTTCGATGATCTTGCGGATCAGCGAGTAGCCGTTGGAGTGCGGGCCGGAAGACGGCAGGGCGATCAGGGCGTCACCGGCGACGACCTTGGAGCCGTCGATGATGTCGGCCTTTTCCACGACACCGACGCAGAAGCCGGCCAGGTCGTAGTCTTCGCCTTCGTACATGCCAGGCATTTCAGCGGTTTCGCCGCCGACCAGCGAGCAGCCGGCCAGTTCGCAGCCTGCGCCGATGCCGGTCACGACCTGGGCGGCGGTGTCGACATTGAGCTTGCCGGTGGCGTAGTAGTCGAGGAAGAACAGCGGCTCTGCGCCACAGACCACCAGATCGTTGACGCACATGGCAACCAGATCGATGCCGATGCTGTCGTGCTTGTTCAGGTTCAGTGCCAGACGCAGCTTGGTACCGACGCCGTCGGTGCCGGAAACCAGTACAGGCTGCTTGTAGCCGGCCGGGATTTCGCAGAGGGCGCCGAAACCTCCCAGGCCGCCCATGACTTCAGGACGCTTGGTGCGCTTGGCGACGCTCTTGATGCGTTCGACCAATGCTTCACCGGCGTCGATGTCTACACCGGCGTCTTTGTAGCTCAGGGAGGGTTGCTTGCTCATAAAAAATCCAGGCCTTTAGGGGGGATTCGGGGGTATCGACTGCGGCGGCGTGACCTGTCCGAAGCAGCGCTTTCGCGCAATGCCGTTCGGGTCGCGACCATTGTCAGTCTGTGAAGGCGCGCGATTTTATCAGGCTTGCCGCGCAGGAGCCATCCTTGGGCCGACAGGCAGGGGCTATCACGTAAAAATAAAATCCGGAATCCATGAGTCAGGCACTTCCGATTAAGCTGTAATTTAGTGTGAATGATTGGCAACGACCTGCTGTCTCAGGCATGTTGAGCATCTTTATGCGGCTTTTCATGCCGTTTTTTTCCGTTCGGGAACTGTCCATGCGTTTTTCTAGACTCCTTTTTGTTGGCTGCCTGTCTCTGTTCAGCCTGCCAGGCTTTGCCGAGACGGTGAGCAACCTGTATCAAGTGCGCGAGCCGGTCAGCGGCCAGTCGCCAGACGAGCGTACCCGCGCCACCCAGGCGGCCCTGGAAACCCTGGTGGTGCGTCTGACCGGCGATGCCAAGGCTGCGCAAGGTTCGGCACTGGCCGAACTGCGCAAGGACCCGCAGCAGATCATCAGCCAGTACGGTTATGAAGCCGGGCCGCCTGAAACCCTGTTGGTCGATTTCGATCCGGCCACCACCGACCGTTCCCTGCGTCAGGCCGGGTTGGCATTGTGGGGCAGCAATCGTCCTTCGATTCTGGGCTGGTGGCTGCTGGATTCCACTGAAGGTTCCAATCTGGTCGGCGATGGCCAGGGCGCGGCCGAACCTCTGCGTCGTGCCGCTCAGCATCGTGGTCTGCCGCTGCGCCTGCCTTTGGCCGATCTGGGCGAGCAGGGTGTCGGGACTGCCAAAAATCTTGAAGGCACGGATGCCACGCCACTGAAGGAGGCTTCCGAGCGTTATGGGGCCGATGCCATTCTTGCCGTGCATGCCAGGGAAGAGGCCGGGCAATGGCAGGGCAAGTGGCGGTTGTGGCTGGGCGATCAGCGCGAGCAGGGCACGGCTTCGGGAGCCAGTCCTGAAGCACTGGCCGATTCTGTCCTGTTGGCGGTCAGTCAGCGACTGGCACCGCGTTTTGTCGCCAAGCCAGGCGCATCCACCGGGCTGGTGCTGCAAGTGCAAGGCATGACGCTGGAACGCTATGCGCAATTACTGGCCCTGCTGGACCCGTTCGGTGTCCGGCTCAAGTCGGTTGAAGGCGACCGTGTGACCGTTGAGGTCGTGGGCAGTGCCGAGCAGATTCGCTCGCAGCTCTCCCTGGCAAAACTGCAGGAAGTGTCCGCCACCGAGGCGGCAGCGTCAGAGCCGACAGCGCCTGTCGATGCCGCAGCAACTCCAGCTCCGGCTCAGGCACCTGCGGGGGCGCCGACGATCGTTCCGGTGTCGGCACCGCAACTGTATTTCCGCTGGTAGTCCGACCGACATATCTTATTCAGGGGCCGAATCATTGATGACTGATACAAGACGCTGGTGGTTGCTGGGCGGGGTTGTACTCCTGGCGGCGTTCATCTTTCTGCTGCATCCCATCCTGATGCCGTTTCTGGTCGCGCTGTTGCTGGCTTATATGGGCGACCCGCTGGTGGACCGCCTCGAGCGGCTCGGCATGTCGAGAACCCTGGGTGTGGTCGCCGTGTTCGGCCTGTTCACACTGGTATTGATGGCGTTGCTGTTGATTCTGGTGCCGATGCTGGCCAAGCAGCTGTTCCGTCTTTATGAGCTGGCCCCGCAGATCCTTGACTGGTTGCAGCACACGGCCTTGCCGTGGGTTCAGTCCCGGTTCGGCCTGTCTGACGGGTTCTGGAAGTTCGACCGGCTCAAGACCGCGCTTTCCGAGCACATGGGGCAGGCGGGCGATATCGTGGGCCTTGTGTTGTCGCAGGCAACGGCCTCGAGCCTTGCACTGATCGGCTGGCTGACCAATCTGGTCCTGATCCCCGTGGTGTGTTTCTACCTGCTGCGCGACTGGGACGTGATGATGAGCAAGACTCGCAGTCTGCTGCCTCGTCATCGTGAGGCTCAGGTCGTGAAGCTGGCGGGTGAATGCCATGAGGTGCTGGGAGCCTTCATTCGCGGCCAGTTGCTGGTGATGGTCGGTCTGGGTGTGATTTACGCTGCGGGCCTGATGCTGGTCGGGCTGGAACTGGGGCTGCTGATCGGCGTGATCGCCGGTCTTGCGGCCATCGTGCCTTATATGGGGTTCGTGATCGGTATCGGCGCGGCACTGGTTGCCGGTCTGTTCCAGTTCGGGGGCGACTTGTACCCGCTGCTCGGCATTGTCGCGGTGTTCATGATCGGCCAGATGCTCGAAGGCATGGTGCTGACGCCGTTGCTGGTAGGGGATCGCATAGGCCTGCACCCGGTCGCGGTGATCTTTGCGATCCTGGCGGGCGGCGAATTGTTCGGATTTACCGGCATTCTGCTCGCGCTGCCGGTGGCGGCGGTGATCATGGTGCTGGTGCGCCATATTCATGACATCTATAAAGGCTCTGAAGTCTACGGGGGCATGGAAGACCCTGATCTGTAGAGGTTTACAGGTCCGTCGAATCCGTTGCCGGAGAATTTTCGCGAACGAGGGTCATGGTCCCCGTTCGCGAGGGTTTGGATCATCAAAACGCAAGTCTTTGATTTTGCTTGAGGTATGCCGCATTGTGCGGTCGACGCCACGGGTATAAACTTTGCGCACTTTACACCGAGGCCCTTAACGGTTCGTCTGAACTGTGTCAGCCAGCATGAAACCGATTCAGCTGCCCCTGAGTGTGCGTCTGCGCGATGACGCCACTTTCATCAATTACTATCCCGGCGCCAATGCTGCGGCACTCGGCTATGTCGAGCGACTGTGCGAGGCCGACGCGGGGTGGACCGAAAGCCTGATCTATCTGTGGGGCAAGGATGGTGTGGGGCGCACGCATTTGTTGCAGGCGGCCTGCCTGCGTTTCGAGCAGTTAGGTGAGCCGGCGGTCTACCTGCCTCTGGCCGAAGTCATCGATGAAGGCGTCGAGCTGTTCGACCACCTCGAGCAATACGAGCTGGTCTGTCTGGACGATCTGCAAGCGGTGGTGGGTAAGCCCGATTGGGAAGAAGCCCTGTTTCACCTGTTCAACCGTTTGCGTGACAGCGGCCGTCGCCTGCTGATCGCGGCTTCCCAGTCGCCTCGCGAATTGCCGGTCAAGCTGCCGGACCTCAAGTCCCGTTTGACCATGGCGCTGGTATTCCAGATGCGCCCTCTGTCCGATGAAGACAAGTTGCGTGCCCTGCAGCTGCGGGCCTCGCGACGTGGTCTGCACCTGACCGATGAGGTCGGGCATTTCATTCTCACGCGCGGCACGCGCAGCATGAATGCCCTGTTCGAGCTGCTTGAACGTCTGGATCAGGCATCCCTTCAGGAAAAGCGCAAGCTGACCATTCCCTTTCTCAAGGAAACCCTGGGGTGGTAGATCGGGGTTTGCTGATGCAGACGGCGGCGGCATTGCGTCATGCACAGCGAATTCTGGTCATCACCGGCGCGGGGCTTTCGGCCGATTCGGGTCTGCCGACCTATCGTGGCGTCGGTGGGCTGTACAACGGCAAGACCGATGACGGCCTGCCGATCGAGATGGCCTTGTCGGGGCCGATGCTGCGTCGTGATCCGGAGCTTTGCTGGAAATACATCGCCGAGCTGGGCAAGGCCTGCCTGGGCGGTCAGCCGAACGTTGCGCATTACGCCATTGCCCAGTTGCAGAGGATCAAGCCCGAGTGCTGGGTCCTGACCCAGAATGTCGATGGCTACCATCGTGCTGCTGGCAGCCCTCCGGAGCGCCTGATCGAGATTCACGGGCAGATGGCGCCTCTGTTCTGTCAGTCATGTGGTGAACAGGACCCTCATTTAAGTGAGCACCTGCTTCGTCCATTACCGCCTTTGTGCCGAACATGTAGTGGCGTTTTGCGACCGCCTGTCGTTCTTTTTCAGGAGATGTTGCCGGAGCAGGCGCTGGAAACACTCTATGAAGAGATGGCCAAAGGCTTTGATGCCGTGCTGAGTATCGGCACGACCGCCAGCTTCCCCTACATCCATGAACCCGTGCTGCGCACCCGTGTTTCCGGGGGCTTCACCGTGGAAATCAATCCCGCGCCGACCGACCACAGCGCGCAGATGGACGTTTTTCTGAAGTGCCGGGCGGCACATGTCATGGAAGAACTCATAAGTCACATTTGATTCGATTGAATTTGCAAATCATCCCGATAGCGGGCATAGTCTCGCCTTCTTAACAGTTCAGCCACGGTCGTGCCCATGCAAGTAGTTCGCTTCGCACCCCTCGTGCCCCTCGCACTCGTTACTTTTTTGTTTGGTTGCTCTGCCAATTTACCGGTTTCCCAAGAGCAACAATCGCAACCGCAATACCAGAATTCGATCAGCTCCTCGCAGTCTGCCGCCCGCCGCGCAGACGCCGCCATGTTGCAGGAAGAGCTGGCCACTGAAGAAGAATTGTCCGACTTCGCTGGCAACAAGCCTTATCAACTGCCGGTTCTGGCCGACAGCATCCTTGAGCGTGGCAAGTCCCTGATCGGTACCCGCTACCGTTTCGGTGGTTCTTCGACCGCTTCGGGCTTCGATTGCAGCGGCTTCATCGGTTATCTGTTCCGTGAAGAGGCTGGCATGAGCCTGCCGCGCTCCACCCGTGAAATGATCAACGTGAAGGCGCCTCTGGTGTCGCGCAACGATCTCAAGCCGGGCGATCTGCTGTTCTTCAGCACCCGTGGTCGCGGTCGTGTGAGCCATGCTGCCATTTACCTGGGCGACGATCAGTTCATCCATTCCAGCAGCCGCCGCAGCGGTGGTGTGCGCATCGACAGCCTCGATGACGCCTACTGGAGCAAGACGTTCATCGAAGCCAAGCGTGCCCTGGCCATGGCTCCCTCTGTGGAACCTGCCCAGACCACTGCAATGACGTCGACTACAATCAAGCGCCATAAGTAATGCAATACGCAGACAGGCATGAGCCTGTCTGCCTTTTTCGATTCTCGGCAGCGTAGGCCGCATCCAGATCAGGTTGTTGTGGTTATGTCGATTACGTTACGTCTGGCGGTCATCTCTCTTGCCGCGTTGCTGGGTGCTTGTGCCAGCTCGCCGTCTCCTCAGCCCCGGGTGGTTCAACGTCCGGTGCTTTCTGCTCCCCCCCAGATTCTTTCTCAGGCCGCTGAAGATGTACTGTTCCGTGCGCTTGGGCTGGTGGGTACGCCTTATCGCTGGGGCGGTAATACGCCTGACTCGGGGTTCGATTGCAGTGGCCTGATCGGTTACGTCTATCGTGATGCGGCCGGTATTTCTCTGCCGCGCTCTACGCGGGACATGATCGTGATGGGCGTTCCGAATGTCGGGCGCGAGCAATTGCAGTCCGGCGATCTGGTGTTCTTCGCCACCTCCGGCGGCTCGCAGGTTTCCCATGCGGGCATCTATGTCGGGGAAGGGCGTTTCGTCCATGCGCCTGCCACGGGTGGCACGGTGAAGCTGGACAGCCTGGACAAGCCGTATTGGCAAAAGGCCTACCTCAACGCCAAGCGCGTCATCCAGCCCTCGAATCTGGCACAGAACGCACAGCTGCAATAACCTGCCGGGGATCCAGGCTGTGTAGGAGCGAATTTATTCGCGAGAAGCCCGTAAAGCTGAAGAAAATCTATAGCCTTCAATGACGTTTCGCGAATACATTCGCTTCTACGGTGCTGTTCGATGAGGGCTCAATCCTGCCGTGTCGATTGACGCTCCCACCCCAACCCTCTACCCTTCGCGGTTTGTTTCAGGTGCTTTGCAATCCTCGATTGGCAAAGTGAAACAGGGAAGCCGGTGAGGACGTTCTTTAGGTTCTGTACGAAAAGTCGGCGAGCGAAGGTCAGGCAAGGCAAAAAACGGCGAGGAAGCGGAGTTGACTGGTTGTCAATGAGCATTCTGAGCCGGTTTTTAACGCCGCCTGACCGAGCGCAGCCACTTTACGTACAAAACCTAACGCCGATCCCGGCGCTGCCCCCGCAACGGTAAATGAGTCAAGGCTGCGCTCGATGCCACTGTGTCTGTCAACACGGGAAGGCGCGCAGTGAAGGCAGATGCCTGCTCATGAGCCCGGAGACCGGCCTGATCCACTCAACAGCATCACGGCGGGCGATGCTCTGCGCAGGGCCTTGCCGTGCTGTCCAGTGCTGTCCTTCCGTCTGCTTTCGCGTGCCCTCGAGCGGAGAGCTGAGATGAACGAATCCCCCGAACGTGACGAACGCCATCTGGCGCGCATGCAGCGCAAGAAGGCGGTAATGGATGAGCGCATTGCCAGCGCTCCCAATGAATGTGGCCTGTTGCTGGTCCTGACCGGCAACGGCAAGGGCAAGAGCAGCTCGGCATTCGGTATGCTGGCCCGGGCCATGGGGCATGACATGCAGTGTGGCGTGGTGCAGTTCATCAAGGGCCGCAACAGCACCGGAGAAGAACTGTTCTTCCGGCGTTTTCCCGAGCAGGTGCGTTACCACGTGATGGGCGAGGGTTTCACCTGGGAAACCCAGGACCGCCAGCGCGATATCGCCGCTGCCGAAGCCGCCTGGGAGGTTTCCCGTGAAATGCTGCGCGACCCGAGCATTGGCCTGGTGATTCTCGATGAGCTGAATATCGCCCTCAAGCACGGTTATCTGGATCTGGAGCAGGTACTGACCGACCTGCAGGCCCGCCCGCCCATGCAACATGTGGTGATCACTGGCCGTGGCGCCAAACCCGAATTGATCGACCTGTCCGACACCGTTTCCGAAATCGGCGTGGTCAAACATGCCTTCCAGGCTGGCATTCGTGCGCAGAAAGGCATTGAGTTGTGAGTAACCCCGTATGAGAGCGCCGCGTCATTGCCCGGCAGTATTGATTGCCGCGCCCGCGTCCGGGCAGGGCAAGACCACGGTCACCGCAGCGCTGGCACGCCTGCACCGCAATCAGGGCCGCAAGGTCCGGGTCTTCAAGTGCGGGCCGGATTTTCTGGACCCGATGATTCTGGAGCGGGCCAGCGGTGCGCCGGTGTATCAGCTGGACCTGTGGATGGTGGGCGCCGATGAAAGTCGCCGTCTACTGTGGGAAGCGGCTGGCGAAGCGGACCTGATCCTGATTGAAGGCGTAATGGGGCTGTTCGACGGCACGCCCTCCAGTGCCGATCTGGCGCGTCACTTCGGTGTGCCGGTCCTGGGCGTGATCGATGGCAAGGCCATGGCTCAGACGTTCGGGGCCATGGCGCTGGGGCTGGCACGTTATCAGCCCGATCTGCCGTTTGCCGGCGTGTTGGCCAATCGTGTCGGCACTGTGCGTCATGCGCAGCTGCTGGAAGGCAGCCTGACCGAAGGCTTGCGCTGGTATGGCGCGCTCTCCCGTGAAACCGGTATTGAGTTGCCCAGTCGCCACCTGGGGCTGGTACAGGCCAGCGAACTCAATGATCTGGACCTGCGTCTGGATGCGGCTGCCGATGCCTTGGCCAGCACCTGCGAAGTGGCATTGCCACCCGCCGTGATGTTCAACGCACCGGACCCGGTGCCGGTCGAGCCCTTGCTGGCTGGCGTGCGTATCGCGGTGGCCCGTGACGAAGCCTTTGCCTTTACCTATGGCGCAAGCCTTGATCTGCTGAGGTCCATGGGCGCGCAGCTGTCGTTTTTTTCGCCGATCCGCGATAGCCGGTTGCCCGAAGCCGACAGCCTGTATCTACCGGGTGGTTATCCCGAGCTGCACCATGTTGCGCTGGCTGAAAACGCGCCGATGCTGGCGGCGATTCGTGCCCATCATCAGGCGGGTAAACCGATTCTGGCCGAGTGCGGCGGCATGTTGTACCTGCTCGACGGCCTGACCGATGTCGAGGGCAAACGTGCTGGGCTTGTGGGGTTGCTGAGCGGTGAGGCTGTGATGCAGAGCCGTCTGGCGGCGCTGGCCTTGCAGGCGGTCGAGCTGCCTGAAGGTTTGCTGCGCGGTCATACCTATCACCACTCCCTGACCAGCACGGCGTTGCAACCCATTGCCCGTGGCGTCAGCCCCAATGGCGGGCGAGGCGCAGAGGCGGTGTACCGTGAGGGGCGTCTGACGGCTTCTTACGTGCATTTCTATTTCCCTTCCAATCCTCAAGCGGTTGCGGCGCTGTTCACACCATGACCGATCAAGCGTTCAGCCCTCAGGAGCGGGAAGCGGTATACCGTGCGATTGCCGAGCGTCGCGACATGCGCCACTTCACCGGTGGCACGGTTGCGCCGGAATTGCTGGCGCGTTTGCTGGAGGCTGCCCATCAGGCCCCCAGCGTCGGTCTGATGCAGCCCTGGCGCTTCATTCGCATCAGCGACCCGGCGTTGCGGGCGAAAATGCAGCAGCAGGTGGAAGAAGAGCGGATACGCACTGCCGAAGCCCTGGGCGAGCGAGCCGATGAATTCATGAAGCTCAAGGTCGAAGGCATCAGCGACTGCGCCGAAGTGCTGGTGGCGGCGCTGATGGACGATCGAGAGAAGCATATTTTCGGCAGGCGGACATTGCCGGAAATGGACATGGCGTCCTTGTCCTGTGCCATTCAGAACCTGTGGCTGGCCTCGCGTGCCGAAGGATTGGGCATGGGCTGGGTATCGTTGTTCGACCCGGTGGAACTGGCCAGCCTGCTAGGGATGCCTGCCGGGGCCAAGCCGCTGGCGATTCTGTGCCTGGGGCCGGTCAAGGAATTTTATCCGGCGCCCATGCTGGTGCTGGAGGGCTGGGCACAGGCCCGGCCTCTCAATGAGTTGCTGTACGAGAATCAATGGGGAGTGAGTCAATGAGTGTGGCGCTGTTGAGCGTTGCCGGGGTGGCGCTGGATGCGCTGCTGGGCGAGCCGAAACGTTCGCATCCGCTGGTGGCATTCGGCCGTTTGGCGGACCGCATCGAACAGCGTTTCAACTCGGGCGGCCGTGGCTGGCGCAGTCATGGGGTGACGGCCTGGTTTCTGGCCGTGGTGCCCTTGACCCTGTTGGCGACGATCCTGAGCTGGTTGCCGTATATCGGCTGGCTGGTGGAAATTCTGGCCCTGTATTGTGCGCTGGGTCTGCGCAGCCTGGGGGAGCATGTCGAGCCTGTCGCTCAGGCCCTGCGCTCGGATGATCTGGAGGAGGCGCGGCGACGGGTCGGTTATCTGGTCAGCCGTCAGACCAGCGAGCTGGATGAGACCGAAGTGGCGCGGGCTGCCACCGAGTCGGTGCTGGAGAACGGCAGTGATGCGGTGTTTGCCGCTCTGTTCTGGTTTGCCGTGGCGGGCGCGCCCGGCGTGGTGCTGTACCGGTTGAGCAATACGCTGGATGCCATGTGGGGTTATCGCAACGAGCGTTTCGAGCGTTTCGGCTGGGCAGCGGCGCGAATCGACGACCTTCTCAACTATATTCCTGCTCGTCTGGTGGCCTTGACCTACGCCGTTCTGGGCAAGACCCGACTGGCCTTGCGCTGCTGGCGCACGCAGGGGCCGACCTGGGACAGCCCCAATGCCGGTCCGGTGATGGCGGCTGGCGCGGGAGCTCTGGGTGTCGAGCTGGGTGGCGCTGCCATTTATCACGGTGAGCTGCATCAGCGCCCGCCACTGGGTGAAGGTACGCCGGCCGATGCCGGATCGATCGACCGTGGCTGGCAACTGGTGCAACGAGGGGTCTGGTTGTGGTTGCTGGTCTTGTGTGTCGGAGCTGAATTCTATGCTTGAGCACGGTGGCCGCCTGCGGGCGGCAGCGCAGCATTACGGTATCGATCGGGCGGACTGGCTGGACCTTTCCACAGGCATCGCGCCCTGGGCATGGTCGATTCCCGAGATTCCCTTGCAGGCCTGGGCGCGTTTGCCGGAAGTCGATGATGGTCTGGAAGCGGCCGCCTGTGCCTATTACGGCGTACCTCGTGTGCTGCCGGTGCCGGGTTCGCAGGCGGCGATCCAGGCCCTGCCTCGGGTGCGCAGCGCCTGCAAGGTCGGGGTGCTGTCGCCCTGTTATGCCGAGCATGCCCATGCCTGGCGCAAGAGCGGGTTTCTGGTGCGAGAGGTGCTGGAACATGAAGTGGAATACTTCCTGGACAGCCTCGATGTGTTGGTGGTCGTCAACCCGAATAACCCTACGGGGTTGCACCTGACGACAGAGCGTCTGCTGGAATGGCATACCCGTCTGGCCGAGCGCGGTGGCTGGCTGGTGGTCGACGAAGCCTTCATGGACAACACGCCGGCCCTGAGTCTGGCGGCTGAAACCTGGCGTATCGGCCTGATCGTACTGCGTTCGTTCGGCAAGTTCTTCGGGCTGGCCGGTGTGAGGCTGGGCTTTGTACTGGCCGAGCCGGGGTTGCTCAAGTCGCTGGCGCGTGAGATCGGGCCCTGGGCGGTCAGTGGACCGACAAGAATGCTCGGGCAAATATGCCTGAGCGATCTGGAAGGGCAGGCCCGTCAGCGTCTGCGCTGCGAACAGGCCAGTCAGCGGCTGCTGGCATTGCTGGGCAAGTACGACCTGAATCCTCGGGGTGGCTGTGCGCTGTTCCAGTGGGTGGTCACGGAGCAGGCGCAGGCACTTCATGAATTCTGTGCCCGGCGGGGTGTGTTGCTGCGCCTGTTTGCCGGCGACGGTCCGGATTCCAGTGTGCGCTTCGGCTTGCCGCATGAAGAGGCCGATTGGGTGCGACTGGAACATGTACTGCTTGAATACCGCAAGGAAACCCCATGACCACGTTGATGGTGCAAGGCACGACTTCCGATGCCGGCAAGAGCACGCTGGTAACGGCCCTTTGCCGCTGGCTGACGCGGCAGGGTGTCAAGGTGGTGCCCTTCAAACCGCAGAACATGGCGCTCAACAGCGCCGTAACGGCCGACGGTGGGGAAATCGGTCGTGCCCAGGCGGTGCAGGCCCAGGCATGCGGGCTTGAGCCCCACACCGACATGAATCCGGTGCTGCTCAAGCCCAACAGCGATACCGGTGCACAGGTCATCATTCATGGCCGTGCCGTCACTACCATGAATGCCGTGGCGTATCACGGCTACAAGGAAATCGCCATGCAGGCGGTGCTGGCGTCGCACCAGCGGCTTGGGGCAACGTATCCGGTGATCATGGTCGAAGGGGCCGGTTCGCCCGCGGAGATCAATCTGCGGGCGAACGACATCGCCAACATGGGCTTTGCCGAGGCCGTGGATTGCCCGGTGCTGCTGGTGGCCGACATCAATCGCGGCGGGGTGTTCGCGCATCTGGTCGGTACGCTGGAGTTGCTGTCGCCCAGCGAACAGGCCCGGGTCAAAGGTTTTGTGATCAACCGGTTTCGTGGTGATATTGCCTTGCTGCAACCGGGGCTGGACTGGCTGGAAGCCCGCACCGGCAAGCCCGTGGTGGGGGTTTTGCCTTATGTCATGGACTTGCATCTGGAGGCCGAGGATGGGCTGGACCGACGCCAGACTGACAAGGCCGAGCAGGTTCTGAATGTGGTGGTGCCGGTGCTGCCGCGCATCAGCAATCACACCGATTTCGACCCGTTGCGCCTGCATCCGCAGGTCAATCTGCAATTTGTCGGCCCCGGCCAGCCTGTGCCGCCAGCCGACCTGATCATCCTGCCGGGCTCGAAAAGCGTGCGCAGCGACCTGGCGTATCTGCGTGCCAATGGCTGGGAGACCGCCATTGCCCGGCATCTGCGCTATGGCGGCAAGCTGCTGGGTATTTGTGGCGGCCTGCAAATGCTGGGTCAGCAGGTGCATGACCCATTGGGGCTGGAAGGCGCGGCAGGTTCCAGCCCGGGCTTTGGGCTGCTGGACATGAGCACCGAGCTGGAAGCCGAGAAGCAATTGTGTAATGTGCGCGGCCGTCTGGCACTGGAGAATGCCGAAGTCTGTGGCTATGAAATCCATGCGGGTGTGACCCGTGGTACTGCGTTGGAAAGTGCCGCGGTGCATCTGGACGATGGTCGTTGTGACGGCGCACAGAGCGCGGATGGGCAGGTTCTTGGCACGTACCTGCACGGTCTGTTCGAGTCGCCAGCGGCTTGCAGCGCTCTGTTGCGCTGGGCCGGTTTGCAGGATGTGCAACAGGTCGACTATCACGGCCTGCGTGAGCGGGATATCGAGCGTCTGGCCGATCTGGTGGAAAAGCATCTCGATGGTGCGCTGCTGCGTGAGCTGTGCGGTCTGGAGAAGAATTGAATGCGGCAATTGATCCTCGGCGGTGCCCGCTCCGGTAAAAGCCGTCTGGCCGAACGGCTGGCGACGGAATCGAACCTTGATGTCATTTACGTCGCTACCAGCCAGCCGCTGGACGGCGAGATGAATCAACGCGTGGCCACCCATCGCCAGCGTCGCCCCGACACCTGGGGCCTGATCGAGGAGCCGGTCGAACTGGCGCGTGTGCTGAAGGAAAACGCTGCGGTCGGGCATTGTCTGCTGGTGGATTGCCTGACGCTGTGGCTGACCAACCTGCTGATGCTCGACGACCCTGAACGTTTGTCCCGGGAGCGCGATACGCTGCTGGAATGCCTGGGCGACCTGCCGGGCGAAATCATTTTTGTCAGCAATGAAACCGGTCTTGGCGTCGTACCGATGGGGGAGTTGACCCGTCGTTATGTCGATGAAGCCGGTTTGTTGCATCAGGCCATTGCCGAGCGTTGTCAGCGTGTCGTGCTGACGGTGGCTGGCTTGCCCCTGACCTTGAAAGGAACCGCATTATGAGTAATTCCTGGTGGCTCACGCCTGCCCGGGCCGTTGATGTGCCCATGCGCGAAGCTGCGCTGGCTCGTCAGCAGCAACTGACCAAGCCGGCCGGGTCGCTGGCCCAGCTCGAGCGTCTGGCCGTTCAGCTTGCAGGCCTGCAAGGTCGCGTCAAGCCGCGTGCCGATCAGTTGTGGATTGCGATTTTTGCCGGTGATCACGGTGTCGTGGCGGAGGGCGTGTCGGCTTATCCGCAGGCCGTGACCGGGCAGATGCTGCACAACTTCGTCAACGGCGGTGCTGCGATCAGCGTGCTGGCCCGACAGTTATCGGCGCAACTGGACGTGGTGGACCTGGGCACTGTGTCACCGGTGGACTTTCCCGGCGTGCGTCATGTGCGTATCGGTGCCGGCACCGCCAATTTCTCTCAGGGTCCGGCCATGACGGTCGAGCAAGGCCTGGCGGCGATGCAGGCAGGACGCGACAGTGTATTGCGCGCCAAGGCTGCGGGCAGTGAACTGTTCATCGGTGGCGAGATGGGGATCGGCAATACCACGGCAGCCAGTGCGGTTGCGTGTTCATTGCTGGAATGTTCCGCTCAGTTGCTGGTGGGGCCGGGGACCGGCCTGAATGCCGAGGGCGTCCAGCACAAGACTCAGGTCATCGAGCGCGCTCTGGCCCTGCACGCCGAGCAGGCGGGCGACCCGTTGCAAAGCCTGTTCTGCCTGGGCGGTTTCGAGATCGCGGCATTGGTGGGGGCCTATCTGGCCTGTGCGCAGGAAGGCATCGCCGTTCTGGTCGATGGCTTCATTTGCAGCGTGGCGGCCTTGGTCGCTGTGCGTTTGAATCCGTCTTGCCGCGACTGGCTGCTGTTCGGGCATCGTGGGGCCGAGCCGGGGCATCGCCATCTGCTTGAATGTTTGCAGGCCGAGCCGTTGCTGGATCTGGGGCTGCGTCTGGGTGAAGGCAGTGGTGCTGCCCTGGCCGTGCCGCTGGTGCGTCTGGCCTGTGAGCTGCACAACGGCATGGCGACCTTTGCCGAAGCCGCCGTAGCGGATCGCCCGGCATGACGTTGCGCCTTGACCTGCTGCGCCATGGCGAAACCGAACTGGGTGGCGGCATGCGCGGCAGTCTGGACGATGCCTTGACCGAGGCCGGTTGGGAGCAGATGCGGGCGGCGGTTGCGCAAGCCGGGCCGTGGACCCGCATCGTCAGCTCGCCCTTGCAGCGTTGTGCCCGCTTCGCCGAAGAGCTGGCTGGCAAGTTGGGGCTGCCGATGAATCTGGAGCCTGATCTGCAGGAGCTGCATTTCGGCGACTGGGAAGGTCACAGCGCCGCACAGCTGATGGAAACCGATGCTGAAGGTCTGGGGTTGTTCTGGGAAGACCCCTACGCTTTCACGCCACCCAATGGCGAGCGGGTCGTGGACTTTTCGGCACGCGTGCTGGCAGCCGTGGAGTGTTTGTATCAACGCCATGCCGGTGAGCGGGTGTTGCTGGTCAGTCATGGGGGCGTGATGCGCCTCTTGCTGGCTCAGGCGCGGGGCCTGCCTCGCGAGCAACTGTTGCAGGTCGTGGTCGGCCATGGGGCGTTGCTGAGTATCAATGTCGGCGCCGGCGGCGTGTTGACGGAGGCCTGACATGTTGCCGTTCTGGATCGCCCTGCAATTTCTCAGCAGTCTGCCGATTCGTCTGCCCGGCATGCCGGAGCCGTCGGCATTGGGTCGCTCGCTGTTGTTCTATCCGTTGGTGGGCGTGCTGTTCGGCGTATTGCTGATGGCCTTGAATAGCGTGCTTGGCGGTGTGCCGCTCATGTTGCATGCGGCGCTGCTGCTGACGGCCTGGGTGTTGCTCAGCGGTGGATTGCACCTTGATGGCCTGGCCGACAGTGCCGATGCCTGGCTGGGGGGCTTTGGCGACCGCGAGCGAACCCTGAGCATCATGAAAGACCCGCGCAGTGGACCCATCGCAGTGGTCACGCTGGTACTGGTCCTGTTGCTCAAGTTCACCGCGATCCTGGCCTTGATCGAAAGCCATGACAGCGTTGCGCTGTTACTGGCTCCGGTGATCGGGCGCAGTGCCATGCTGGGGTTGTTTCTGACGACTCCGTATGTGCGGGCCGGTGGATTGGGGCAGGCGCTGGCTGACCATTTGCCACGCCGGGATGCACGGATCGTGCTGTTGCTCAGTGCTGTTGCCTGTGTGCTGCTGGCCGGGTGGGCCGGGTTGATTGCCGTGATGGTGGCCGCAGGCTGTTTCTTCTACCTGCGCCTATTGATGCTGCGCCGACTGGGCGGCACGACCGGCGACACGGCCGGAGCGCTGCTGGAACTGCTGGAAGTGGCGGTGTTGCTGGCGTTCGCAATCACCCTGTAGGAGCGAATTCATTCGCGAGACGTCATTGAGGGCTATCGATTTTCTTTAGCTTCAACGGGCCTCTCGCGAATAAATTCGCTCCTACAGAAGGGCTGGCTCTGTATTTCCTTCATTGACAGGGTCGGCCAGCGAGGCGTAATTTCCTGTTTCAATTATTTGCGGGCATATCCACGCAAATCTTGCTCATCGAGCCACAGGGAGAATAAGAAGAATGACATCGGTATGGCGTACCAGTGGCTGGATTCTGTTGGGCAGTGCGTTGATTCTTGCCCTTTCTCTTGGCACGCGGCATGGCTTCGGCCTGTTTCTGGCACCCATGAGTGCTGATTTTGGCTGGGGGCGTGAAGTCTTCGCCTTTGCCATCGCCCTGCAAAACCTGATGTGGGGGCTGGCGCAGCCGTTTGCCGGTGCGTTGGCGGATCGCTTCGGTGCGGCGAAGGTGGTGTTCGTCGGTGGTGTGCTTTATGCCGTGGGCCTGGTGTTCATGAGCATGGCCGATTCACCGGCAAGCCTGTCCTTGAGTGCCGGGATCCTGATCGGTATCGGCCTGTCCGGGACGTCCTTCTCGGTCATTCTCGGGGTTGTAGGGCGCGCCTTGCCGGCCGAGAAGCGCAGCATGGGAATGGGGATTGCCAGTGCGGCAGGTTCGTTCGGCCAATTCGCCATGTTGCCCGGTACCCTGGGTTTGATTGGCGGGCTGGGCTGGTCCGGTGCCTTGCTGGTGCTTGGCGGGATGGTCGCGCTGATTCTGCCGCTGGTCGGCATGCTCAAGGACCGTCCGGCATCGTCTCCGGGCAATGAACAAACCCTGCGTGAAGCCTTGCACGAAGCCTGTTCGCACTCCGGGTTCTGGCTGCTGGCGCTGGGCTTTTTCGTCTGTGGTTTCCAGGTGGTGTTCATCGGCGTTCATTTGCCCGCCTATCTGGTGGACCAGCATCTGCCAGCCAAGGTCGGAACCACCGTGCTGGCCTTGATCGGGCTGTTCAATATCTTCGGGACTTATACCGCAGGCTGGCTGGGCGGTCGGCTGTCCAAGCCAAGGCTGTTGAGCTCTCTCTATCTGTTGCGTGGCGTGGTGATTGTGCTGTTTCTGTGGGCTCCGCTGAGCGAGACAACCGCGTATCTGTTTGGCGTGGCGATGGGGCTTCTGTGGCTGTCGACAGTCCCCTTGACCAACGGAACGGTCGCGACGCTGTTCGGGGTGCGCAACCTGTCGATGCTGGGCGGTATTGTTTTCCTGTTCCATCAACTGGGTGCCTTTCTCGGCGGCTGGCTGGGCGGGCTCGTGTATGACCACACCGGGAGCTACGACTTGATCTGGCAGATCTCCATCCTGCTTAGCGTGATGGCTGCTGCCTTGAACTGGCCTGTGCGTGAACGGCCGGTGGCCCGGTTGCAACCTCAAGGAGAGGCGGCGTGAACAGGCCATGGCCTTTGTTGGCGGCCATCGTGACGGGGGCGTCGGTATTGGCGCTGCTCTGGTGGGCCTGGCAGCAGGTCGGGCTGGCAGCCTTGCAGTTGGGGCTGGGTGCCTGTTGAGTGCAGGCTCGGCAAAGAGTAGCGTGTGACCTGAAAAGCACAGTAGGGATGCCTTGATGAAACGATTCTGGATGTCTGTCCCCGTTCTCTTGCTCAGCATGGGCAGCGCTGCCATGGCGGCCGACTGTCCACCTTTGCTACAGGGTGAGTTGCCCAAGCTGCGGGCGAAGGAAAACATCGATCTTTGCCAGCGTTTTGCCGGTAAACCGCTGGTGGTGGTCAACACCGCGAGCTTTTGTGGCTTTGCTCCGCAGTTCAAGGGGCTGGAAGAGCTGAACCAGCGCTACAAGGCGCAGGGGCTTGAAGTGCTCGGCGTGCCGTCCAATGATTTCAAACAGGAGTCCAGGGATGGCGAAGAAACGGCCAAGGTCTGCTATGTGAACTATGGCGTGACCTTCACCATGACCGAGCCGCAGCCGGTTCGGGGTGATGACGCCACTCATCTGTTCAAGGTGCTGGCCGAGCAGAGCAATCCGCCGCGCTGGAATTTCTATAAATACGTGGTCGATCGCCAGGGCAAGGTGGTCGCCAGTTTCTCCAGCATGACCAAGCCTGACGATCCCGACTTGATCGCGGCCATCGAAAAGGCCATCGCTTCAAAGCCATGACCGATATGAAAAAGCCCGCGTTCATCACTGAGCGCGGGCTTTTTCATGGTTGTCAGGCAGGCTTTTCAGCGTGCCCGACAGGGATCAGAAGCGATAGGTCAGCGACGTACCGATACCGTGGGCGCTGTTCTTGTAGTCAGCGCTGTAGGCACCTTTGGAGGTACTGAAGTTGCGAATCTTGGCTTCGTCTTCCCACAGGTACGAATAGGCGACATCGATGGTGATCGCATCGCTCGGGCTCCAGCCAGCGCCGAAGCTGATGATCTGACGATCACCGGTCGGAATGCGTGGAGAACGGTTCACGTTGTTGGTCGGCGACTGATCGACGGAGTAGCCTGTGCGCAAGGTCCATTCCTTGTTGACCTTGTACGAGGCACCGATGGCGTGAGCCCAGGTGTCATGCCAGTTCTGCTCTTCGGAAATGCGGCCGATGGCCCCGTTCGAGCCGCCGAGGGCTGTAGGAACACCACTGTTGGTGACGGTGATGTCCTCCAGGCGGCTCCAGCGTGTCCAGGTGCTGCCGGCGTAGACGGTCCAGTTTTCGTCCAGTTTCTGAGTGATGGAGAAGTCCACCGACTCAGGAGTGCTGATATCCAGCGAGGCGTCGTACTTGTTGCCGCTGAAGATGCTGAAGCTTGTGCCTTCGATCTTGGTCTTGCCTTCGAGCTTGTAGTCGACCTTCGAGTGGTAGGTCAGGCCCAGGCGAGTGGTGTCGGTGGCCTGGACCAGAATGCCGACGTTGAAGCCCAGTGCGGTATCGTCACCCTTGATCTTGACCTTGCCGTCGTTGGTGCCTAGCGAGCCGGCGTTCAGGGTCGAAGAGGTCAGTTCACCTTCGATACGGTTGATGGTCGGGCCGAAGCCGATGGAAACCTTGTCGTTGAAGGCGTAGCTGACGGTTGGCTGGAAGGTGACAACCTGTACGTGGCTCTTGTCGGCCCAGTAGCGACCCGAGAAGCCGCTTTCATAGTCGGTGACCAGGCCGAAGGGGACATAGACGCCCAGGCCCACGGCCCAGTGATCGTCGATGGGTTTGACGTAGTAGCCCATCGGTACGCCGACCACAGGCACCATGTCGCCGTCATTGCTGCCGCCGAAAGTGCTGCGACCGTTATCGATATCGGTCTTGGCAATGATGGCTGCTGCGCCAATGCTGACTTGTTCGCGCTTGAGCAGGGACATGCCGGCCGGGTTGCCGAACACGGTGCTGGCATCTTCGGCAGAAGAGGAGCGGCCCGCGAAGCCGGTACCCATGCCGCTGATGCTTTGTTCGTTGATGGCGAAGCCGGAGGCGAGAAGTTGCGAAGAGGCCAGGCTAATGGCCAGACCAAGTGTTGTCCTGTGGATTGCTTTTGTCGTTATTCTCATTATTAGAACTCCTTGTTGATCACGGGTGGGAAATTACCAACATTTTAAGTGGTGCGCTATAGCCTGAAGAGGCCGGTTTAGAGCTATTTTTGTAGGACAATCCAGTCAGGTTCAGAGGTTTTCCCGGAAGTTCATTTTTCCTGGCTCAGGCCTGCTGCGATAAATAAAGAGGCGCGACGCACGAATGCCAGGCGGTGACAAAATCCCGCAGGCGTCCCTGGGGCTGAAATATCTGCCGCCAGATTCTGGCCATGGCCAGTGCATCGTCTTCAGTGGGAAGTGTGCTGGTCTGGGCTTCGATCATCAGCCAGGCAATGGCCGTGGAGTAACGCAGGTTGACGGTCAGTTCCAGATGGGGGCCGCTCAGGAAGGCATGCTGGCTGGCAAGGCCCCGCACGCGGCTGGCGAGCTCCGGGTCCAGTGCCAGATAGGTGTCCCAGAGTTGTCGGTGTCGAAGTGCCGGGATTTGATACAGGCCATGTCCGCGTCGGCTGTCCAGTGCATCGCCCAGAGATGACTGGCTGGCGGCGATCCCCAATAGCAGCGATTCGGCACAGGTGTTGTGACGATCCAGGTAGACCAGGGTGGGGCGAATGACGTGACGACACAATTCTATGGCTGCAATACCCATAAGACAGTCAGCTCGCAAAATAATGGCCAGCGAACCCTAATGCGTGGCAGCGGTGAATCGGATCGGGTCCGCTGGAAGCGGCCCTGAGCCGCTCGAGTTGAAGTGTAGTCTCATATTCAGGATGTAAAATTATGTTTTTACATCGTTTCTGGTCATGGTCCCGATCCGATAGATCGGTTCGCAATTAATGTGCGTCTGGAAGGTACGGTGGAGAGGTATGACGCCCCGCCCTGAAGGGGCGGGGTTGGGCGGGCTTCAGGCATTCAACGCCAGGCGGGTTCGCTCGATCACGGCCTGCAGCGGCGCGGCGCTGGAGTACTGGTCGGGATAGAGGCGTTCGCTGTGGCGGGCGATGCCATGCTCGTTGACGACGGTGAAACTGAAAGAGCCTTTGCGGGCCGCCAGTATCAGGCAGTCCATGGGGGCGAAGGCGTGGGTAAGGGTGCGGATGGCATCCCGGGTCTGGATGTGAGTGGTCATGATTGAAGGTGTTTCCTGAAACGGCACGGATCAATACCGTGCATCAATAACGATTCCAGTAAACGCGGGCCGGCTTGGGATTCAAGGTGTGGCTAAGCGAAGAACCTGACTGGAACAAGGCAGTCAGTTGAAGCGCACTTTATCGTATGGCGCCTGGGCTGACAGGTAGGTACTCAGGAGGGCAGGCAACACAACGGGAGCAAAGGTTCGACGCTCGGGGTGCAGATCCTGATCAATTGCAGGCTGGTCAATGCAGATCATGATTACGCGTGGCCCGTTCAACTGCCGGGTTGTATTGCGTAGCGCATGCTTTTAACCATCGAGATGGTCGATTTCTTGTAACCGGCATCGCTTTCATGTGAAGAAAGGGCTGTTACATAGGTTTGTCGACCGGAATTGATTTTCAGCTTGGTACTAACGGCGCGCATCCTAATGGAACATTCGGTGAATGGGAAGGGGAATATTCAAATAAATTTCCATGCAGACGAGGCTTTCAATCTGTCGGCGTACCTTCATTTGTGCACATTAGCGGCACTAGCTGCCACATCACTGTCACATACGAGCCTAAGAGTTTGATTTCCTGTAGTGAATTATTAAGTCAATGAAAAACATCGATTTTTTTATTGGTGAAAAAATCGTCAGTTTAAGCGCAGCCCCCATTCCATCTACGTTTGCGGGGGTTAAAGGGGGGTTGTCCACTGAGTTATCCACAGCTTCTGTGGATTGTCCCGTTCTCAAGACCGGCGGTGGGCAGGGTTTATCTTGCACAGAAAGAGAGTAGAGTGATGTCCCCCCGATTTTCCCCCGCAATGCCTATCATGCCTTTCTTGAGTCGCCATCCCGGTTGCAGAGTCTTTCGTAAACATTTTGTGCGCACTGCCTCAGGCAATGAGCCGACATGCATGGAGTCGTTATGGCCTTGGACATGAACAGCCTGTTGCTGGGGCTGGGTGCGGCGGCATTGCCGCTGCTGGCGTTAGTCTGGCAATTGCAACGGCGAATGAGCCGTCTGAAAGCGGACACGGCTTTGCTGGACGAGCGCTTGAGCATGGCGCAGTTGGCACAGGACGGTCTGAACGCTCAACTGGATGCCAGCCGGGACGAGATCAGTGATCTGAGCCAGGCGAATGCAGCCAGGCAGGCCGATCTGGCCGCTGTGCGTCGAGAAGTGGAGCTGTTGCGCCAGGAATGCGATAACAGCCGCGATGCGGCCCATGCCTGGAATATCGAACGCGCCGGGAAGGAAGCCGAGCTGCGTCGTCTCGATGCCCAATGCGCGGCGGTGAGCGCCGAGTTACGCGAGCAGCAGGAGAGCCATCAGCAGCGGCTGAACGACCTTCAAGGGGCGCGTGACGAGTTGCGTGCGCAGTTTGCCGAATTGGCGGGCAGGATTTTCGACGAGCGCGAGCAGCGGTTTGCCAAAACCAGCCAGCAGCAGCTCGGGCAATTGCTCGATCCGTTGAAGGAACGCATCCAGTCATTCGAGAAGCGTGTCGAAGAAAGCTACCAGAACGAAGCCCGCGAACGTTTTTCCCTGGGCAAGGAGCTGGAGCGCCTGCAGCAGTTGAACCTGCGTCTGAGCGACGAGGCGACCAACCTGACCCGGGCGCTCAAGGGGCAGAAAACCCAGGGTAACTGGGGGGAGCTGATTCTGGAGCGGGTGCTGGAACACGCGGGCCTCGAAAAGGGGCGTGAATACCAGACGCAAGTGAGCCTCAAGGGGCCGGACGGTGAGCGTTTTCAGCCTGATGTGCTGATCATGCTGCCCGGCGACAAGCAGGTGGTCGTGGATGCCAAGGTCAGCCTGACGGCTTATCAGCAATATGTATCGGCAGGTGACGAGGTGATCGGTCAGGCCGCCTTGAAGCAGCACGTGCTGTCCTTGCGTAATCACGTCAAAGGCCTGTCCGGCAAGGACTACAAACGGCTGGAAGGGTTGCACAGCCTGGATTTCGTCCTGCTGTTCGTGCCCATCGAGGCGGCGTTTTCGGCAGCCTTGCAGGCTGAGCCGAATCTGTTTCAGGAGGCGTTCGACCGCCATATCGTGATTGTCAGTCCGACGACGTTGCTGGCCACCTTGCGGGTCATCGACAGCCTGTGGCGGCAGGAACGCCAGAGCCAGAATGCCCGGGAGATTGCAGAGCGGGCCGGTTGGCTGTACGACAAGTTCGTGCTGTTCATTCAGGATCTGGATGAAATCGGCGCTCGCCTGCAGCAACTGGACAAGGCGTATGCCTCGGCGCGCAACAAGTTGACGGAAGGGCGCGGTAATCTGGTCAGTCGCAGTGAACAGCTCAAATTGCTGGGGGCTCGTGCCAGTAAAAGTCTGCCTGCCGACCTGCTTGAGCGTGCGATGACCGATGAAGACGGGCTGATGCGTCTGCCTGAGTAGTGGGCTCAACGGTCAGCCAAAACCGTCTGTCGCAAAGGCTGGAAGGAAAGGCCCGGAGATGTCACATTGCTGCCATCCGGAAAAATGTTTTCCGCGAGACTCGGCTAAATGAAAACTTGCTTCTATGATCAGTATTAGCGGCCTGCATATGCCGGTTGCCTGGTTTTTCCCTCAAGGGGGCGTATATGAACAGCAAATTGCAAGAATGGCTCCATGATCTTGGCGTTGCACTGGGGTTGATCGAGCGGCCCAAGTTGCAACCGATTCCTGTGCGCGCCGAGGATGAGCGTCGCCGTCCACGTCGGTGAGTCACTGACTGACCGCGACCTGTCATCAGTGCAGGCGCTCACCTGTTCGGGACGCAAGGCCGCGTCCCGTTATCTGCATTCAACTGCCTTAGCCTTCTTTTGCTGCCGTATTTTACTCGGCGCGCTCCTGATTACGGCTTCTGCATCAGCACAATCAGATCCACCACCATCGGCAATGAAAGATGCTCGGGGCGATGGATTGCGCGCTCCTTTATGAAGTCGGGAAAGTCGAAGCCGAACTCTTGCTCCAGTCGTCCGAACAGCGCGTTGATATCGTCTTCGTCCAGAACGAGAGCCTTGAAGGTGACATCGTCGTCGAGGCGGGACTTGTCCACCAGGATAACGCCCAGCGCATCGAGTACCCTCTGGTTGATTTCCTCGCGATTCATGAAAACCCCAAGCCTCAATCTGTTCGGGATCAAGCAGGGGAACCGCGTATGGACCAGCCCTGTTCGTTCTCAGGCTAGCTCAAGTTTATCCATGCTCCGGACGGGACGACGGGTGCCCGGCTTCAGGGAAGATGGCGGTATCGGCTAGACTGTGCACCCTGTTTGTCCCGTTGTTGCGCTTTTATTCGTGAAACCTTGTCCAGACTTTCCGTGATCTGCTCAAGACACTGCTCTGATCCGTCCTGAGGAGAGAACCATGTCCCGTGTCCGTTGCGAGCGCTGCCTGCGCCCCGGCAACCACTGTCTGTGTGCCTTGATTCCACAATTGGACAGCCGCACGCGAGTGCTGGTGTTGCAGCATCCCAGTGAGGTCAATCACGCCCTGAATACGGCACGGCTGGCGGCGTTGGGGCTGGTCAACGCGCAGTTGGTGGTCGGCGAGGTGTTTGACGATCTGGAAACCTTGCTGAACCCGCCCGGCTATCAGGCGCGTCTGTTGTTTCCGGGAGAGGAGGCGCAGGTGCTGACGCCTTATACCGGTCAGGATGTCCCGACGTTACTGGTGGTTCCGGACGGCACCTGGCGCAAGGCGCGAAAGCTGCTTCACCTCAATCCGTTGCTGACCACCTTGCCCAGGGTGATGTTGGGGGCCGTTCCGGTTTCGCGCTATCGCTTGCGCAAGGCTCCCGGACCGGATGCCCTTTCGACCCTGGAAGCGATTACCCATGCCTTGCAGGCGCTTGAGCCCGAGTGTTCGTTTTCCGCGCTGTTGCGGCCTTTCGATGCCTTGATCGAGGGGCAGATCGAGGCGATGGGGGATGAGACGTATCGGCGTAATCACGGTCGATGACACAATTTGGGGCGTTATATGTGTGCAGCTGTATCTGTGAGTGCGACAAATCTGTGCCTAGACTGACGATTCTGTTTTATCTGATCTGGGACGACCGATGCACATTTCCTCCGGCCGCTGGTTGTATGGCCTCTCTCTTGCGCTGCTGACCGCCTTTCTCTGGGGCATTCTGCCCGTCAAGCTCAAGCAGGTGTTGCAAGTGATGGACCCGGTGACGGTGACCTGGTTCAGGCTGCTGGTTTCCGGTGTCATGCTGTTCATATGGCTGGCCGCGACCCGTCGTCTGCCGGGCTTCAAGGTCCTGGGGACCAAAGGCAAGATGCTGGTGGTTCTGGCGGTGTTCGGGCTGGTCGGCAACTATGTGCTGTATCTGGTCGGGCTGCGGCTGCTGACGCCGGGCACCACTCAGTTGATGATTCAGTTCGGGCCGATCCTGCTGTTGTTCGGCAGCATCTTTCTGTTCAAGGAGCGATTCAGTCTTGGGCAGGGCATGGGCCTGACGGTGTTGATGGTCGGCTTTGGCCTGTTCTTCAATGACCGTCTGGTGGAGCTGTTCACTTCCCTGAGCGATTACACCCTGGGCGTTCTGATCGCTTTTCTGGCGGCGGTGTCCTGGGCTTTCTATGGCATGAGCCAGAAGCAATTGCTGACGGTGTGGAATTCAGTGCAGGTCATGATGGTGATCTACCTGTTCTGCGCGCTGTTGATCACACCCTGGGCGCATCCGATGCAGGCCTTGCAGTTGAGTCCCTTGCAGGGGTGGTTGTTACTGGCCTGTTGCCTGAACACGCTGGTGGCCTATGGTGCCTTTGCCGAGGCTCTGGTTCATTGGGAAGCCTCGCGTGTCAGTGCAACCCTGGCGTTGACGCCTCTGGTGACGATGCTCTCGGTCGCTGTTGCTGCCTGGCTGTGGCCGGATTATGTACAGCGTGAGGAAATCAATGCGCTGGGCTATGGGGGGGCCGTGCTGGTGGTGACCGGTTCGGCGCTGACCGCCCTGGGTCCCTCGTTGATGGCTGGCTTGAAGGCCCGTAGGCAGCGACTGGCCGGAGCGTAGGAGCGAATTCATTCGCGAAGGGTACAGGGCTGAATGCCGTTTTCGCGGATGAATCCGCTCCTACGGTTTCAGCGTTTGCCTAGCTGCACGGCCTGCCGAATCCATTGCTGGCGCTGTTCTTCGGTGGAGGTGCGGACCGGTGCAAACTCGGTCAGGCGTTTGTTCTTGATGCCGCAGAAAGCCAGGATCGTTCTTGTCATCTGCCGATGTGCCGGTGCGCCGTAGATCCAGTGAAAGTAGCGCGGCGGGGTGTCCAGGGTGACCAGCAGCTCGGACGTCTTGCCCTTGAGCAGTTCGTTCGAGGGATGCCGGCGACCATGGGCCTTGAACGCAAAACCGGGCATGAAAGCCCGGTCGAAGAAGCCGCTCAGCAGGGCAGGCAGGCCGCCCCAGCAAACGGGATAGATGAAGACCAGATGCTCGGCCCAGTGAATCTGACGCTGGGCTTCGAGCAGGTCATGCTCCAGGTTCTGGCTCTGTTCATAACCATGGTGCAGGATCGGGTCGAACGTCAGCTCGCTGAGCTTGAGTGTTCTCACCACATGGCCTTCGCTGCGTGCCCCCTGCAAGTAGGCATCACCCAGGGCATGGCAGAAGCTGATGGTCTTCGGGGTTCCGTAAACCATCAGGATTCGTTTTCCGCTGCCTTCCAGAGGTGTTGCGCCACTTTTGGGGTCAGCCATTGCTTCCCGCCTCCAGCATCTTTTCCGGTCGCACCCAGGCGTCGAATTGTTCGTCGGTGAGGAAACCCAGTGCCAGTGCGGCTTCGCGTAGGGTCAGCCCTTCGCTGTAAGCCTTTTTGGCGATCAGGGCCGACTTGTCGTAGCCGATGTGCGGGTTGAGTGCCGTCACCAGCATCAGGCCGCGCTCCAGGTGCTCGGCCATTTTCTCGCTGTCGGGCTCCATGCCCGAGATGCAGTGTTCGTTGAAATTGCGACAGCCATCGGCCAGCAACCGGATCGATTGCAGCACGTTGTGGATGATGACCGGTTTGTAGACATTCAATTGCAGATGACCCTGGCTGGCGGCGAAACCGATGGTCACATCATTGCCCATGACCTGGCAGGCCAGCATCGACAGGGCTTCGCACTGGGTCGGGTTGACCTTGCCCGGCATGATCGAACTGCCGGGCTCGTTGGCGGGCAGCCTGACTTCCGCCAGGCCGGCGCGGGGACCGGAACCCAGCAGGCGCAGGTCGTTGGCAATCTTCATCAGCGCGACGGCCAGGGTCTTGAGCGCACCGGACAAGGCCGTCAATGGCTCGTGGCCTGCCAGCGCGGCGAATTTATTGGGGGCTGTTGTGAAGGGCAGGCCGGACAGGGCCGCCAGCTCTGCCGCCACCGCCTCGGCAAAACCTTTGGGAGCGTTCAGGCCGGTGCCCACCGCGGTTCCCCCCTGAGCCAGCTCGAACACGGCGGGCAGGGCGGCACGGATGGCTTTCTGTGCATAGTCCAGCTGTGCGACAAAGCCCGAGAGTTCCTGGCCGAAGGTGATCGGCGTGGCATCCATCATGTGGGTGCGGCCGGTCTTCACCAGTCTGATATGCCGGGCTGACTGCTCGGAGAGCCCGTTGGACAGTTCGGCGATGGCGGGCAACAGTTGCTCCTTGATCGCCTGTGCCGCCGCGATGTGCATGGCGGTGGGGAAGCAGTCGTTGGAGCTTTGCGAACGGTTGACGTGATCGTTCGGGTGAACGGGCGTCTTGCCGCCACGTCCCTGGCCGGCCAGTTCGTTGGCGCGACCGGCAATCACTTCGTTGACGTTCATGTTGCTTTGCGTGCCGCTGCCGGTCTGCCAGACCACCAGTGGAAACTGGGTGTCATGCTGGCCGGCGAGCACTTCGTCGGCGGCCTGTTCGATGAGCCGGGCGATATCGGCCGGGAGGTCGCCATTGCGGTCGTTGACCCGGGCGGCGGCTTTCTTGATCAGTGTCAGGGCGTGCAGCACGGGCAGCGGCATGGACTGATCGCCAATGGCAAAGTTGATCAGCGACCGCTGCGTTTGCGCACCCCAGTAGGCGTCTTCCGGGACTTCGATCGGACCAATGCTGTCGGTTTCGGTACGGCTCACGGGGCATACTCCTTCAAGGTGCGTGAGGGGTTAGGTACTTATAGCAGGGCAGGGTTCCCGTGCTGGCGGGTTTTTGACCACTGGGTGAACCGGGGGTTGAGCCGAAACCGGACATGGGCGCAGAATGGTCGGCCTTGGGGTAATGCCTCGTTTGTCAGATTAAGGAAATTCGATGACCCGTCTTCGTGCCATCTGTACTGCGGTAGCCCTGGTCTGTGCCAGCGGCCAGGTTCTCGCCGACACCGCCAGTCATAATGCCAGTGCCGAAACGTTCCTCAAGCTTGCCAATGCTGACAAGCTGGGTACTCCGGTCTACGCACAGGTTCAGCAGATGTTTGCCCAGCGTTTCGCCGAAACCAAGGCACCCGCGTCGAAGAGGCCCTTGCTGGACACCTACCAGGCCAAGGCCAACACCGCTCTGAATCAGGCCATCGGCTGGGACAAGCTCAAGCCGGACATGATCAAGCTCTACACCGCCAACTTCACCGAGAGCGAGTTGAAGGATCTGATCGTGTTCTACCAGTCTCCACTGGGCAAGAAAGTGATGACCAAGATGCCTGAAATGGCTCAGCAATCGGCCCAGCTGACCCAGAACAAACTGGAAAGCGCAGTGCCGGTGGTCAACAAGCTGCTCGCCGACATGACCGCCGAGCTGGAACCCGCCAAAGCCGCAGCCCCGGCTGCTACCAAGAAACCCTGACAGGTCCGCTCCATCATGACCATGCAACAACGAATCGAGTCGACGCTGGCCTTGCTTCAACCCGAACATCTGCAAGTGATCGACGAGAGCCACATGCACAGCCGGGGGCAGGAGACGCATTACAAGGCCATTCTGGTCAGCGATCAGTTCCAGGGCCTGAACTCGGTCAAGCGTCATCAGAAAGTCTACGGAACCCTGGGCAGCCTCATGGGCGAATTCCATGCACTGGCGCTGCATACCTATACGCCTGACGAATGGGCAAAGGTCGGCGCGGCACCGGCCTCGCCCACCTGCGCCGGCGGTCACTGACTGGATTGCGTCCGGTTCCACTCGCAAGGGCGGCTTTCATCGGCCGCCCCTGTGCGACTTAATATCCTGATGTCTGACTGACACCTGTTTTGCTAGAATCCGCACCGCGCCGCCTGGCCGGTGCGTTTTCGTTTCCATTTTTGATCCGGTAGGCCCTTTGCGAGGGTCACCACCTGGAGAGCTACATGACCCAAGAGCCGATGACTCAGCCGATCGTCGTGGCTGCGCTATACAAATTCGTCACCCTCAGCGATTACGTTGCCCTGCGCGAGCCCCTGTTGCAGGCGATGCTCGATAACGGCATCAAGGGCACCCTGCTCATCGCTGAAGAAGGCATCAACGGCACGGTTTCCGGCAGTCGCGAAGGCATCGATGGCCTGCTGGCCTGGTTGCGCAGCGATGCACGTCTGGTCGATATCGACCACAAGGAATCGTACTGCGACGAGCAGCCGTTCTATCGCACCAAGGTCAAGCTCAAGAAAGAGATCGTGACCCTGGGCGTCGAAGGCGTGGACCCCAACAAGAGCGTCGGCACCTATGTCGAACCCAAGGACTGGAACGCGCTGATCACCGACCCTGAAGTGCTGTTGATCGATACCCGTAACGATTACGAGGTGTCCATCGGTACCTTCGAGGGCGCCATCGACCCCAAGACCACCACGTTCCGCGAGTTTCCCGAGTACATCAAGGAGCACTTCGATCCGGCCGTCCACAAGAAGGTCGCGATGTTCTGCACCGGCGGCATTCGCTGCGAAAAGGCATCGAGCTACATGCTGGGCGAGGGCTTCGAGGAGGTCTATCACCTCAAGGGCGGCATTCTCAAATACCTTGAGGAAGTGCCTCAGGAAGAGAGTCAGTGGCGTGGCGAGTGCTTCGTCTTCGATAACCGTGTCACGGTACGTCACGACCTGAGCGAAGGGGACTACGATCAGTGTCATGCCTGTCGTACACCCATCAGCGCCGAAGATCGTGCCAGCGAGCATTACACGCCCGGCATCAGTTGCCCGCATTGCTGGAACACCCTTAGCGAAAAGACCCGCCGCAGCGCGATTGACCGGCAAAAGCAGATCGAGCTGGCAAAGGCTCGCAACCAGCCGCATCCGATCGGTCATAACTACCGTCTGCAATCCGAGGCTTGAGTCATGTCTACCCGCCTGATCTATGTCATGGACCCGATGTGTTCGTGGTGCTGGGGTTTTGCCCCGGTCGCCGAAGCACTGGTACAGCAGGCGCAGGCGGGAGGTGTGCCTCTGCATCTGGTCATGGGAGGCCTGCGTTCCGGTACGACGGCGCTGGATGCGTCCACGCGACGTTACATCCTTGAGCACTGGCAATCCGTGGAGAACACCACGGGCCAGCCATTCCGCTTCGAGGGTGCCTTGCCGGACGGTTTCATCTACGACACCACGCCCGCCTGTCGGGCTGTGACGGCGGCACGCAATCTTGACCCCCAGGGCGCTTGGGCGCTGGTCAAGCTGATTCAACAGGCGTTCTACACTCAGGGGCGCGATGTGACCCATGCTCCGCTGTTGGTCGAACTGGCCGAGCAGGCCGGGCTGGCCCGCCAGCCGTTCGCGGATGCTTTCGACAGCGCCGGACTGAGAGCGGAGACGGAATCCGATTTCGCTTGGGTACAAGGCCTGGGCATTGCCGGGTTTCCAACCCTGCTCGCCGAGCGCAACGGGCAATTGGCATTGCTGACCAATGGCTACCAACCCCTGGAAGCGCTGGCTCCCTTGCTCGGACGATGGCTGGAGCGTGCGGCCAGTGCGTGAAGAACCGACCGACAGTCAATCCTCCCTCAAGCCGCATGACACCGGTATCGACAGACTGAGCTGGGCCGAAATTCGTCGCCTGGCGCTGCGCCATAAAAAGGCGCTCTGGATTGCCAATGGCATCGCATTGCTGGCCACCTTGTGCAGTGTGCCGATTCCGTTGCTGTTGCCGCTGCTGGTGGATGAGGTCCTGCTCGGACGCGGCGATGCCGCGCTCAGAATCATGGACCATGTCCTGCCCGAGAGTGGGCAGAAGGCCGCGGGCTATATTGGCCTGATGCTGCTGCTGACCCTGGTCCTGCGCGGTGGCGCACTGTTGTTCAATGTCCTGCAGGCCCGGTTGTTTGCCGGTCTGGGCAAGGACATCGTCTACCGCATTCGCCTGCGGCTTATCGAGCGTCTCAAGCGTATTTCCCTGCGTGAATACGAAAGCCTGGGCAGCGGCATGGTCACCACGCATCTGGTCACGGACCTGGACACGCTGGACAAGTTCGTCGGCGAGACCCTGAGCCGTTTTCTGGTGGCGATTCTGACCCTGGCCGGAACGGCCGGCATTCTGATGTGGATGCACTGGAAGCTGGCCCTGCTGATCATGCTGTTCAATCCGCTGGTGATCTTTGCCACTGTGAAGCTGGGCAAGCGGGTCAAGCAACTGAAGAAGCTGGAAAACGACAGTACGTCGCGTTTTACCCAGGCCTTGAGTGAAACCCTGGACGCCATCCAGGAAGTGCGTGCGGGCAACCGGCAGGGCTTTTTCCTCGGGCGTCTTGGGCAACGGGCCAGGGAAGTCCGGGATTACGCCGTGAACTCGCAGTGGAAGAGTGATGCTTCCGGTCGTGCCAGCGGGCTGCTGTTCCAGTTCGGTATCGATATTTTCCGTGCCGCGGCGATGCTGACCGTGCTGTTCTCGGATCTCTCCATTGGGCAGATGCTCGCGGTGTTCAGTTACCTGTGGTTCATGATCGCGCCGGTCGAGCAATTGCTGAACCTGCAATACGCTTACTACGCCGCCGGTGGGGCGCTGACGCGGATCAACGAGCTGCTGGCCCGCGACGATGAGCCTCAATACCCCGGTGTTGTCGATCCGTTCAAGGGGCGGGAGACCGTGAGTATCGACGTGCGTGGGCTGAGTTTCGGCTACGGCGAAGAGCGGGTGCTGGATCAACTGAACCTGTCGATTGCACCCGGCGAGAAAGTGGCCATAGTCGGTGCCAGTGGTGGTGGCAAAAGTACCCTGGTCCAGTTGCTGCTGGGGTTGTATACCGCGCAGACCGGGACGATCCGCTTTGGAGGCTCCAGCCTTCAGGACATCGGTCTGGAGCGGGTACGCGAGCATGTGGCGGTGGTGTTGCAGCATCCGGCACTGTTCAACGACACCGTGCGTGCCAACCTGACCATGGGGCGCGACTGCTCGGACGAAGACTGCTGGAAGGCTCTGGAGGTCGCCCAGCTCGAGCCGGCCATCCGTCTGCTGCCCGAGGGGCTGGACAGCGTCGTGGGGCGTTCCGGGGTGCGCTTGTCTGGCGGCCAGCGGCAGCGTCTGGCGATTGCCCGAATGGTGTTGTCCGATCCTAAGGTGGTCATTCTGGACGAGGCGACATCGGCTCTGGATGCGGCCACCGAATACAACCTGCACAAGGCCCTGGCGCGTTTTCTGCGCAGCCGCACGACTTTGATCATCGCTCATCGCCTGTCGGCGGTTAAGCAGGCCGATCGGGTGCTGGTCTTTGATGGCGGGCGCATTGCCGAAGATGGCGACCATCAGCAACTGATTGCCGAAGGCGGGCTTTACGCCAGGCTGTACGGGCATTTGCAACAGATCTGATTTTGACGTCAGCGCTTTGTCTGGCTGGCGTTGTCCGAAGTGATGCGTGTTGCACAAAATCCGGGAAAACACTCGTCCCTGTCGATGGATTTAGCCTAGGCTCTGGTCAGGGCTTTCAAATCAGTCATGTGGTGAAGTGAACCCATGGAGCAGTCGCGGTCCCTCCCGAACCCTCGTCTTCTGGGCATTCTGTGGCCTTTCGTGGCCGTTGCGCTTTTTCAGGCGCTGCTGGGGTGCGTGAGTCTCTACACCTTGTCGGCGGTGCGCAGTTATGTGGTCGGTGAAAGTCTCTGGTCCAAGGGTCAGAAAGACGCCATCTACTATCTGGGGCTGTATGCCAACAGCCATGATGAGCGTGATTACGCGAAATACCAGCAAGCCATTGCTGTTCCGCAAAGTGGTCATGCCCTGCGTGAGGCGCTGAACAGGCCCGAGCCGCTGCTGGAGGAGGCGAAAAAAGCCATTCTTCAGGGCGGAAACCATCCGGATGATGTCTCCGGCATTATCTGGATGTACCGCAACTTTCATGATGTCAGCTACATGCAGAAAGCCGTTCAGTGGTGGAGCATGGGCGATGACTACCTTGCCCGGCTCGACGGGCTTGCCCGCACGATCCAGAGCCGTATCGCATCAGGGGCTGTGACCCCGGAGGAGACCCAGCAGTGGCACGTTCAGATCAACGCCATCAATGAAGGGGTCACGCCGATTGCCAAGGCCTTCAGTGATGCGCTGGGGGAAGGTTCGCGGTTCATTCTCTGGCTGCTGGTGATTCTCAACCTGGTTACGGCCTTTGTGCTGATCCTTCTGGCCCAGTTGCGTGTCCACAAGCTCCTCGCACAACGCCATGTCATGGCTCATGCGTTGCAACTGGAGAAGGAGCGGGCGCAGATCACACTGGAGTCGATTGGCGACGGGGTCATTACCACGGACGTTGCCGGCATCATCGCCTACATGAACCCGGCGGCCGAAGGGCTGACTCACTGGGGCAACAGCCAGGCCTGTGGCCTGCCGCTGGCGGCGCTGTTCAATCTGCTCGATGAAAATGACCGCAAGGACAGTTCGACGCTGATGGAGCATATCCTCGGTGGCAAGCTGCGGGGTGGCAGTGCGAGCGGCAAGTCGATCCAGCGTCTCGACGGCAGCACGGTTTCGGTCGATCTGGTGGGGTCGCCGATCTACAGCGACGGGGTGATCAGCGGGGCCGTTCTGGTGCTGCGCGACATGACCCAGGAGCGCCAGTACATCGCCAATCTCTCATGGCAGGCGTCTCATGACGCCCTGACCGGGCTGGTCAACCGCAGTGAGTTCGAGCGTCGCCTGGAGCAGGTGCTCAGTCATTCTGATGCGCAACCGGGCAGTCATTGCCTGATGTTCATGGATCTGGACCAGTTCAAGCTGCTCAACGATACCAATGGCCATGCGGCCGGCGACGAGTTGTTGAGGCATCTTTGCAAGGTGTTGCAGCACGGGATCCGTGACGGCGACACCCTGGCCCGGTTGGGGGGCGATGAGTTCGGCATCCTGCTGTGCGACTGTCCGCCCTACACCGGGCATGAAATGGCCGAGACCCTGCGTCAGATGGTGCAAAGCCTGCACTTCGTCTGGAAAGGTCGGCCCTTCGTGACGACCGTCAGTATCGGTCTGGTGCATATAGGCGATGTTCCTGTCACGTTGGAGGCTTCTCTTCGGGCGGCGGATATGGCTTGTTACATGGCCAAGGAAAAGGGCCGCAATCGGGTTCAGGTCTACCACCCCGATGATTCAGGCATGTCGTTGCGCTCCGGCGAAATGGCCTGGATTCAGCGCCTGCACATGGCCCTGGATGAAAACCGCTTTTGCCTGTACACGCAGGAAATCGCCTCGATCACGCCGCCTGGCGATGGGGTCAGGCATATCGAGATCCTGCTGCGCCTGCGCGACGAGTCCGGCCGCATGGTTTCACCGGACAGCTTCATACCGGCTGCCGAGCGCTATGGCTTGATGACGACACTGGATCGCTGGGTCGTGCAAAACGTATTCAGGGTGATCGCAGAGTGTACGAATGATGTCAGGCATCAGGCTCCGCAGGCGTTGTGTGCCATTAATCTGTCAGGCTCCAGTATTGGCGATGAGGCCTTTCTTGATTACCTGAAGTTGCAGTTCAAGACATATGGCGTGGCACCGGGCATGATCTGTTTCGAGATTACCGAGACCAGTGCGATTGCCGATCTGGGAAGTGCCATTCAATTCATCAATGAGTTGAAAGCACTGGGCTGTCTGTTCTCTCTTGACGACTTTTGTGCGGGCATGTCTTCCTTTGCCTATCTGAAGCATCTGCCCGTCGATTTCCTCAAGATTGATGGTAGTTTTGTAAAGGACATGCTCGACAATCCGATCAACCGCGCCATGGTCGAAGTCATCAATCATATCGGTCATGTCATGGGCAAGAAAACGATCGCCGAGTTTGTCGAGACTCCGCAGATCGAGTTTGCATTGCAGGAAATAGGTGTGGATTTTGCACAAGGTTATCTGATCGGTCGTCCCGAGCTGTTGACTTGCGAGAGTCTCTATACCCGGCCCGTGCGCCCGGCGTCGTTAATGGCCGGTGTGCAAGGGCATTAAACCAGGCCCTGTACGAGACAGGTGCAATACAGACATTTGGTGCCGAGCCTGATTCAGCACAACTCATAAAAAAGGGAGCCACACAGTGATCGATACTTTCAGTAGAACCGGTCCACTCATGGAAGCCAGCAGTTACCCGAAATGGGCGCAGCAGTTGATCAAGGATTGCAGCGCTTCCAAGGCGAGAGTGGTCGAGCATGAGCTTTACCAGAGAATGCGTGACGGGCAACTGAGCCCCCAGATCATGCGCCATTACCTGATCGGTGGCTGGCCTGTCGTTGAGCAGTTCGCCGTCTACATGGCGAAAAACCTGACCAAGACCCGCTTCGGTCGCCATCCGGGCGAGGACATGGCGCGTCGCTGGCTGATGCGTAATATCCGTGTCGAACTCAACCACGCCGACTACTGGGTGAACTGGTGTGAGGCCCATGGCGTGAGTGTCGATGACCTGCATGCCCAGCGTGTTGCGCCTGAGTTGCATGCCTTGAGCCATTGGTGCTGGCAGACCAGTTCGTCGGACTCTCTGGCTGTGGCCATGGCGGCGACCAACTATGCCATCGAGGGGGCGACAGGGGAGTGGGCGGCGGTGGTCTGCTCGTCTGATGTCTACGCCGAAGGCTTCCCGGCCGAAACCCGCAAGCGGGCCATGAAGTGGCTGAAGATGCACGCCCAGTACGATGATGCCCATCCATGGGAAGCGCTGGAGATCATTTGCACGCTGGTGGGCAACGATCCGAGTGTGCAGTTGCAGGCCGAGCTGCGTCAGGCAACGATCAAAAGCTATGACTATATGTACCTGTTCCTGGAAAACTGCATGCAGCAGGACAAGGTCAAGCCTTCGCGTGAGCGTATCGCGGCGGTCGGAGCCTAACCCGCCATCGTCAGGCGGTTACGGCCTTCGCGCTTGGCGATGTACAAGGCATTGTCGGCTCTACGCAGCAGGCTGTCGGCGGACTCCGCCGGCAGCAGCGTCGAGCAGCCCAGGCTTATGCTCATGTTCAGGGCGGCATTCGGCCCGGGAAACTCCAGTTCCAGTACTGACCTGCGCAGGCGCTCTCCGATTGTCGCCGCGCAATCGCGGTCAGTGTTGGAAAGCACGATGACAAACTCTTCACCGCCGTACCGGAATACCCGGTCGATGTTGCGCAATTGTGTCTTGAGCACATGGGCAATGACCCTCAGCACTTCATCACCGGTGCCGTGGCCGTAGCTGTCGTTCACGTTCTTGAAAAAGTCGATATCCAGCATCAGCAGCGACAGGGGTTGCTTGTGCCTGTGTGAAGCTTCCACTTCCCGCGGCAGGCTCTGATTCATTGCATTGCGATTGCCGGTATTGGTGAGCGGGTCACGAAGTGCGTTTTGAACGGCGACGCGATAAAGCAGTGCATTCTGCAGAGGAAATGCCAGGCAGGTCATGAGCGTCTCAAGATCGCTCAGTTCCTGTTCGGTGAAGGTGCTGGCTCGCTGGAATACCAGGTGACCCAGGCTTTTGCCCTGATGGCGCAAGGCGTAATAGGCCGTGTGCTGCGAGTCTTCGCCCAGTTGCAGGTACAGATCACTTTCCTGATGCTGATAAGCCATTGTGCTTAACGGGATAAGACGCTGAACGCCGTGGAAGAAGAACCCTAGGATCTTTTCGGCTTCCAGGCTGCTCTGCAGTTGCTGACTGAGCTGCTGGCTCAGCCGGGGGAGATCTACAGGGGCAAGAGGGGCCGCAGGTCGATTGCGAGAGCCTTGCCGCTGCAATCTTGCCGTGTCGAAATCAATGGTCTGGGGGCGGCTCGGGGAACTCATGACTTCACTCCTCTCACACTCTTGCTGGCTTGTCAGAGCCAGAGCGAAAGTCGTGCCATGTCACGAGGCTTCACGTAACAGACTGATCTTGATGGATTATTTTTTGATCGTCAGAAGGTGAGTCAATGTTTCGCCGGTTCTTTGACTCATTGCCCGGGGGTGACACCTGCTCGTGACGGTTTTTCGGCAGGAGCAGGTATCTTGGGCGCGGGCTTATTGCGCGTTGAATGCCTGACCGTTGATGCCTGTGCTGTCAGGACCCATCAGGTACAGGTAGACCGGCATGATTTCTTCCGGTGTCGGGTTGTCCAGCGGGTTTTCGCCCGGATAGGCCTGCGCACGCATGCTGGTGCGGGTAGCGCCGGGGTTGATGCTGTTGGCGCGCACGGGGGCGACGTTGTCCACTTCGTCTGCCAGTGTCTGCATCAGGCCTTCGGTGGCGAATTTCGATACGCCGTAGGCTCCCCAGTAGGCGCGTCCCTTGCGGCCGACGCTGCTGGAGGTGAACACCACGGAGGCGTCCGCGGACAGCTTGAGCAGCGGTAGCAGAGTGCCGGTCAGCATGAACATCGCATTGACGTTGATGTGCATGACGCGCATGAAGTTTTCGCCGGACAACTGTTCCAGCGGGGTGCGCGGGCCGATGATCGAGGCGTTGTGCAGCAGGCCGTCGAGGTGCCCGAACTCGGTTTCGATCATCGCTGCCAGTTCGTCGTACTGGTGCGGCAAGGCCGTTTCGAGATTGAACGGGATCACGACTGGCTGAGGATGGCCTGCCGCTTCAATGTCGTCGTAGACCTGTGTCAGGTTGGCTTCGGTCTTTCCCAGCAGCAAGACCGTCGCGCCATGGGCGGCGTAGGTTTTTGCCGCTGCGGCGCCAATGCCGCGACCTGCGCCGGTGACCAGGATCACCCGGTCCTTGAGCAGTTCGGGGCGGGCGGAGTAATCGAACATGGAAAACCTCAGTGAGTTAATGGGGCTCAAGACCGCTGACAGGGCTCAAGGCCCGGGCTGTCAGCAACTGCACAGTGCGTTGTCCAGTACCTTTCTCAGGTCCAGAGGATGGTCCACCACGACATCGGCACCCCAGTGGTCGGGGTTGTCGTTGGGGTGGATATAGCCATAACGCACGGCAGCGGTCCGGGTGCCGGCATCCCGGCCGGACTCGATGTCACGAAGATCATCGCCCACAAACAGAACACTTGCCGGATCCAGATCAAGCTTGTTGCAGGCCAGGATCAAAGGCTCGGGGTGAGGCTTGCTGTAAGTCACGTGATCGGGGCAGATCAGCAGCGCCGAGCGCTTGTCCAGGCCAAGCTGTTCCATGATCGGTTGAGCGAACCGCACGGGCTTGTTGGTGACCACGCCCCAGATCAGGCCGGACTTCTCGATATCGGCCAGCAGTTCCGCCATGCCGTCGAAGAGTTTGCTGTGGACCGCACAGTCACGCTGGTAGCGCTCCAGGAATTCCAGGCGCAGCGGCTCGAAGGCCGGGTCGTTCGGTGACAGGGCGAAGGTGGCCGCGACCATGGCCTTGGCTCCGCCCGAGATCTCGTCGCGAATCAGTTTGTCCGCCACCGCCGGAAAACCGCGATCGGCCAGCATTGCCTGGGAAATGGCGATGAAGTCGGGTGCGGTGTCGAGCAAGGTGCCGTCCATGTCGAAGAGAACTGCTCTCAAGCGCATGGCTCATGCCTCCCGGAGTGTCTGGATCATGTAGTTGACGTCTACGTCCGAAGCCAGCTTGTAGTGCTTGGTCAGCGGGTTGTAGGTCAGGCCGATGATGTCCTTGACCTGCAGGCCGGCATCGCGGCTCCAGGCCCCCAGTTCCGAAGGGCGGATGAATTTCTTGAAGTCGTGGGTGCCGCGTGGCAGCAGGCCCATGATGTATTCGGCACCGACAATGGCGAACAGATAGGCCTTGGGGTTGCGGTTGATGGTGGAGAAGAACACCTGGCCGCCGGGCTTGACCATGCGGTAGCAGGCGCGGATCACGGAAGACGGATCCGGTACGTGTTCAAGCATCTCCAGGCAGGTCACCACATCGAACTGGCCGGGCATTTCTTCGGCCATGTCTTCGGCCGTGATCTGCCGGTATTCGACGTTCACGCCGGACTCAAGCTGATGCAGCTGGGCCACGGCCAGCGGGGCTTCGCCCATGTCGATACCGGTCACGGTTGCGCCGCGCTGGGCCATGGCTTCGCTGAGAATGCCGCCGCCACAGCCGACGTCGATCACTTTCTTGCCGGCCAGATTGACCCGTTCGTCGATCCAGTTGACCCGGAGCGGGTTGATATCGTGCAGCGGTTTGAATTCGCTCTCACGATCCCACCAACGATGTGCCAGTGCCTCGAATTTGGCGATTTCTGCGCGGTCTACGTTGCTCATGGGTGCCTCTCTTGAACTTGAAATTCGTTTTCAGCGGTCAGGCGATCATCGGCCGGACCGTCATGTATGCGTGTCGCCTGTCAGTCGGCCTTGCCGGAAATGCGCTGACCCCAGGCAATGGCCGTTTCGCGCAGCGCCTGCTCGTCCATGCGTGTCAGGCGGCGGTTGTCGAGCAACTGCCTGCCTGCGACCCACACATGCTTCACGCAGTCGCGACCGGTGGCATATATAAGCTGCGACACTGGATCATAGACCGGCTGCTGCTCCAGCCCGGAAAGATCGAAGGCGACCATGTCGGCTGCCTTGCCGATCTCCAGTGAGCCTGTCTCGGCCTGAATGCCCATGGCGCGTGCGCCATTGAGTGTCGCCATGCGCAGCGCGCGGTGTGCGTCCAGGGCCGTTGCCGAACCGGCGACAGCCTTGGCCAGCAGAGCGGCCGTGCGGGTTTCGCCCAGCAGGTCCAGGTCATTGTTGCTGGCTGCGCCGTCGGTGCCTACGGCCACGTTCACACCCGCCTGCCACAGGCGCTCCACCGGACAGAAGCCACTGGCCAGTTTCAGGTTGGACTCGGGGCAGTGGACCACGCTGGAGTTGCTTTCTACCAGCAAAGCCAGGTCGTCATCGCTGATTTGCGTCATATGAACGGCCTGGAAGCGCGGCCCCAGCATGCCAAGCCGGTTCAGGCGTGCCAGCGGGCGCTCCTGACGCTGCTCGAGGGCCTGTTCCACCTCGAATGCCGTTTCATGCACGTGCATCTGGACCATGGCGTCGAGTTCGTCGGCGATGACCCGGATCTTTTCCAGGTTTTCGTCGCTGACGGTATAGGGGGCGTGCGGGCCGAAGGCGATCTTGATCCGCGGGTGGTGGGCCAGATCGTTGAACAGCTCGACACCGATGTGCAGGGATTCGTCGGTATTGCGGGCGCCGGGGATCGGGAAATCCAGCACCGGTACAGTGATCTGAGCGCGTATGCCACTGTTGTGGGCGCGGTCGGCGGCAATCTTGGGGTAGAAGTACATGTCCGAGAAACAGGTAATGCCACCCTTGATCTGTTCGGCGATGGCCAGGTCCGTGCCGTCGCGCACAAAGTCTTCGCTGACCCATTTGCCTTCGGCGGGCCAGATATGGTCCTGCAACCAGGTCATCAGCGGCAGATCGTCGGCCAGGCCGCGGAACAGGGTCATTGCGGCATGGCCGTGGGCATTGATCAGCCCCGGGCTGAGCAGCATGCCGGGCAGCTCCTGAATCTGGCGGGCATCCTGTTTCAGGGCTTCGGCCCTGGGCCCCATATAGACGATGCAGCCGTCCAGGATGCCAATGCCATGATCCTTGAGCACCACCCCGGCGGGCTCGACCGGCACCAGCCAGGTAGGCAGGAGCAAAAGGTCGAGCGTGGCTTTGGCGTTCGGCATGTCAAGGCTTCCAGGGCTTATTGCGGTGATGGCGAAGTATACCCGAGCGTCTTTGTGGTCGGCTCGCTATAATCGACTCCTTTTGATTATGAAGCCTTGGATTTTTGAAAATGGATTGGGCGATGCGCGATCGGCTATTGGCTGCAGAGAAAGTAAAGGCCATCGATTGGCGGGATGACACTCTGTATCTCCTGGACCAGCGTGTGCTGCCCTTCGAGGAAACCTGGCACGCTTACACCAGTGCTGCGGCGGTGGCCGAAGCGATTCATTCGATGGTCGTGCGCGGTGCGCCAGCCATCGGCATCAGTGCGGCCTATGGTGTGCTGCTGGGCGCGCGTGCCCGGTTTGCTGCCGGTGGCGACTGGCGTGCGGCACTGGAAGAAGACTTCTCTGTGCTGGCGAACTCACGCCCTACCGCTGTGAACCTGTTCTGGGCATTGAACCGGATGCGCGACCGACTGCAGCGTCTCAAGGAGGGCGAGGATCCGTTGGTGGCTCTTGAGGCCGAAGCGGTTGCCATTCATTTGAGCGACCGCGAGGCCAACCTGACCATGGCGCAATTGGGGGCCGACCTCATTCGCAAGCATCAGGGCAACCTGCAGGCCGTCCTGACCCATTGCAACACCGGGGCCCTGGCTACCGGTGGTTTCGGTACGGCGCTGGGTGTCATTCGGGCGGCGCACCTGGAAGGCATGATCGAACATGTGTATGCCGATGAAACCCGCCCATGGCTGCAGGGTTCGCGCCTGACGGCCTGGGAACTGGTGAATGATGGCATTCCGGTCAGTCTCAATGCCGATTCGGCGGCTGCGTATCTGATGCGCACCAAAGGCATTACCTGGGTCATCGTCGGTGCCGACCGCATTACCGCCAATGGTGATGTGGCGAACAAGATCGGCACCTATCAACTGGCCGTCGCCGCCATGCATCATGGCGTTCGCTTCATGGTCGTGGCACCCAGCTCCACCATCGACATGGACATGGCCAGTGGTGATGACATCGTCATCGAAGAGCGTGACGGTCGCGAGCTGCTTGAAGTGGGCGGGCATCGCCTGGGGGCGGAGGTCGATGCCTTCAATCCGGTGTTCGATGTGACGCCGGCGGACCTGATCGATGCCATCGTGACTGAAAAGGGCGTCGTCGAGCGCCCCGATACGGCCAAGATGCTCCAGCTCATGAGTCGCAAGCACCTGCATTGAGGTTTTTGCCGCCTTGCCGGCCGTCCTTCGAGGCGGCCGTGCGGGCAGGCAGGCGAGACTCGGGCTGCATGGAGTGAATGGCCCTGTTTTCAACGCTTTCAAAGGATAGGAGCGTGACAGTGATTGTGATAACATCCGGCGGTTTCCAACGGCGCTAGCAGTAGTCGCCCTTATTGCGCAGATCCATGGCATAACTCGTTGATTTGTCGTAAGTCGTTGCCTGGCAAGTGCCGGCAGCGGCGAGCTTTGTCTGCCCCGCATGGGCAGACGAAGTTTCACCAGAAAAAGGAATCAGGCTTCTCATGGGCGAACTGGCCAAAGAAATCCTCCCGGTCAATATCGAAGACGAGCTGAAACAGTCCTACCTCGACTACGCGATGAGCGTCATCGTCGGGCGTGCACTGCCTGATGCGCGCGACGGCTTGAAGCCCGTGCATCGGCGCGTGTTGTACGCAATGAGCGAACTGGGTAACGACTGGAACAAGCCGTACAAGAAATCCGCTCGTGTGGTGGGTGATGTCATCGGTAAGTACCACCCGCATGGCGATACTGCCGTCTACAACACCATCGTCCGGATGGCTCAGCCATTCTCGCTGCGCTACCTGCTGGTAGACGGTCAGGGTAACTTCGGTTCGGTCGATGGCGATAACGCCGCGGCCATGCGATACACCGAAGTCCGCATGACCAAGCTGGCTCACGAGCTGCTGGCCGACCTGCACAAGGAAACCGTGGACTGGGTACCGAACTACGACGGTACCGAGCAGATCCCGGCGGTCATGCCGACCCGTATTCCCAACCTGCTGGTCAACGGTTCCAGCGGTATTGCCGTGGGTATGGCGACCAACATTCCGCCACACAACCTCGGTGAAGTCATCGACGGCTGCCTGGCGCTGATCGACAACCCTGAAGTGTCTGTCGACGAACTGATGCAATACATCCCCGGTCCGGACTTCCCGACCGCAGGTGTCATCAATGGCCGTGCCGGCATCATCGAGGCCTATCGCACAGGGCGTGGCCGTATCTACATGCGTGCCCGTTCGACCGTTGAAGACATCGACAAGGTGGGCGGTCGCCAGCAGATCGTCATTACCGAGCTGCCGTACCAGCTGAACAAGGCTCGTCTGATCGAGAAGATCGCCGAACTGGTCAAAGAGAAGAAGCTCGAAGGCATCACCGAGCTGCGCGACGAGTCCGACAAGGACGGTATGCGCGTGGTCATCGAGCTGCGTCGTGGCGAGGTTCCCGAGGTCGTTCTGAACAACCTCTACGCCCAGACCCAGTTGCAGAGCGTCTTCGGCATCAACATCGTTGCACTGATCGACGGTCGTCCGCGGATCCTCAACCTCAAGGACCTGCTGGAAGCGTTCGTTCGCCACCGCCGTGAAGTGGTTACCCGTCGTACTGTCTTCGAGCTGCGCAAGGCGCGTGAGCGCGGGCACATTCTCGAAGGTCAGGCGGTTGCACTGTCGAACATCGATCCGGTCATTGCCCTGATCAAGTCTTCGCCGTCTCCGGCCGAGGCCAAGGAAGGGCTGATCAACACGCCTTGGGAATCCAGTGCGGTGGTCGAGATGGTCGAGCGTGCAGGGGCTGACTCCTGCCGTCCGGAAAACCTCGATCCGCAGTATGGCCTGCGTGATGGCAAGTATTTCCTGTCGCCCGAACAGGCCCAGGCGATTCTCGAATTGCGTCTGCATCGCCTGACCGGGCTGGAGCATGAAAAACTGCTCACCGAGTATCAGGAGATCCTCAACCAGATCGGTGAACTGATCCGCATCCTCAGCAGCGAAACGCGCCTGATGGAAGTGATCCGTGAAGAGCTGGAACTGATCCGTGCCGAATACGGCGATGTGCGTCGTACCGAAATTCTCGATGCGCGTCTGGACCTGACCCTGGGTGACCTGATCACCGAAGAAGAGCGTGTGGTCACCATTTCTCACGGCGGCTATGCCAAGACCCAGCCATTGGCGGTCTATCAGGCGCAGCGTCGTGGCGGCAAGGGCAAGTCGGCCACCGGCGTCAAGGATGAGGACTACATCGCTCACCTGCTGGTAGCCAACAGCCACACCACGCTGCTGATGTTCTCCAGCAAGGGCAAGGTGTACTGGCTCAAGACCTACGAGATTCCGGAAGCATCCCGTGCTGCCCGTGGCCGTCCGCTGGTCAACCTGCTGCCGCTGGACGAGGGTGAATACATCACCGCCATGCTGCCGATCGATCTTGAAGCCTTGCAGCAGAGCGCAGGTGCCGATGACGAGCTGGAAGATGCCGAAGAGTCGGTGATCGAAGGTGAAGTCGTCGAGGCCGAGGAAGTCGACGAGGATGATGGCGATACGCCGGAGCTGGTTGCCGAACCGACAGGTGCCTACATCTTCATGGCGACGGCCTTCGGTACGGTCAAGAAGACGCCTCTGGCACAGTTCTCCCGTCCTCGCTCCAGCGGTCTGATCGCCCTGAAGCTCAAGGAAGGCGACACCCTGATTGCCGTTGCGATCACCGATGGCGCGAAGGAAGTCATGCTGTTCTCCGACGCGGGCAAGGTCATCCGTTTCGCCGAGAGCGACGTTCGTCAGATGGGGCGCGGTGCTCGCGGTGTGCGCGGGATGAAGATCGGCAAGGGCCGACTGATTTCCATGCTGATTCCGGAATCGGGTGCGCAGATCCTCACGGCGTCGGAGCGCGGTTTCGGCAAGCGTACGCTGCTGAGCAAGTTCCCGCGTCGCGGTCGTGGCGGGCAGGGCGTTATCGCCATGGTCACCAAGGGGCGCAACGGCAAGCTGATTGGCGCTGTCCAGGTTCAGGAAGGCGAGGAAATCATGCTGATTTCCGATCAGGGTACGCTGGTGCGCACCCGGGTCGACGAAGTCTCCCGTCTGGATCGCAACACTCAGGGCGTCACGCTGATCAAGCTTGCCACTGACGAAACGCTGGTGGGGCTGGAGCGTGTCCAGGAGCCATCGGAAGTCGAAGGCGACGAGTTTGACGGTGAGTCTGTTGTCGAGGCGGACGATGCCGTTGACGATCTGCAGGTTGACGCCGTCTCGGACGAAGACGAATCTCAGGGCTGAGCGGTAACGTAAATCCGGTAAGGGCTGGCTCGTCTGTGTGCATGTGCATCTCAGGCAGCCAGCCCTTGCGACATTCGGTCAGGTGACCGAACCCGCATTCCTGCAGAAGCGGTCAGGGGCTGTGATTCTTCGGGTCATGGCCGGCCTGCTTCGATAAAGAAGCGCGTAAGACCCAACGCATTTGATGAGAGTGGATATGAGCAAGCGAGCCTTTAACTTCTGCGCAGGTCCTGCTGCGCTTCCTGAAGCTGTTCTGCTGCGTGCCCAGGCGGAACTTCTGGACTGGCATGGCAAGGGCCTGTCCGTGATGGAAATGAGCCACCGCAGCGATGAGTTCGTGTCCATCGCCACCAAGGCCGAGCAGGACCTGCGCGACCTGCTGGTCATCCCCTCGAACTACAAGGTGTTGTTCCTGCAGGGCGGTGCCAGCCAGCAGTTCGCTCAGATCGCGCTGAACCTGCTGCCGGAAAACGGCAAGGCCGACTACATCGACACCGGTATCTGGTCGCAGAAGGCGATGGAAGAGGCTTCGCGCTACGGCACCGTGAATGTCGCCGCCAGTGCCAAGCCTTACGATTACTTCGCCATTCCGGGGCAGAACGAGTGGAAGCTGTCGAAAGATGCGGCTTATGTCCATTACGCTCCGAACGAGACCATCGGCGGTCTCGAGTTCAACTGGATTCCGGAAACTGGCGATGTGCCGCTGGTAGCGGACATGTCCTCTGACATCCTTTCCCGTCCGGTGGACATCTCGCGTTTCGGCATGATCTACGCCGGAGCCCAGAAGAACATCGGCCCGAGCGGCATTGTCGTCGTGATCATTCGCGAAGACCTGCTCGGTCGTGCGCGTTCGCTGTGCCCGACCATGCTCAACTACAAGGTCGCCGCCGATAACGGCTCGATGTACAACACGCCGCCGACCCTGGCCTGGTACCTGTCGGGTCTGGTGTTCGAGTGGCTCAAGGAGCAGGGTGGTGTCGAGGCCATTGGCAAGCTCAACGAAGTCAAGAAGCGCACGCTGTATGACTTCATCGACTCCAGCGAGCTGTACAGCAACCCGATCAACAAATCTGACCGCTCCTGGATGAACATACCGTTCCGTCTGGCCGACGATCGTCTGGACAAGCCGTTCCTGGCGGGTGCCGATGCCAACGGCCTGCTTAACCTCAAGGGGCACCGTTCGGTCGGAGGCATGCGTGCTTCCATCTACAATGCGGTCGACATCCATGCAGTCAATGCACTGGTGGCCTACATGAAAGATTTCGAGAAGGAGCACGGCTGATATGTCCGAGCAGGAACTCAAGGCGCTGCGAGTCCGTATCGACAGCCTGGACGAAAAGGTTCTGGAGCTGATCAGTGAGCGTGCACGCTGCGCGCAGGAAGTGGCGCGGGTGAAAATGTCCTCGCTGGCGGAAGGCGAAGTGCCTGTGTTCTATCGCCCGGAGCGTGAAGCCCAGGTGCTCAAGCGCGTCATGGAGCGCAACCGCGGCCCGTTGAGCAACGAAGAGATGGCACGGCTGTTCCGTGAAATCATGTCTTCCTGCCTGGCGCTGGAGCAGCCTTTGAAGGTCGCCTATCTGGGGCCGGAGGGGACGTTCACCCAGGCGGCGGCCATGAAGCATTTCGGGCACGCGGTCATCAGCCTGCCCATGGCGGCTATCGATGAAGTGTTCCGTGAAGTGGTGGCCGGTGCCGTGAATTTCGGCGTCGTTCCGGTGGAAAACTCCACCGAAGGTGCGGTCAACCACACCCTCGACAGTTTCCTCGAGCACGACATGGTGATTTGCGGTGAGGTCGAGTTGCGCATTCACCACCATTTGCTGGTCGGTGAAAACACCAAGACCCAAAGCATCACCCGCATCTATTCCCATGCGCAGTCGCTGGCCCAGTGCCGCAAGTGGCTGGATGCCCATTACCCGAATGTCGAACGTGTTGCCGTTGCCAGCAACGCCGAAGCGGCCAAGCGGGTCAAGAGCGAGTGGAACTCCGCTGCCATTGCCGGGGATATGGCAGCAGGCCTGTATGGCCTGACGCGTCTGGCCGAGAAGATCGAAGACCGCCCTGACAATTCCACGCGCTTCCTGATCATCGGTAACCAGGAAGTGCCGCCGACCGGCGACGACAAGACGTCGATCATTGTGTCGATGAGCAACAAGCCGGGGGCCCTGCATGAGTTGCTGGTGCCGTTCCACGAGAACGGGATTGACCTGACTCGTATCGAAACCCGTCCTTCGCGCAGTGGCAAATGGACCTACGTGTTTTTCATCGATTTCGTAGGTCATCACCAGGACCCGCTGGTCAAGGCGGTGCTGGAGAAGATCAGTCAAGAAGCCGTTGCACTGAAGGTGCTGGGTTCCTACCCGAAAGCGGTTCTTTGAAGGGGCGACAGATGAGCAGCGATTTTTTTGCCCTGGCGGCGTTACCCAGGGTTCTTGCGCGTGGTTGATGTCATGTCAGTGCAATCAGCCCGGCCTATGATCGGTCGGCTTGTGGTGGTCGGTCTGGGATTGATCGGCGGGTCCTTTGCCAAGGGCGTTCGTGAGAGTGGCCTGTGTCGCGAGGTGGTCGGGGTCGATCTTGATCCTCAGTCGCGAAAGCTGGCTGTCGAGCTGGGAGTGGTCGATCGTTGCGAGGAAGACCTGGCAGCCGCGTGTTGTGGCGCCGATGTCATTCAGCTGGCTGTTCCTATCCTGGCGATGGAAAGGCTTCTGGCGCTGCTGGCACCCCTGGATCTGGGCAATGCGGTCCTGACCGATGTTGGCAGTGCCAAGGGTAATGTGGTCAGGGCGGCTCGTCTTGCGTTCGGTAGCCTGCCGGCCCGTTTTGTGCCGGGGCATCCGATTGCCGGTTCCGAGCAGAGCGGTGTCGAGGCCTCTAATGCCGAGCTGTTCCGGCGGCACAAGGTGATCCTGACGCCGCTGGCCGAAACCGATCCCGATGCCGTGGCGCTGGTCGACCGTCTCTGGTCGGTGCTGGGGGCGGATGTCGAGCATATGGATGTCGAACGTCATGATGAGGTGTTGGCCGCGACCAGTCATTTGCCTCATCTGCTGGCCTTCGGTCTGGTGGATTCCCTGGCCAAGCGTAACGAGAACCTGGAAATCTTCAGGTACGCAGCGGGCGGTTTCCGCGATTTCACCCGGATCGCAGGCAGTGATCCGGTGATGTGGCACGACATCTTTCTGGCTAACCGCTCTGCGGTATTGCGGACGCTGGATGCGTTCCGCAGTGACCTCGACGCCTTGCGCGACGCGGTCGATACGGGGGATGGACGTCAATTGCTGGGCGTGTTTACCCGTGCCCGTATGGCCAGGGAGCATTTCGGCAAGATTCTGGCGCGCCGTGCATATGTGGAAGCTCCCACTGCGGATGATCTGGTGTTTGTCGCCAGTCCCGGTGGCAGCGTCGGTGGCAGCATTCGGGTGCCGGGAGACAAATCCATCTCCCACCGTTCGATCATGCTGGGGTCTCTGGCTGAAGGGACCACCGAGATAGAAGGGTTTCTGGAAGGCGAGGATGCCTTGGCGACCTTGCAGGCGTTTCGTGACATGGGGGTCGTGATCGAAGGGCCGCATCATGGGCGCGTGACGATCCATGGTGTGGGCATGCGAGGCCTGAAGGCTGCGCCCGGTCCGATCTATCTGGGTAATTCCGGAACTTCCATGCGCCTGTTGTCGGGTTTGCTGGCTGCGCAGGATTTCGACAGTACCCTGACGGGCGATGCTTCGCTCTCCAGGCGGCCGATGAGTCGTGTGGCCGAGCCGCTGCGCAAGATGGGCGCGGTCATCGAGACGGCGGCCGACGGTCGTCCGCCACTGGTCATTCGTGGCGGGCGGAAGCTGTCCGGCCTGACGTACGCGACACCCATGGCCAGTGCTCAGGTCAAGTCCTGCCTTCTGCTGGCGGGGCTGTATGCCGAGGGCGGGACCGTGGTCAGCGAGCCGGCACTCACGCGCGATCACACCGAGCGTATGCTGTGTGGTTTCGGTTATCCGGTGACGACCGAGGGCAACAAGGTTTCGGTCGAGTCCGGGCACCGGCTGGTGGCGACTCGCATAGAGGTACCGGCCGATATTTCCTCGGCAGCGTTTTTCATGGTGGCGGCTTCGATCGCCCGGGGTGCCGAGCTGTTGCTTGAGCATGTCGGCATCAATCCGACGCGGACGGGAGTTATCGATATCCTGCGCCTGATGGGGGGGGATATCACACTGGAAAACCGGCGTGAGGTCGGTGGTGAGCCGGTGGCGGACATTCGAGTGCGTTCGGCTGAACTCCAGGGGATCGACATTCCCGAATCCCTGGTGCCGTTGGCTATCGACGAGTTCCCGGTGCTGTTCATTGCCGCGGCCTGTGCCCGGGGGCGTACGATCCTGCGCGGGGCGCAGGAGTTGCGGGTCAAGGAGTCTGACCGGATCCAGGCCATGGCCGATGGTCTGCGGGTGTTGGGTATCAAGGTTGAGCCCACCCCGGATGGCATTATCATTGAAGGCGGTTCCATGGGCGGCGGTGACGTCAATGCGTGCGGCGATCACCGTATCGCCATGGCATTCAGCGTTGCGTCGCTGCGTTCGTCGGCACCGGTTCGTATTCACGATTGTGCGAACGTCGCCACATCGTTTCCTAATTTTCTGGCGCTGTGCGCTCAAGTCGGTATGCGTGTCGCGCAAGAGGATCAAAAGTGAAAATCAAAGCACCCGTTATAACCATCGACGGTCCAAGCGGTTCGGGAAAGGGCACTGTTGCCGGCTTGCTGGCCACGCATCTGGGGTGGTGTCTGCTCGATTCGGGCGCCCTTTATCGCCTGCTGGCCTTCGCCGCGCGCAATCACGGCGTCGATCTGACCAACGAAGAAGCGCTCAAGCTGCTGGCGGCACACCTCGACGTGCAGTTCGAGACGGCTTCCGGCGGGCAGGGGCAGCGCATCATCCTTGAAGGCGAGGACGTTACCCACGCCATCCGTAACGAGCAGATCGGCAGCGGTGCTTCCCAGGTCGCTTCCCTGCCTGCCGTGCGGGATGCCTTGCTGCAGCGTCAGCGTGCATTTCAGGAAGAGCCGGGCCTTGTGGCCGATGGCCGGGACATGGGAACCGTCGTGTTCCCGGATGCTCCCCTGAAGATCTTCCTCACGGCCAGCGCCGAGGAGCGTGCACGTCGTCGTTACTTGCAGTTGAAGGCCAAGGGCGATGATGTTAGTCTGTCGAGTCTGCTAGATGAGATAAGTGCACGCGACGAGCGTGACACCCAGCGAGCGGTAGCCCCGCTGAGACCGGCGCATGACGCCATCCAGCTGGATTCCACGGAATTATCCATCGAGCAGGTGCTGGAACGCATTCTGAGCGAAGTCGCATTACGCGATATCGCCGGATGATCAAGGAGCCGTGCGGGCGACCAGAATAGAGTCCTGCAGGCTTCCTTTCATATGAACGAAACCCACGTTGTCTGGGGCGTGGCAGATGGGCGTATTCTTCGCCCTTGATCAACAGGAATTAAAATGAGCGAAAGCTTTGCAGAACTTTTTGAAGAAAGCCTAAAAACCCTGAACCTTCAGCCGGGCGCAATCATTACCGGTATCGTTGTCGACATCGACGGCGACTGGGTAACCGTACACGCTGGCCTGAAGTCCGAGGGCGTCATCCCGCTCGAGCAGTTCTACAACGACGCTGGCGAGCTGACCATCAAGGTCGGTGACGAAGTTCACGTCGCGCTGGACGCGGTAGAAGACGGCTTTGGCGAAACCAAGCTGTCCCGCGAAAAAGCCAAGCGCGCCGAGTGCTGGATTGTTCTGGAAGCGGCTTTCGCAGCTGAAGAAGTGGTCAAGGGCGTTATCAACGGTAAGGTTAAAGGCGGCTTCACTGTCGACGTTAACGGCATCCGTGCGTTCCTGCCTGGTTCTCTGGTTGATGTCCGCCCAGTGCGCGACACCACTCACCTGGAAGGCAAAGAGCTCGAGTTCAAGGTCATCAAGCTGGACCAGAAGCGCAACAACGTTGTCGTTTCCCGTCGCAGTGTCCTGGAAGCCGAGAACAGTGCAGAGCGCGAAGCACTGCTCGAGTCCCTGCAGGAAGGCCAGCAAGTCAAAGGTATCGTCAAGAACCTCACCGATTACGGCGCATTCGTCGATCTGGGTGGCGTCGATGGCCTGCTGCACATCACCGACATGGCCTGGAAGCGCATCAAGCATCCATCGGAAATCGTCAATGTTGGCGATGAGATCGATGTAAAAGTCCTGAAGTACGATCGCGAGCGCAATCGTGTTTCCCTGGGCCTGAAGCAACTGGGCGAAGACCCATGGGTTGCTATCAAGGCTCGCTACCCGGAAAGCACTCGCGTAACCGCGCGTGTAACCAACCTGACCGACTACGGCTGCTTCGCAGAGCTGGAAGAAGGCGTGGAAGGCCTGGTACACGTTTCCGAAATGGACTGGACCAACAAGAACATCCACCCATCCAAAGTCGTTCAGGTTGGCGATGAAGTGGAAGTCATGGTTCTGGACATCGACGAAGAGCGTCGTCGTATCTCCCTCGGCATCAAACAGTGCAAATCCAACCCATGGGAAGATTTCTCTGGCCAGTTCAACAAGGGCGATAAAATCTCCGG